>CACWZI010000001.1 GCA_902765305.1 uncultured Eubacteriales bacterium
CGGCGACAACATCGGCGTGCTGCTGCGCGGCGTGCAGAGGACCGAGATCGAGCGCGGCCAGGTTCTGGCGAAGCCCGGCTCCATCCATCCCCACACCCACTTCGTGGGCCAGGTTTACGTGCTGACCAAGGAAGAGGGCGGCCGCCACACCCCGTTCTTCAACGGCTACCGTCCGCAGTTCTACTTCCGTACAACCGACGTTACCGGCGACATCAAGCTGCCCGAGGGCGTTGAGATGGTCATGCCCGGCGACCACATCGACATGGAAGTCAAGCTGATCACCCCCATCGCCTGCGAGGAAGGCCTGCGCTTCGCTATCCGCGAGGGCGGCCGCACCGTCGGCTCCGGCGTCGTGACCAAGATCATCGAGGCTCCGGCGTCGTGACCAAGATCATCGAGGACTGACGTCAGCCATCGAAAGGGCCCGCTGCATTATTGCAGCGGGCCCTTTCGGTGGGGAAGGGGACAGATACTGATTTATCGAGCTGTGCTCGATAAATCAGTATTCAGGGATTAGGTTTTAGGTTTTAGGTTTTAGGGGTTAGGGGTGGTGCAAATCCCTTCGGGATTTGTTTTGATTCAATGGAAACGGAAGGAGTTTCAACGTTTTTCAGCCTTTTAATCAAAAGAAATCCGCAGGATTTCCTCCTTTCCTAACCCCTAAAACCTAACCCCTAACCCCTCAACTACTGATTTGTCGCAGCGCGACAAATCAGTAGTTGCTGATATCAATATTCTCACCCTTCAGGCCGATGTGCGCGCCGTCCTTCGCCTCGGCGGATTCGGGGTGGGCGAGGAGCCACTTGTTGCGGGCGGTCATCCACCTGTCCTCTTCACTGACGGGGGCAAAGTCGGGCTTGGCGGTGTTGGTGCCCTTGGGCAGCACGATGGCCACCCGGAAGCCGTCCTTCGCGTCGGTGTGGCAGGGGGCGTAGTGCAGCGAGGTGCCGAATACCTCCACCGGCACGCCGGCGGGCACCCGGAAGGCCTTCACTAGGGCGGTGTCCAGAACGCCGTCCACGATCTGGTCCTGCTTGGCCAGCAGCAGCACGAAGTCATGGGTGCCGATGTTGACCTCGCTGTCGCGGTGGTATTCCAGGCAGTTCAGCTTGGTGTTGTGGCCCCAGCACATGCCCAGCTGGATCGGCATGCCGCCGTAGGCCCGGTCCCGCAGCACGGGGTAGATGGCGCAGGCTTCCAGCGAATCAATGCCGGGTTCGTAGTTGACGCCCTCGGGCAGGTCGATCTTCATCATGGCCTCGCGCAGCTCGGCGGTGTCGTAACCCTCCAGCACCTGGCCGTAGGGCTTGAATTCGGGATCGTAGACGGAATAAAACTTCATGGAAAGGGCCTCCTGTATATATTATTTGGCATGCAGCCATAGCCTATAGAAGTAGATACTGCTGCAATTGTCACATGGGGTTCTCCGCAAACCATTGCTCTACCTGTTGGGTCTCCACGCCGACGATATGCGCGATTGCACCGGGCGTATCCACGATTCTGAGATCGCGCAATCTGAACGCGGTAGCCTTTGCCTTATTCAGTTCTCCGATGGTGATGCCCTTTTGCATGCCCTTTTGCATGCCTTGACGGATGCCCTTTTGTTCAACACGGTCCAATACTTCGCACATGTTCTTCGGTGTACCTCCCTTCGGGTCGATGGTGTCGGAAAAACGTTGGTCGTGGGAAATCGCGGACATCAGCTTTAATATCTCGTTCTGATGGTCAAACTTGCGTGGATTTCCGGGCCGATAGTCCCTGTCCACCCGCCGGTGGGCGAAATAATCCGCTACGATTCGAAAGTCGCTGTGAAAGCGCTCGATTTGTTCATCCGTCAGATAGGCGATTTCGAAGATGTTGACGCGATAGTCAGAAAAGTAGGGTATAAGCGCTTCCGGTAAAGTTACGCAGTCGCTCAGAGCGCAATTCTTCCAACGGCGTTCACCGAAATACAGCACCAGTGTTATAACGGGATACCTCTCTACTCCTTTCTATAGGTATATTATCACACGGCAGCAGCAAATGCAATAGAACGCTCAAAAAATGATGGGCTGTTACTGCTCATGTTTGGGCTAAAACCTGCCGTTGCCCGGATAGCATTTACTTTTCCATCTTTATTTCTTGACAATACATTTATGTTATATTAATATGACGATGTAAATATAAAAAATTAAGGAGGGATTGACAAATGATTCTACAATAGAGGTGAGCCGTTTAACAAGAGCGAGAGTGCCGGTGAAATGCTTGGCTACGGCGGCAACAACAGCGGCAATCCCAGCTTTGTCGGCGGCGGTACGATCAAGAGCCAGCCTACCCTTTACATCATCGAGAAATATTACGAGGTCAAGTACGACTACGGCGATGCCGCCAAGGACGATCTGAGCTTCCCGGCTACCGCTCCCGCGGCCTATGCGGACCGGATCTACATCGACAAGGAGGACCATACCTACCAGATGCCCCGGCCCATCCGCAAGGGCTGCCTGTTCAACGGCTGGGACAATAGGGACGACTGGCAATGGGGCTGGCTGGCCTCTCACGGCTATACTTCAACGCAGGAGGACACAAGGCTGGGTAGCGTGTCCAGGCTGACGGAAGACGCCTACACCCACACGATGAATTTCGTGACGATGCTGCATAAGATCGAAGAGAGCACATTTTCAGCGCTCAGGGACGTCACGCTGAGTGCCAAATTCATTGAAGCGGGCGTCGGCGGCAGTCCCAGCTGCTTGACGGTGGGCTTCGATCCCAGGGGCGGTACCATCAACGGCCAGAAGCATCTCATCTGTGAAACCTGCACGGTCGATGGCTATGACTTTGCGCTGGACATCGGCAAATACAAACCCGTGCGGGACGGCTATACCTTCAAGGGCTGGTGCACCGACCCGAAGGACGAGGCGGGCACGCTGATCAAGGATACCAAGCCGGACAGCGCCAGCGCCTGGGCCCAGTACGCGCACACTGAGCTTTATGCCGTGTGGCAGAGCAACACCCCCACGACGATCTCCCTTGCCGGAGCGAAGGTGGCTGCCATCAAGGCCCGGACCTACACCGGGAAGGCCATCAAGCCCGCCGTGACTGTGACGCTGTCCGGCAAGACGCTGAAGAAGGGTATCGACTACACCGTAGCCTACAAGAACAACACGAATGCCGGCACGACCACCGTGACGATCAAGGGCAAGGGCGATTATACCGGCACCGTGACTGCCAGCTTCAAGATCAACCCCGCCTCCCTCGCCAAGGCGAAGGTGGCCGCCATCCAGGCCCGGACCTATACCGGCAAGGCCATCAAGCCCGCCGTGACGGTGACGCTGTCCGGCAAGACGCTGAAGAAGGGCGCCGACTACACCGTGGCCTATAAGAATAACAAGGCCATCGGCAAGGCTTCCGTGACGATCAAGGGCAAGGGCAATTATACCGCCTCGGTGAGCAAGACCTTTGCCATCAACCCGAAGGCTGTGTCGCTCGCATCCCTGACCGCGGGCAAGGGACAGCTGACCGTCAAGTGGAAGAAGGGGACCGGCGGCGCGGGTTACCAGCTTGAGTACAGCCTGAAAAAGTCCTTCGCGTCGTCCACCAAGGTGAAGATCGCCAAGGCGGCGACGGTGAGCAGGGTCCTGAAGAACCTGAAAGCAGGCAAGACCTATTACGTCCGCATTCGCGGCTATAAGCTGGTCGGCGGAAAGGCCTACGTCTCTGCGTGGTCGAAGGCGTTGAGCAAGAAGGTAAAATAAGTAGGGAACCGACCGATATATGACGGCATTTAACCCTCCGGGCGCATTCCCGGAGGGTTAAATGCTGTTGCTCTTTTTCTCAAAGATGGACAAAACAGGGTTCATGCGGTATAATATATAATAGTTTAGTATACGCTGCAAGGAGTGCGACCAATGGTCTTTTCCAGCATCGAGTTTCTCTTTTTCTTCCTGCCGGTGGTGTTGATCGGCTATTACCTGTTGAAGCGGTGGCGCAGGGCGGCAAACGTTTTTCTTTCGGTGATGAGCCTCGGCTTTTACGCCTTTGGCGCGCCGAAGTTCTTCCCGATCATGATGGGTTCCATCGTGGCGAACTGGCTGTTCGGCCTGTGGGTGGACCGGGTGCGGGACGATAAAAGGAAGGCGAAGCTGGCGCTGACGCTGATGGTGGTCTTCAACCTGGGGCTGCTGGGCGTGTACAAATACCTGATGTTCATACTGACCAGCCTGAACCAGTGGTTCAGCATCCATTTGCCGGTACCCCAGATCACGCTGCCCATCGGCATATCCTTCTTCACCTTCCAGGCCATGAGCTATGTGATCGACGTCTACCGGGGCAATGGCCGTGTGCAGAAGAGCCTGATCAACGTGTGCCTTTACATCTCCTTCTTTCCCCAGCTGATCGCGGGCCCCATCGTGCGCTACCAGACCGTCGCAGATGAGATCGAGGGCCGAAGGGAGAACCTGGACGACTTCATCGAGGGCACCCAGCGCTTTATGAAGGGCCTATGCAAGAAGATGCTGCTGGCCAACAACCTGGGCCTGCTGGTGGACACCGCCTTTGCCCTGGAGACGAAGGATCTGTCCGTGGTCAGCGCGTGGCTGGCAGCCTGCGCGTACCTGATGCAGGTGTATTACGACTTCTCCGGCTATTCCGACATGGCCATCGGCCTGGGCCGCATGTTCGGCTTCCACTTCCTGGAGAACTTCAACTATCCCTTCATCTGTAAGTCGGTGGGCGAGTTCTGGAAGCGTTGGCACATCTCCCTGGGCAGCTGGTTTACCGATTATGTCTACATCCCAATGGGCGGCAGTCGGGTCAGCAAGCCGCGACTGGTGTTCAACATGCTGGTGGTCTGGACGCTCACCGGCCTGTGGCACGGCGCGGCCTGGACCTATTTCATGTGGGGCTTCGGCTTCGGCGTGTTCCTGGTGATCGAGCGCCTGACGGGCATGGGCAAGTGGATGAGCAAGCATGCCATCGGCCACTTCTACGCCATGTTCGTGGTGGTGACCATCACCGTGATGATCCGCTCGGATAACCTGCACGTCGCCCGCATATTCTATGGATCGATGTTCGGCATGAGCGGCGCGCCGGTGTGGAACGGGCTCACGGGGGCCTTCCTGCGGGAATATGGCGTATTCCTGGCGGCGGGCGTGCTGTTCAGCCTGCCGGTGCCCGAGTTCATACGCGACAGGCTGCGCGTGCCGGCCAACCTGATGAAGGTCACAGGCGCGGCGGCGCTGCTGGGGCTGACCTTCCTCGCCATCACCTATGTGGCGGTGGGGAGCTACAATCCGTTTATCTACTTCAATTTCTGATTTTTCGGAGGCAATATGAGCCAACTGATCGAAGCCCTTTCCGCGATTGCGGGTTCCCATCAGATCCTGGAGAACGAACCCATGTCCCGCCACACCACCTTCAGGGTGGGCGGGCCGGCGGACGTGCTGTTCTTGCCGGAGAGCGAGGAACAGCTGCTTCAGGCGCTGTCGATTGCCCGCGAAGCCGGGGCGCCCTGCTTCGTGATCGGCAACGGGTCGAACCTGGTGGTTAAGGATGGAGGCATCCGTGGGCTGGTGATCGCGCTGGGGGAGGGCATGGCCGCCATCGCCCGCGCCGGCGAGACCCTCACCGCCTGGGCCGGGGCCTCCCTTGCGCGGGTGTCGGCCTACGCCCAGGCCAGCGGCCTTTCCGGGCTGGAGTTCGCCTCGGGCATTCCAGGCACGCTGGGCGGCGGCTGCGCCATGAACGCCGGGGCCTACGGCGGCCAGCTCTCCGACGTGCTGGTTGACGCCCGGGTGTTGCTGGACGGCGTAGTACGCACGTTGACCGTGGAAGAAATGCAGATGGGCTATCGCACGTCCCTGCCCCTGCGCCGGGGCGGCATCGTGATCTCCGCCCGCTTTGCCCTGACGCCTGACGATCCGGAGGCCATCGCCGCGCGGATGCGGGAGCTGAACGCCCGCCGCCGGGACAAGCAGCCCCTGAACTACCCCAGTGCCGGCAGCACCTTCAAGCGCCCGGAGGGGTATTTCGCCGGGGCGCTGATCGAGCAGGCAGGGCTGAAGGGCAAGCGCGTGGGCGGCGCCCAGGTCAGCGAAAAGCACGCCGGTTTCATCGTGAACACCGGCGGGGCGACGGCGGCGGACATACTGACGCTGATCGGTACTGTGCAGGACGAGGTGGCGGACCGCTTCGGCGTCCGGCTGGAGACCGAAGTGCGGATACTGGGAGAGGATTGACATGTCATTTGCATCGGATGTGCGGGGCGAACTGGCCCGCACGCCCATGGAGGACGCCTGCTGTGCCCGCAGCGAGCTGACGGCGGCGCTGCTGTGCGCCAACGCCATTACCTGGAGAGGGCGGAAGCGCTATGCCGTGACGCTCACGGCCTCGGAGGCGTCCACCGTGCGCCGGTACTTTGCCATGCTCAAGCGCTTCTATGGCATCATCGGCCAGATTCGCGCGCTCAGCGGTGATACGCTGAACAACCAGACCCGCTATCAGCTCGTTATACCGGAGGAGGAAGCCTATGGCTTGCTCCAGGCACTGGAGCTGTTGGAAGAAGGCGCGCTCTTCGATCTGCGTACCCTGCCCGTAGACGAAACCGTCCGCTACAGCTGCTGTAAGAAGGCATTTGTTCGGGCAGCCTTCACCCTGTGTGGCGCGATCAGCCACCCGGACCGGGATTACCACATCGAAATCGCCGCTCCAAACGAGGCGCTGGCGGGGTTTATCGTCCAACAGCTCAACGCCTTTGAGATCGAGGCGAGGGTTTCGCTCCGCAAGTCCAAATATGTGGTGTACCTGAAGCGGGCGGAGGACATCTCGGACATGCTGTCGCTTCTTGGCGCGGGCAAGGCCATGATGGCCTTTGAAAATGTGCGCGTCAAGAAGGAAGTCAGCAACCGGGTCAACCGCCAGCTGAATTGCGACAATTCCAACATCAATCGGAGCATGAACGCCGCCGAGGCGCAGATTCGGGACATTCGCTACATCGACGCCGAGCTGGGCCTGGACAAGCTGCCCAGGACGCTTCGGGACATGGCCTATACCCGGGCCAACAACCCGGAGATGCCGCTGGCGGAGCTGGGCGAGCTGATGGACCCGCCCCTGGGCAAATCGGGCGTCAACGCCCGTCTGCGAAGGATCTCCGCCATCGCCGAAAAGCTGCGGTGCGGGGACGAGGTCAGGCTGTAGACGTATTCGATTTTGCTGCCGGTATGGTCACGATCACCCGGACGCAGCCTTCGCCCTCCTCGACCCTGCTCTGCACCGGCACGCCGATTCGGGTGAGCTGGCGCACGGTGTCCAGCAGCGCGTTGACGATCATGCGGCTGTCACGCAGGGCCGCGGATACCCTTCGCCCGTGCGGGGCGGGCTTTGACAGGCGGGCGTCCACCTGCTTTTCCAGCTGGGTGACGCTCAGTTTATTCAGGGCGGCCTGCTCTACGAGGGCCAGCTGGTCGGCTTCGTCGGATAAGCGCAGCAGTGCCCGGGCATGGCGTTCGCTGAGCCCGTGGCGGCGCAGGCCGGCCTGCACCGATGAAGGCAGGCGCAGCAGCCGCAGCCGGTTGGCCAGCGCCGACGGGCTGACGGAGAGGCTGACCGCCAGCCGCTCCTGGGTGATGGGGTAGCGGTCCAGTAGGGCGCGGCAGGCGAGGGCCACGTCCAGATAGTGCAGCTGTTCCCGCTGAAGGTTCTCCACCAGCGCGATCAGCGCGCAGTCACAGGGGCTGCCCGCCAGGAGGATCGCCTCCGCCCAGCTCCGGTTCAACAGGCGCAGCGCCCGCAGCCGGCGGGACCCGGCGACCAGCTGATAATGCCCATTCGCCCCCTGTCTGACCAGCAGCGGCGAGAGCAGCCCGTGCAGCCGTATGGATTCCGCCAGCTTTGCGATGGATTCCTTCGGGCATTCCCGCCGGGGCCGGTCAGGCCCCTCCTCGATCAGGGACAGGGGAATGCGCGCAATGGCGCGGGCGTCGCCGATGGACGTGGACAAGGGCAGGACCTCCGATGCTCGTCATGTGGGACGTTGAACAGCAAATATATATTCACGCCAAACGTGATAGTTGACGGTTTAGAAAAGGGAAGATAAGAAATAATCCAACGGATGAGGCGTCCGGGGATTGAAATTGGCTTTATAATTTTGAGAGGCGTTGACTGTTCAGTCCAGGTGGATGAAAATGTAGCGGCGGCGCCTGGCCCGTCGCTACATACGATACCGCTTGACTGGACTGAACAGATGCGAGAGGCGGAAGGTATGGCAGAGATCACAGGTGCGGCACAACGACGGACAGAGGCCTTTGAAAAGATGCTCAGTCAATTCAAACCCCTCTTCTGGGATACGGATATCGGTGCTTTGGATATGACAGCCAACCGGCAATACATCATATCAAGATTGCTGAGCATGGGCGGAATGCCGGGCTATCTTTGGGTGACGAGGCACTATTCCGAAGAAGCTATCGTTGAAGCCATCATCCAGCGCCGGGATATGCATCCAATCATGCGAAACTTCATGGCTGAAAGGTATCATATTCCCAAGGATCAGCTTGTCAAAGCGGGGACATGGAGGTAATCGATGCACCTGGAGATACTGGATGAACGCCGCATGCACCTCGTCAGGGAATTGGCAGAGATTCCTGAAACGACATGCTTTTATCTGGCCGGGGGCACGGCGCTGTCGCTACAGCTCGGGCTGCGCAAATCCTATGATTTTTACTTCTTTTCTGAACAGCGTTTCAATTCGAATGCCATCCTTGTCCGACTGAAGGAACGATGGGCGGATTTGACGGTCATTCATATGGATCAGGATAGGTGTGATGTGATCCTGGATGGTGTGCAAACCAGCTTTCTGTGGTATCCGTATCCCCTGGTGTCCGGCTTCATCACGGACGATACAATGCTTCCGGGCTTGAAGCTGTGCGGCGTGAAGGATATCGCCGTGATGAAGCTGTCTGCCATAGGCAGCCGGGGCTCGCGGAAGGACTTTTACGACCTGTATCAGATTTATCAAAACGTACCGCAATTCGATTCACGGATGCTTTTGAGCTGCGCGCACCGGAAATATGGCGAGCGCTTTGACCTGACTTACATGATCGCAGGGATGAGTTATTTTGAGGTGGCCGATGGCGAGGTTTTGCCGGAGACCTTTATTCCCGCAGATTGGGAGCGCGTCAGGCAATTCTCCAGAAGGGAACAGGCCCTATTGTTCGAAATGGAATCCAAGAGGTATGATATATAGCAGTCCGCAGCAAAGACAGAGCGTCTTTGCTGCGGACTGCTTTGAAGAATCAGCTTGCCTACGCCATCTCCTCCGGGTGGAAAACCGCGTCAAATCGCTCGGGGGTGAGGAAACCCAGCTTTACGCAGGCACCCTTCAGCGAGATGCCCTCTTTATAGGCCAGCTTGGCGGTCTTTGCGGCGTTGTCGTAGCCGATGTAGGGGTTGAGTGCCGTGACCAGCATCAGGCTGTCGTACAGGTTGCGGCGCATCTTCTCCCGGTTGGCGGTGAGCCCGCTCAGGCAGTTGGCATCGAAGGAGCGCATGCCGTCGGCCAGCAGCCGCACCGACTTCAGGAAGTTGTAGATCAGCACGGGCATGAACACGTTCAGCTCGAAGTTACCCTGGCTGGCGGCCATGCCCACGGCCACGTCGTTCGCCATCACCTGCACCGCCACCATCGTCAGCGCCTCGCACTGGGTGGGGTTGACCTTGCCGGGCATGATGCTGCTGCCGGGCTCGTTTTCCGGAATGCGGATCTCGCCCAGGCCACAGCGCGGCCCGGAGGCCAGCCAGCGCACGTCGTTGGCGAGCTTCATCAGGTTTGCGGCCAGGGCCTTCAGGGCCCCGTGGGCGAACACCAGCTCGTCCTTGCCCGTCAGCGCGTGGAATTTGTTTTCGGCGGTGGTGAAGGGCTTGCCCGTCAGCTCGGAGACGGCCTTTGCCACCTCTATGTCAAAGCCCGCCGGCGCGTTCAGGCCGGTGCCCACGGCGGTGCCGCCGAGGGCCAGCCGGCGCAGGGGGGGCAGGGCCAGCTTCAGCATCTCAAGTGGCGTTTCAACCAGCCCGCGCCAGCCGCGAATTTCCTGGCTGAAGCGTATGGGAGTGGCATCCTGGAGGTGGGTGCGCCCCGATTTCACCACGTCGGCGTTTTCAGCCTCCAGCCGCTTCAGCGTTTCGATGAAGGCCTCCATCACGGGCATAAGGTCATCCTCGATGCCCAACACGGCGGCGATGTGCATGGCGGTGGGGAAGGTGTCGTTGCTGCTCTGGGACATGTTGACGTCGTCGTTGGGGTGCAGCAGCTTCTTCCCGGCAAATTCGTTGCCCCGGTTGGCGATGACCTCGTTGGCGTTCATGTTGGACTGGGTGCCGCTGCCGGTCTGCCACACCACGAGGGGGAAGTGGTCGTCCAGCTGGCCTGAGGCCACCTCGTCCGAAGCGGCGCAGATGGCCTTCAGTTTTTCCTCGGTCATGCGCCCCGGCTGTATGCGGTGGTTGGCGATGGCGGCGGCCTTTTTGAGGATGCCGAAGGCGTGGGTGATCTCCCGGGGCATCACATCGCCGCCGATTTTGAAGTTCTGCAGGCTGCGCTGGGTCTGCGCACCCCAGTAGCGGTCGGCGGGCACCTGCATCTCGCCCATGGAATCCCTTTCGACGCGGTATTTCATTGGAACCTCCTGCACAGTCCGGCGACGATATCATACATGCTGTCCTGATTCGCCTCCATGTCGGCCAGCAGCCGGCACTGGCAGCGGGCACGGTCCAGGTTGTGGGCGGGGTAGTCGATCTTGTAGTAGGTGTCCCCGTCCAGATAGTCCGCCAGGAACCGCAGCGCGTTCTCGTAGGTCATCACCAGCGCCCCCAGGGGCAGGCTTTTGAGCTCCACGTCCGTCAGCCGGGCGGCGGTGTTGGCGATAAAGCCCTCGGAAAAGACGGTGAACAGGTCCATGTCAAGGGAGACCTTGTCCAGGTCGGTTTCGTCCTCGGCAGCGGTGGACGCGCCGTAGCGTATGGCATCGCCGAAGTCGTACAGCGCCGAGCCGGGCATCACGGTGTCCAGGTCGATCACGCACAGCGCCTCGCCGGTCTCCACATCCAGCATGACGTTGTTGATCTTGGTGTCGTTGTGGGTGACCCGAAGGGGCAGCTCGCCCGATTTGAGCCTGTCCACGATGCGGCACATGGCCTCCCCGCGGCTACGGATGAACGCGATGTCCGCCTGTACCCCGCCGGCCCGGTCCGCAACATCCAGCGCCACGGAGCGCTCGAAGTCGCCTACGCGCTTGCGGGTGTCGTGGAAGTGGGGAATGGTTTCGTGCAGCCGCTCGATGGGGAAGTCGGAGAGCATTCCCTGGAACTGGCCGAAGGCCGCGCCGATCTGGCGAAACTGGCCGGGGTTTTCGATCCGGTCGATGGTCGCGGCGTGCCGTATGAATTCATAGGCGCGCCAGAAGCCGTCTTCGCCGTCCTCCACCATCGCGCCGCCGGTCTTCACGCGCACCAGCTTCAGCACGCGGTTTTCGGGATCGATGCCCCGGGCGCGCATGGCGGCGCGGAGGTGCTCTGTCACCAGCTGCACGTTCTCCATGACCTCCCAGGGCTTCTTGAAGACGTAGTTGTTGATGCGCTGCAGCACATAGTCCGCGGCGCTGCCGGACTGAATAAACCGCAGGCGATAGGTGCGGTTGATGTGCCCGGTCTTGATCTCCATGCATTCGACCAGCTCGCCGGGAAAGTCGAACCGGTCGATGATGGCCTTCAGCTTGCTGTCGATGGTCATACCGTTGCCCCCATCAATCCCCGAACAGGGCGCTGACGAATTCCTTTGCGTCGAAGGGCTGCATGTCGTCCAGCTGTTCGCCCACGCCGATGTAGCGCACGGGCAGGCCCAGCTCGTTTCGGATGGCGATGGCGATGCCGCCCTTGGCGGTGCCGTCCAGCTTGGTCAGTATGATGCCGTCCAGGTTGTAGACCTCGCTGAACACCTTGGCCTGGGCCATGCCGTTCTGGCCGGTGGTGGCGTCGATGACCAGCAGCGCGCTCAGCGCGGCCTCGGGGAATTCACGCTCGGCCACGCGGTTGATCTTCTTCAATTCCTCCATCAGGTGGGCCTTGTTGTGCAGGCGCCCGGCGGTGTCCACCAGCAGCACGTCGGCGTGGCGGCCCTTGGCGGCTTGTATGCCGTCGAACACCACGGCGGCGGGGTCTGCGCCTTCCCTGTGCTTGATGATGGGCACGTCGGCCCGTTCGGCCCAGACGGTCAGCTGGTCTGCGGCGGCGGCGCGGAAGGTGTCTCCGGCGCAGATGATGACCCGGCGGCCCATGGCCTTCAGTCGGGAGGCCAGCTTGCCGATGGAGGTGGTCTTGCCCACGCCGTTGACGCCGATGATCAGCAGCACCATCGGGCTGGTCAGCTTCATCGGCTCGGCCCACAGGATGTCCACCAGGATGCCCTTCAAGGCCTCACGGGCTTTCTCGGGATTGCCGATCTTCTCGGCCTTGCACTTCTCCTTCAGCCGGTTCACCGCCAGCTCGGAGGTGGGCACGCCCACGTCGGCCATGATCAGTATGTCCGTCAGGTCCTCATAGAAGTCGTCGTCCAGCTCCTTGTAATTCTCTACGAGCTCGTCCATGCGGCCGGTAAAGACGTCGCGGGTCTTTTGAAGGCCTTTTTTGATCTTGTCAAATAATCCCATAGGTCTTTCCTCCCGTTAAACTGCTTCATTCAATTTCACAGACACCGTTTTTGATACGCCCTTTTCCTCCATCACCACGCCGTAAAGCGCGTCACAGCGCTCCATCGTGCCCTTGCGGTGGGTGATGACGATGAACTGCGTGTTCTCGGAATAGGATTTGAGGTAGTCGGCGTAGGTGTCGATGTTGGCGTCGTCCAGCGCGGCCTCGATCTCGTCCAGTATGCAGAACGGGGTGGGTTTGAGGTCGAGTATGGCGAACAGTATGGCGATGGCGGTCAGTGCGCGCTCGCCGCCGGAAAGCAGCGAGAGCATCTGCAGCTTCTTGCCCGGGGGCTGGGCCACGATGTCGATGCCGCAGTTCAGCGCGTCCTTCGGGTCTGCAAGCCGCAGCTCGGCCTTGCCGCCGCCGAACAGCTTCACGAACGTGCGCTGGAAGTTGTCGTTCATCAGCGCAAACTGGCTCTTGAACTGCCTTTCCATCTGGGTCTCCAGGTCGGCCACGATGCCCTCCAGGTCCGCCTGGGCCTTCAGCAGGTCGTCCCGCTGGCTCGACAGCTCCTCCACGCGCTCCACGGTGCGCCGGTATTCGTCCAGCGCCGCCACGTTCACGGTGCCCATGGCGCGGATGCGCTGGCGGATGGCGGCGATGCGCTTTTCCGACTCCGTCAACTTGAAGTCGGCCTGTCGGAAGGGTTCGGCCCCGGCGTAGGTCAACTCGTAGTCCTCCCAGATGCGGTCCTGGAGCTGCTTGAATTCGCCCTCCACCCGGGTCAGCTGGATCTCGCTGCGGTGGTGCCTGTCGCTGAAGTCGTCCAGATTGCCGCGCAGGCCGTCGATCTCCTCGGCCAGGGTTTGCAGCTGCTTCTGTATGCCGGTGCGCCGCCCGTCCGCCTCGTCGAAAGCGGCGCGGGCCGCGTTCAGGGCGGCCTTGTTCCGGTTCAGGGCTTCGATGTCGCCCTCCAGAAGCGCGGCGTTGGCGTCCAGCGCGTTCAGGCAGGCCGCAAGGGCGACCTCTGATTCGGCCATCAGCTTCTCGGCGTTCTCCGCCTGGCTGGACAGCCGGTCGCGCTCGCTGGTGGCGGCTTCGAGGCCGCGGCGACGGGAGGCCAGCGCGATGCGCGCCTCGCCTACAGCGTCGCGCAGGGATTCGGTCTGGCCGCGCAAGGTATAGATCTCATCCGACATGCGCCGCACCTCGGCCTGGCGATCGTCGGTGGAGCTTTCTGCGCTTTGCTGCTGGGCGTCCAGGGCCGTCAGGCTGGCGGTCACGTCCGCAAGCTGCAACTGCAGGCGCTGGTGCTCGCCCTCCGAGCGGGCCAACCGCGCGTTGTTGCTGGCTTGCTCGTCCAGCGCGGCGCTCAGCTGGGCCTCGGCGCGGGCGCAGATGACCTCCTGCTTGTGCAGCTCGTCGTACAGCTCGCCGCGCTCCCGCTTCAGGCCGCTGCGCTCGTCCTCGATGGCGGCGTACTGCTCACGGGCCTGGGAGAACTGGGTTTCCAGATTTTTGAGGGCCTGCTCGCTCTCCTCGATCTCGCGGCTTCGGGACAGCAGGCTGGTCACGCGGCTCTGGGTGCTGCCGCCGGTCATCGAACCGCCGGAGTGCATCACGTCGCCCTCCAGCGTCACCAGCCGGAACTGGTAGCGGCCCGCCCGCTGTATGGCGATGCCGGCATCCAGGTTCTCGGCCACCACCGTGCGGCCCAGCAGGTTGTCCACCACGCCCTGGTACCTGGGGTCAAATTCGATCAGCTCCGAGGCGAGGCCTACGCAGCCCGGCATGGACAGCACATTGCGCTCCTGGGGGGATAGGGTGCGGCCCCGGACAGAGGATATGGGCAGGAACGTGGCCCGACCGAAGCGATTGGCGCGCAGGTATTCGATCATGCGCTTGGCGTCCTCGTCCCGGTTCACCACGACGTTCTGAAGCGCGCCGCCCAGCACCATGTCCATGGCACGCTCCAGTCGGGCGGGCACGTGGATCAGGTCGGCGACCACGCCGTGCACGCCGGAGCCCTGGCCCAGCCGTCGGGCCTGCATCAGCACCTGCTTGACGGAGTTGTTGTAGCCCTCGTAATCCCGCTGCATCTCCCGCAACAGCTTCAGCCGGGAATCCCGCTGCTGGCGCTCGGTCTGCATGCGGGTCACCCGGTCGGAGAGGGCCGCGGACTGCTCGCCCAGGGCCTGGACCCGGCCCTGGATGTCCCCGGCCTGCTTTTGAAGCTCGGCCTTGCGGGTGTTTTCAGCATCCAGCTGGTCCCGGGCGGATTGCACGTGGGCGTCCAGCGCCTGGGAAGCGGCCTGCTCCCGGCTGTGGTCGGCGTCCATGCCGGTCAGCTGGTTCTCCAGCGCCGTCTTCATGGCGCTCAAACGCGCCCGCTGGGACTTCACGTCGCCCAGCTGGTTCATGGCCTGTATGATCTGCTGCTTGGCGTTTTCCGAGGCCTCCTCCAGGGCGGAAAGGCGTTCCTCCGATTCAGAAAGGGCTTGCTCCTGGGTGGCCAGCGCGTCTGCAGCGGTCTGTATGGCGACGGTCTCGGCCTCGATCTCGGCGGTCATCCTTTCGATCTGGCGCAGCACGCCCGCCTTCCCCTCCGAGGCGGAGGCGCGCTCGGCCTGTATGCGGTCCCGCTCCTTTTCCCCGGCGGCGATGCGCTCGCGCATGACCTGCACCGAACCCTCGCCGGCCTCGACCTCGCGGATCAGACGCTGTACGACTTCCCGCTTTTCGCCGCTCTCGAGCTCAAAGGCGTCCAGGCGGGTCTGTGCCTCGTCCCGCTGGGCGCTCTTTTCCTCGAGGGCCTGGTTGGCCTGGAGGATCGATTCGCCCAGGGTCTGCACGGATTTCTTCAGCTCTTTGATGCGCTCCTCGTAGCGCTCGGTGCGCACCAGGAAGACGTTCAGATCCAGTCCCTTCAGCTCGTCCCGCAGGGACAGGTATTCCCGGGCCTGCTCGCTCTGCTGCTTCAGCGGCTCCACCCGGTCCTCCAGCTCGGCGAGGATGTCCTCCACGCGGTTCAGGTTTTCCTGGGTGTGCTGGATGCGTTTCTGGGCATCCAGCTTGCGGGACTTGAATTTGACGATGCCCGCGGCCTCCTCGAATACCTGGCGGCGGTCCTCCGACTTGGCGGAGAGGATCTCGTCGATGCGGCCCTGGCCGATCAGGGAATAGCCGTCCTTGCCGATGCCGGTGTCGCGGAACAGGTCCACGATGTCCCGAAGGCGGCAGGCGGCGCCGTTGATCTTGTATTCGCCTTCGCCGCTGCGGTAGACCCGCCGGGTGACGGAGACCTCGGCAAAGTCGATGGCCAGGGCGTGGTCCTCGTTCTCAAAGACCAGCGTGACCTCGCAATAGGCCAGGCGGCGACGGGCCTCGGTGCCGTTGAAGATGACGTCCTCCATCTTCGCGCCGCGCAGCGACTTTGCGCTCTGCTCGCCCAGTACCCAGCGCACCGCGTCGGAGATGTTGCTCTTGCCGCAACCGTTTGGCCCGACCACGCCGGTAATGCCGTCCTCGAAGATGATCTCCGCATGGTCGGCGAAGGATTTGAAGCCGTGTAAAATGAGTTTCTTCAGTCGCAAATTATTGTTTCGCTCCGTTCTGGGATAATGGGACGCTTATTTCCCATTTCGCATTCTTCTGAGGGCGTCCCGGGCGGCCTCCTGTTGGGCGTTCTGCTTGCTGGTGCCGTCCCCTGTGCCGATTTCCCGGCCGTTCAAGGTTACGCTGTAGCGGAAAACAGGGGCGTGGGGCGGTCCTTCCATCGATACGAATACGTATACCGGCATTTCGCCGTCCCGCTGCAGCACCTCCTGCAGGCGGGATTTGGCGTCGAGGTGGTCCTCCAGCATCTGGGGATGCAGCTCATCGCCCAGCGCCCTGCGGATCACGTCCACGGCGCAGTCAAAGCCCCCGTCGAGGTACACGGCGGCAAGCACGGCTTCCATCACGTCGCACAGTATGGAGGGCTTGTCCCGCCCTCCCGAGCGGTCCTCTCCCACAGAGAGGCGGATGTATTTGCCAAGCTCCAGGCGTCGGGCGGCGCGGCAGAGGGTCTCCTCCCGCACCAGTCCCGCGCGGATGCGCGTCAGCTTGCCCTCGTCTACCTCCGGGAACTCGAAATAGAGGTAGCGGCTTATGGCCAGCTCCAGCACGGCGTCCCCCAAGAACTCGAGCCGCTGGTAGTGGGGCACATGATGATCCCCCCCGAAGGAGGGATGCGTCAGTGCCGTCTCCAGCAGCTTCATGTCACTGAAGGTATAGCCCAGCTTTTTGCAGAGTGCCTTCACGATCAGCCCTTCTTTTGAATGTAGTCCACGATGTCGCCCACGGTCTTGATGCTGCCAAGGGCTTCATCCTCTACAGTCAGGTTGAATTCAGTCTCCAGGTCCATGATCAGCATCATCAGGTTGGCACTGTCGGCGCCCAGGTCCTCCACCATGCGGGCGGTTTCCGTGACCCGGCTGCCGTCGATGGGCAGCTGCATCAGTATGTATTCCTTTACCTTGTCGAAAATAGCGTTGCGATCCATGGTTTTACCTCCTGTCTGTGGGTCGAATAGCAGTTGCGCCGCTGCCGAAAGCAGGCGCGGCCAGCCCGTGCTGGAATCCGAAGGATCCGCGCGGCGCTGCCGCCGCTTCCACTTCGTGGAGTAGAGGCGGTGCTTAAAGTGGGTTATGCGTTGCTGTCGCTCAGACCGCTGAGCCCCTCGCGGATCTTGCCGGCCACGTCGCCTGAGAGCATCGTGCGCGCCTGGCGCAGGGCGTTCATGATGGCCGTCTCGCCGGAGGCGCCGTGGGCCTTGATCACCGCGCCTTCCACGCCCAGCAGCGGCGCGCCGCCGTAGGCGTTGTAATCCATGCTGCGCTTGAACTTGCGGAAGGCGGGGCGGGAGAGGGCCGCGCCCAGCCGGGAAACCTTCGAGGCGTTCAGGTCGCTCTTGAGCATGCCCATCATGGCGCTGGCCAGGCCTTCGGTGTATTTGAGGATGATGTTGCCGTCAAAGCCGTCGGCCACGACGACGTCGAAATCGCCGGTGGGCACGTCCCGCGCCTCGACGTTCCCGGCAAAGTGATAGCTGGTCTGCTTCAGCATCAGCTGATAGGTCTCCTTGGTCAGCTTGTTGCCCTTCTCGGCCTCCGTGCCGATGTTCACCAGGCCCACCGCGGGCTTATCCACGCCCATCACCGAGTGCATGTAAACCGAGCCCATCAGCCCGAACTGCACCAGGTACCTGGGCTGGCAATCCACGTTTGCCCCGGCGTCGATCAGCAGGAAGGGCTTCTTCACCCCGGGAATCACCGGTGCGAGCGCGGGGCGCTCGATGC
This sequence comes from uncultured Eubacteriales bacterium, assembly GCA_902765305.1. Taxonomy (GTDB): domain Bacteria; phylum Bacillota; class Clostridia; order Christensenellales; family Aristaeellaceae; genus UBA2862. Next base: position 17,997 of record CACWZI010000001.1, read on the forward strand.
CCGGTATGCGGCCGATGCGCAGCATGCCTCCCGCCAGCAGCGCGCCGGTGTTTCCGGCGGAGACCACCGCGCCGGCGCGGCCCTCGCGCACGGCCAGCATGGCCTGTACCATGGACGAATTGACCTTCTGGCGCACGGCGAGCATCGGCGATTCATCCATCGCGATCACGTCGTCCGCGGGCAGGATCTCCACCCGGTCCCGCACGTCCCCGGCTTTGGTTAGCAGTGCCTCCAGCCGAGCTGCGGGTCCGGCCAGTATTACGCGGATGTCCCCATACCTTCTCAGCGCCTCGATGGCCCCGGAGACGATGGCGTCCGGCGCCTGGTCGCCCCCCATGGCGTCCAGCGCGATGGTGTACTCGCTCATGCTAAAACCCCCATTGTTCATTACGTGTATATTGTATCAGAAGGAATGTAAATTCGCAAGCAATTCAAGGCCTGCGGCGCCGCAGCTGGTGCGCAAATCGTAAATAAATATGAAAAATTGGTGCTTTCGCCCTTTTTAACTTGCCAATTGAGGCCGAATGGGGTATAATAGCCGATGTTGGACATGTACCCGTAGCGAAGCTGGATATCGCGTCAGACTCCGACTCTGAAGACCGTGGGTTCGAATCCCGCCGGGTACGTTATTGGAAAAGCCACCCCAAAGGGGTGGCCTTTCCAATAACATGGCGGGTAGGATAATCGGAGCCACTTGCGGAAGGCAAGGGGTTCGGCGAAGCCGCGGCGCGAAGCGACGCCATGCCGCCGGGTACGTTATTGGAAAGGCCACCCCAAAGGGGTGGCCTTTCCAATAACATGGCAGGTCACATCAATCTTGCTGGATTCCAGACCAGATAATCGCCAGAGACCAATCTGTATTCAATCCCGTGAAATCGTCCTTCGATGCTGTCATGGAAGCGGCTCTGGCCGTGACAGTGGGCGTAGACGACCTGCTCCGCGCCGTATGCCTCGGCCATGTCCGTAAAGCCGCTGCGCTTCTCCAGGATGTTGGTGGGAGGGTAGTGGAGGAACATGATGAAGCGGGTATAACCGTCGCTTTTTGCCGCTTCAAAGGATGTGCGCAGGCGTTCCAGCTCCCGCTCCACCAGCTTCTCTGCGCGTTCCGCTTCTTTCTCGTCCCAGCCGGTGATCTGCCGACGGCGATTCAGATAGAAGGGGCCTTCGTAGGTCCCCGATGGCGTATAAACTCATGGCTGTGACTCAACTTTCAGTCAGTCATCCACCTTCAGCGAATCCACGACCGCGCTGATGGCATCGTCACGGGCCATTGCGATGGACTCATCCTCGACCTTGCTGACGCCTATATGCACCGTCAGCAGGTTATCGACCTCGTTGCCGTCGTCGTCCATTACCGGTGCGATGAAGAAATGCTCGCTGGTGCCGTCGTCGTATTCAAGGGTATACATGAACACGTTCTTGTAACCGTTCCAGTCGCCCTGGGTGACGGTGGTGTCGGGGATCTGAGACATTTCGGCCATGGTGGGGAACTTCTCGCCGTCATCCAGATCCTTCAGGTAGAAGCTGATGAAGGTATTGCCCCAGGCTTCATCCTTTCCATGCAGCACCACGGTGGTCTCGTCGTCAGTTCGATCGTCCATTGAGACCTCAAAGGCCTTTTCGTCATACTGAAAGGTGATGTCGTCGGCGCGGTAGATCTCGGCGAAGGCCGAGGCACTCAGCGCCAGCAGGGCGGCAATAACCAGTGCAAGCATTTTCTTCATTGTCCATACCTTCTTTCCAATTGATTTGTTGAGAGCGGTGTGTTTGCCGTGGCTGTTCTCTCGATTACGGGAGCAGTATAACAGATGAAGCGTCACAGAAGCGTCACTGTTCAAACTGGATGACATCATGATTATGATTATTGAACGCTGGTAGCGGCAGCCTCTATCAGGATAAAGAATGCCTGTCCTTCGGGGACGGTGTCCACGCGGATTGTCCCATACTTTCAAGCCGGTTGAAATGCGGCGGGGCAGAGCTGTCAAATTGGGATTTGCCTGAATTGACTGTTTTGCCCCAATTCTTCAATTTCACGCGAGGAACAAAAAGACGGGGGTCAACGTCTAACCGTTGAATACATGAAAGAGAGGGAAAAAGGACATGAAAAAGTATGGTTGGCTGATGATTCTGATGTCGCTGATTGTCATGCTTGGATGCATAAGGGGCGCTCATGCAGAAGTCATACCGCCCTATGGCCCGGGGCAGCAAATCGGTTATCCGGCTGTGGTGCTGTGCGAAACGCTCACATTGCGGGAGAAGCCGAGCGCTTCTTCCAAAGCGATGCAATCCCTGAAATATGGAGATACGCCAATCGTGATAAACGCAGATCTGCCAACAGGCCCGGAGGAGGAGAACGGATTTGTCTATTGTACTCTAAGCGATTCTGAAGACGCTCCCTGCGGCTGGATTGATTCAGACTATATCGTCATCAACCCGGCATGGTACGTGACCGAACAGAAGACGACGGTTTATGCCTGGAACGATACGGATGCACTTAAGATCGCTCTGCTTGGTAAAGATACACGTCTTCCCATCCTGAAAGAAGATGGTGATTGGTACCTCGTCAGCCTGCGTGGCGCGGTTGGATGGATTCATAGGTGAATGCCTTTATGACCATCCTCCCAGGCAGCACTCTCTTCGCTTAAGCTGTATTCCTGCTTTTAGGCCCAATGCATTTGATTCACGAGGACGATGAGGCGTAATCCCCTCCCTTATGATCCAACGAAATTTTACATTTTCATCTATTGCTTTTCCCTATTATCCATGCTATAATAATTTCTGTTCGATGCGAACGGTATCAAATAGGTATTAGATGTGGCCCAGGTACAGTTGGTTCGAACGGAATCCAAGGCATGGTTTGGGGCATTAGCACAGTTGGCTAGAACGAACAGTTCTTACTATCACCCTAACAGCTGATAACCCACACGAAACAGTTTGTAGATTCTGTACAAAAATCTAAACCATAATTTGGGGCATTAGCACAGTTGGCTAGAACGAACCGTCGTTTCTACATCCCAATGACGCTGATAACACCCACGAAACAGTTTGTCGAAACTGTACAAAATTCGACGGCATAATTTGGGGCATTAGCACAGTTGGCTAGCGCGCTACATTCGCATTGTAGAGGTCACCGGTTCGAATCCGGTATGCTCCACCAAAGTTAGAGGGTTCGATCAAAAGATCGAGCCCTCGTTTAGTATAGTTGTGTATTCTTTTACCTTATGAAATTACCAAATCAATTATTCTGAACAAGATTAATTATATGATCCAAATTCTTATGCAACAATGAGTTTAAGTAATCAAACTCCAATCGGTTTTCTCTTGCCAAATATGATGTGACTGTCGTATCCCATGGCATATAAGGAGCTCCATTGATTTGTACAAATGGAGCATCCGTCTCCGGGAGTATCCTATCAAGTGGAAGACACTTGATGATTTTTTTTCCTGTTTCAGTAAAACACATCTTGGGATTAATACTGAACCAGCAGCCAAGCTCGATTGCTTTTTCTGCTTCTTTGATTTTTCCAGTAAACCAATGAAGAACAGGAACATAGTTACCATTGTTCGATTCGAGAGTTTGCAACACTTCTTTTACAGCTCCCCTTGAGTGGATGCTCAGCACTTTCCGGTTATTAATGGAAGCCTTATGAATGACTTCATTAAAAAAAGCTATCTGCTCTGAAAGCGATTCCATTGCTCTTCGGGACCCATCAATACCAATTTCCCCTAAGAAACAAACAGATTTCATCTGTTCGAAGAATAAATCCTTTTCAAAATGACGTTGTTTCACTAACTCTGGATGAAACCCAAGTGCAACTCTCACATTATCTGATCCCCTGAAATGCTGCGATGTTTTTATGTAAGCTCTTGGGCTAGTAGTAACAGCAAGCACTTCTACTTTTCTTCTCTTCACTTCTGCAAATACTTTCATAGGATCTGGATACAAATCCAAATGGCAGTGAAAATCAATCATATTACACCATGCTCCATCAAAAGTGCCCTGATTTCATCTATACCTCGGTTCACAATATGCAAATAAGCGTTTCTTTCAGACGAATCACAAAAAGATAACGCAGACCTGGCAAATCTTTCAATACCTTGATTCTGGACTTGGATACACGCCATAGCTGCTGCTGCAACATCTTGGGAATTCGATTTCTTTAGAGACTCCACACAGTAGCCATTCTCAGTTTCATCTTTTATGCCGGCCCTTTTGAATGCTGCCCTCCTTACTAAACATGGGACACATTCTCCGCAATGCCGCAATCCATGTCTCTGATATTTGCCGCAACTTGTTGAGCTAAAAATCAAGGCTTTCATTGTTTCTTGATTCTTGCACTCAATAAGTACCTCGCCCTTTGTTCTGTACTTATATGGAAGAATGAGATCAACCTTTAAGCCAAGGTCATTCCAAATAGGAGGATTTATACTCGATGAAAAATAATACCTGGGAGTCTTGCAAAAAGCAGGATTATGATATATCATTAGATCAGGAACCGACGAACCTTGACAAAAGAATAGATGCGTTAGCAACTGATGCTAATCTCCGCACCATCAAGACTAGGAACGGCTGCACGGCGACGTTGATCTTCAGTCAGGAAGAGAATCCGACGATACGGAAAGACGTTGCAGATATGCTGCTTTGTTCCTTGAAGAAACGGAGTGAAGCATCATGAAAAAAGTATTGTGCTTGTATAGAGTTTCAACATTGGGCCAGGTAGACCCCAAGGACGACATCCCGATGCAGCGGCGTGAATGCGAAGCGTTCATTGAGCAGCAGGAGGACTGGGTGTTCTACGGGGAGCGCCTTGAAAAGGGCGTCTCCGGCTATAAAGTGTCGGCAAACAAGCGAGATGTTATCCTGGAGATCCGCGCAATGGCGGAACGAAAGGAGTTTGATGTTTTGCTTGTGTTCATGTTCGACCGGTTGGGGCGCAGGGAGGATGAAACGCCTTTTCTGGTGCAGTGGTTTATCGAGCACGGGATCGAGGTATGGAGCACGCGTGAGGGACAGCAGCGGCTTGACAGTCAGGTTGATAAGCTGCTGAACTTCATTCGCTTCTGGCAAGCCAGCGGCGAGAGCGCCAAGACCTCAGTTCGAGTAAAAGCCGCGCATACGCAGATGACCCAGGATGGAATCTGGCGCGGTGGCAAGTGCCCGTATGGATACAAGCTCGTTCGCAAAGGCAGAACGGGGAAGAAAAACAGAGAGTTGTACGATCTGGAAATCGATCCCGTGGCCGGCAGTCAGGTACAGCTGATCTTTGAGATGGCTGGCAGGCAAGGCATGGGGACAACCAGAATTGCCAACTACCTGAACGAGCATTTCCCTGACCCAAACAAAACCTGGACGCGAGCAACGGTCATGACAATGCTGAAGAACCCGGTTTACACCGGCAGGATGCACATGAACGATGTTCTGTCCGAACCCAATGAGACTCTAAGGCTGGTATCAGACGATGACTTCCAATTCACGCAGTATGCTCTCAAGAAGCGGCTGCAAGACCGATATACTGAGGTGCGTCGTGAGGAGGATGGTAGAGTGCCGGAAGGACAGACCAAGACTTCCGTCTATGGGGCTTCCATGTTGTCCGGGCTGCTCTGGTGCGGTCATTGTCATCACAAGCTGGTTGGAGGCTACTGCACCAAGCATCTTCCGACCCATGTTTACCACCGGCCTATTTACCGCTGTTACAACGGTTCAATCGACGCGAAGGAATGCGACGGCCTGACCGTTTATTCCGCAAAGAAGATTGAAACTGCTGTGTTGGAAATCGTCCACGACTATTTCTCCAGTATGAAGCAGTCCGTTGATACAGTCTGGAAAGAGCAAGCGCGGCGTCAGATGCGAAGCAAAACGCAGGCACGCCAGAAAGCCGAAGAGCGAAATCTCCAGAAGTTGGAAAAGCAGCAGGAGGCGTTGAAGCAGGAAATCCTCAAGTCAATCACGGGGGAGAGCCCGCTGGATACGGACACGCTGCAATCGATGCTTTGTGAAAACAAGGCCGCGATCAAGGCTTGTGAGGACGCGCTTGTCGAGTGCCGGCGAGAGAGGGAAAACGAGGAAGCAAAGCTCGACTATCTCTCCAGCCAGTATAAGAACATCAGCGACTGGGCGGAAGTGTTTGACGATGCAAGCATCGAAGAAAAGAAGATGATTCTGGCGAAGATCATCGAACGGATCGAGGTCGACCGCCATTACCATCTAACAGTACATTTCTTTGTTACACTTTCAGATTTTGAAACCATGAGCCAGGTCGAGGGTGTAACAGTGGTGGAAGCAGATGACTGCCGCGCAACGAAGGTTGGATAACCCTATTTTTTAGGGAAAATTGGGGTGTAGTTACGACGCTTCGTTAGCGCGCTACATTCGCATTGTAGAGGTCACCGGTTCGAATCCGGTATGCTCCACCACCCAACAACGCTGATTTTGATACGAAATCAGCGTTGTTTCCGTTTGGACAATACCGGTATACCCACGTCGAAAACAGCATCTTGAAGCATAAACGAGGTCAATGGTCAAACGCAGGGGTCAATGGTCAAGCGCAAGAAGGCCCTTGCGTTTGACTATATAGCCCTGCGTTTGGATATAGCCACCTTGCATTTGGACATTGAATCCCGCGCTTGAACAATAAGAAATTGCTATAAAAACAGCGGCGACGTGCCGCTGTTGGTTATGATAGCCTTGATGCAGAGTAGCATGTTTCGCAACAATAAAACACCTCTTTGGAAGAGTACTGGCGCGCTCTATTGCAACAGACAGAATGTGGTGTTATAATACCATTAGTTGAGCATGGGGCTCGACGACGTGCTCCACCGCGATAATATCTGGTATTCATAAAGGGAGATTGACTGAGATGCCGCAGAAAATTGATGTGAATGGCCTCTTCATTGACCCGGAAACCATAACGGATTTGATGCTGCAAAAGCGCATTTCTGTTTCTTATCCTGTGTTTCACGAGGTTGCTCGTACCAGATCATTATTCCGGCGTTCAGATTCATCTCAACAACGTATCCTGCAATTTGATCATCAAGAGCCATATGGCATCATATTGGCGGATATTGAACAACCCGACTCCGCGAGCTATGTTGTCACCTATCAACAGGCATTGATAGATAAGATCTTTAAAACCGTCAGCAGGGCCGGAAAGAATCTTACAGGACACATTAATGAGTTGCTTAAAATAGAAATCTCCGGTGACCGGCAATATCGAATTCTTCAGTCCGGACGGAATGTGAAACAAACATCAATCAGAGAAATACCGGCAAAAGTCCGCCTGCTTAGTGGCCAGTGGGTTGATGTATTTAAGAGCAGTCCAGGCTACGATTTCCAGGGTGGCACTCCATACGCGGTGACAGATGTTGGTGCTGCCGCCCTTATGATTGTCACGAAAGATAAAAACTACGTTCTCTTTGGAGCCGGTGTTGATGCGTCCAATGAGGATGTTATCACGGCATATCGTTCATTGGCTGTGATTTACAATGAAATACAGGCAAGACGCGATTCGGCGATTGAGGAGCATTCAAAAAAGCCCCTCATTCAAATACCACAGATAAACATACAACTGCCGAAAGTTGATTTGCCTAAGATAGACTTGCCACAGATTAAGTTTCAGTCGCCATTTGTGATTGGGAAAAGACAAGAGAAACCGGCTCCTGACGCTTTGCCGGAACCGGGATCTGATGATTCCTCATCGGATAAATCATAAAGCTGGCTGCTTGTCCTGGAACCCATATGGGCATGGGTGATTATGATCGTCTTGATGCGTAGAAACATGCTCTTGAACAGTATTTTGCCTGTTTGTATGATGTGAAACCCTTCCCACAAACCTCGCAGACAAAGACGGTAAGCCGTTCGCCCTGGAGCTCTCCCTGATGGTTGTACCACCAGTCATTGCGGCATTTGTCAGAACAGAATCGCTGGGTCTTCCGCGCATCTTTCGGCAACACCTTCTTGCACTGTTCGCACCGCCTGACATCGTTATGCTTCTGCCGATGCACAAACACCTTCAATGCAGAGACCTCGATGCCCAGCTCCGCAGATATTTCCTTGTACTGTTTGCCTGCCGCCCGCATGTCCAGAATCGTTCTCTTCTCTTTCTCCGTCATCGAAAAAACCTCCTCTCGCTTGGTAGCCGCGGGAGGAGGTAAAAAAGGACGTTTTCGCTTATTTGACCCTGATCATCGTGGCATTTGTTTTCTGCGTCAATCAAAAACAAAACCATCTGACTTCTTCATAATGATACTGTTATACTCAATTCGTAGGGCGTACCCAGATTTGAGATTGATTTCCACGGTGGTATTGTAGTCAGTCAATACTGCTTCAAACTCCCCATCATGGCGGTTGTTCCAGATCATCTGCTCCTGGATACTCTCCGGTTCCGTACCGCGCTGGAGGAAGTCCATGGCCTCCTGAAGAGGAATCTGTGCGCCCTCCACAAAGCTGGTAAAGAACATCTCCTCCGTCATGGCGCTGGTCATGCCCGCGCGGTACGGGTCGAAGTCCGTGTCCTGTCCGAGCGCTTCCTCGCAGAGCCGTTCGCTTGCCGCCACCATCCTGTCCGTGAGCACATACCAGTAGGGCATCCCGGCAGTATTGCAAAGAGGGAGCACGGTAGCCCTGGACTTGCGCCGGTTGAGCAGCTCTGGCCAGAAGCTGTCGATGGAGATGTTCAGCGGCAGCTTGAAAAGCACCTCCTGCCTCGAAAGATAATGCGCCTGAAAGAAAGCCAGCAGTTTTTCCCTGTCCATTGCCATCTCCAATTACCTCCTTAACTGGGGTTTCTCGGGCTGCCATCCAGGGGCATCTGCAAGGGCGACAGCTGCGCTGAATGTAGATCAAATACAATCGCGCTGTGGGTCGGGAGATAGCTCCCGAACACGACCCTTGGACGGCTATCCGTCCAGCCGGTCAGCTTGCGTATGCGCTTCAGCAGGGCGTGCCCGCTCATTTCAAAATGTTCAAGCGTCATCGGGGGGATTACAATGGCCTCACGGTCATTGACAGTGCAGGCCTGGAGGAGAATCATCTGGCGCTCCTCGTTGATCAGCATCTGTACCTGCCGGGGATGCCCCAGGGCCTCCAGCACGGACTCCCCGAGCAGGATACTGTCTTCATCCAGGCACAACGTCAGCGTCAGCTGGGTGCCGGGAGTGAATGATGTGTAAGCACTCATCTGTCTTCACCTCTCTGTGCCGGAGCCGGGGATGAATCATTCCCCATGTCCCTTTTCATACCATGCAAAAACTCCGCCTTGCCCAGGTCGAACAGCAACCCGTCGAAGCCCGGCAAGGGGTACGGTTCACTGCGGAGCCTGCAATCCTCCGGGATTGTATGCCCCATAACTCCATAGAGCACGCCAATAAACAGGCCACTCTTTTCAATGGCATTCTGGCGCACCTTCATGATGGGCTTCAGCAGGCAGGCGTTCGGCTCATCCTTCGAGCAGGGGTGTATAACCATCTTCTGTTCATGGGAGTTCAGGAGGAACTGGACGTATACCGGTTCTTCGATGCTGAGATTCTCGAAGAAGATGCATTCCTCTTTCGGCGACAGCCTGATTACAACCGGGCTTTCCATCTCAGCCCACATCTTTCCGGTCATATCTTGATCACCTCCCCGGTCTTCTGGTCAATGATCTCCATGGGCAGCTGCTCCTGCTCCGGAACGGCGTCCGGGGCCTCCTGTGGCGATTGACCGTCAGCCAGCATGTTTCCGGGCTTTTGGGCGACATCGGCAAAAGTATAGCCCTCCATCAGATCAATTTGCATGGACGCGGAATGCTCCTGAACGGGGATACCAAAGGAATCACGCCAGTCGGAAGGGAAAACAGCAGCACTGCGCCGGGCCTTTGCCGTCGGGTTGTCCGGGTCCTTCACGGCGGGAAGGAAAACCTCTGTGCTGGTCAGGTCAAATACATACAGCTGCTGGCCTTTGTAGTTGATGCGCGTTCCCTGCAGCTTGTATCGGTACAGCTGCTCCCAGCCCATCATCTCATACAGCTTCGCGGTAAACAGCCCACAGGTGATTTGCCGGCTCTTCCGCTTGTCGTCCTTGACGATGCACCAACGGATAGAATCGCGGGCTCCTTCCTCACAGGGGCGGATGACCAGCTTCTCCGTCGTGGGGTTCACCAGCACCTGCACATACACAACACTGTCCATCTTGGATATGCAGGCGTTGTTAAAGATGATGCTGTTTCCCCGGATGGTAAGGGTGGGGTCGAACTTATGGGAAAAGAACTCCCTCCGAACCACCTGGTAGCCCTCGAACGAGAATCCGGCTTCCTCGGCGATGCGCGCTGCCTCAGCTCGTTCCTCCTTCGTCAGGGGTTTGAACCCGTTCTGCGTCAGCACCTGGGTGTCCGGGGGAACCAGCGACGCGGTATCGTTCTGCTGGGAAAAGGGCCGGTAGGGAACCGGCTGCGTCTGTCCCGGGAATCCGCGTCCCATGACCTGCTGGCGGGGATAGGGGTTGATTCCCTGCTGGCCGTAGATATAATCATTTCTGCGGTCTTCCATGTCTGTCACTCCTTATCGGTCGTCTTATGTCCGTATTGTCCCGATGGGCATGTAAAACTTTATCAGCCATCCTTCTGCCTCCACAACTTGCCCACCAGCAGCGCGTCCATCCTGCGGCATATCTCCGGAGCGCACTCCGTCAGTGCAACGTCATCGTCAAACGCCAGCTTATCATAGAAGCCGCGCATGAACGCCTCGTTGAATGCGCCGTACACCATCCGGCTGGACTCGTCGTGCATATGGCATTCGCAGCGATAGATGTAGCCCAGCCAGTAGGCGTACTCGTAGGCGTCTGTCAGGGCTTTCATGTCTATCGGGATTGCATCCGCCTTCTCTGCGCTGTCGCCGGGGCTGTCGCGGGCAGCTGGTTCAGGCTCGTCCTTGGCCAGGGCGTTGACCACCGCGATGTTCAGGCTCTCGCCGGGATTGACGCCATTCACGATCTCATCCAGCCACATCACCGTGTCGACGATGATGGACGGGGACTTGAGCAGGATCGGCATCCGCAGGTAATTGGAGATGTCGTCCTCTTCCATGCCGCCTGCACGGGAGAAGCTGTAGTCGATGACACCCGCTAATTGGCTGTTCATGAAGATGGGCGCAAACTCGCTCATCTCCAGGCCTCGGTCTACCGCCGCCATGAAGATGTTGCCCTGCATGTCGCAGTAAGCCAGGTCCCGGGTGGAGAAGTCCCTTTCGATCTTCTCCACGGCGGGGTTCTGCGGCGATTCCCGCGCCATCTTCATCAGGCGCTTCACGTTCGCGGACAGCGGCCTGCTGCGTGCCGGATTCTTGATGGTATTCACGTTCTTCCTCCTTTCTCGCCGTCGTCATGAGCATTACTGTCGCTTACAGCCCCGGAGGAACCAGCCGCGCCCTCGGCGGCGATCATGGCCTCCAGCATCTGTTCCTGCATGGCTTCGACGATGCTCTCGTCTACACGGTGATCGTCGCCGAGCACCCGTGCCTCCGCCATGACATCCCATTCGCCTTCGTCGTCGATAGCCGGAAGCCGGACGTCGCCGTCATGTTCAAAAGCCGGGGTGCCGAAGTGCCTGCGCTCGTATTCGGCCAGTTCCCGGAGCCTGCGCTCCATGTCCTCGGTATCAACGACCTCCTGGGGCTCGTCGTCCTCGGCACCGTAGAAAATGCCCCTGGTGTCCTCATGCCGTATCACTTCCTGCACAGGCGCGTCCTGATCGGCATCGGTCCCTTCGAGGTCCTGCTTCTTCCTGATGGGGACGCCCACGTAGTTGTCCAGGTCGAAGAACAGGATGGTCTCATTGTTCCGGGTACGCACCGTCGCCGGGGCCCTGTAGCTGTAGGCGGCGTCCCATTCGAGTATCTCATACAGTATTGAGCAGAAGGCTTTCCCGCCCAGCCACCTGGACTTGCCCCTGTCCGTTGCCCAGTGGATGGCATTGGGGTGATCCGGGGCACAGGGACGGACTGCCAGCATCCGCTCCACGGGATTGAGCAGTACCTCCACATACAGCTGGCGCTGCATCTCCACACCGCCTTCCCGCATTCCTGAGCGCATGAGCCGGGATATGCAGGTGCTGGTGAAGGAGAAGCCCTCCGGCGTAAACTTCACATAAGGATCAAAGGCATGTGAGAACATGCTCCCGCTGACGATCTGGAAGCCTATCCTGATCTGCGGCGCGGCCTCCTGCTGTTCTTCGCTTGGGGCTGTCCCTTCCAGCTGCGCCTTCACCGCTTCCTCCGCCTTGGTGAGCACGCGGGCGATGCGCTGTATGCCGCCGTCCTCCGTCAGGCCGGGCAGCCGATGGCCGCCGTCCGGAAGATACTCGGTCTCCAGGTCCACTTCCAGCTCGCCGTCCATCAGCCCCATGGCGATGTTGCATACCCGGAAGTATTCATCGGCATCATAGCCCGCCCAGCTGCGGTTGATGGAGATGTAGCCGGTCAGCGCTCCGTGGTCGATGACCCGCATGGGCAGGTATCCGCCGATGTGGCCAAAGCTGTGGCTATTCAGGATGCGCTGGGCAGCGTTCCACTGGGCGCGAGTCACAATGGGCTCGTGGTGCCCTGACTGATAGTATCGGTTCTTGCCGCCGGTGTTGCGCACCGACTTGTGATTGTGGAAGTCAGGCGTCCACGTCTTCCTGGCCAGCACATCGCCGCAGTAGCGCTCATTGCGCATGGTGACGGCGACAACTGTACTCGTCCAGCGCGTGTTCACCTTGCCGGTAACCTTTCTCAGGCCGGTAACCCGGCCCAGGTCGGTGAGCGTTTCCGCGATCTCCTGCGTGCTCCTGCCGTTGAGCAGCATGTAGTACATCAGGCGGACGGTCATGGCTTCCTCGTCGTTGATGCGCAGCACCTTCCTGTGTCCACCGAACCCGTCCGGGACTTCCACCCGGTCGTATCCCAGCAGGGCGGGGGTGAGGAAGCGTCCGCGACTAAAGCGCCATTCGAGCGACAGCAGCATGGCCTCGCTCTTCATGTGGCTTTCTTCCTCGGCGACCATCGCCAGAACGAACAGGATGATGTTGCTGGTGGTGTCCAGCGTGTTCAGGTGCTCCTGTTCAAAGAATACCTGAATGGGCGGATCGCGCTCCTTCAGCTTGCGTACCCACCCGATGCAATCCAGCAGGTTTCGGGCGAAGCGGCTGACGCTCTTGGTGATGATCATGTCGATCTTGCCCACCATAGCGTCCTTCATCATGAGCTGGAAGGCGGGACGATGCTCGGTGTTGGTACCTGAAAAGCCGTCGTCCACATAGGTGCCGACGTACTTCCACTTGGGGTTCGCCTTGATCATATCCCGGTAGTTGTTCTTCTGCAGCTCAATGGACACCAACTGATCGATGTCGTCCGTCGATACCCGGCAGTAGGCGGCCACCCGGAGGATGCGGTCCTCCTGCGCCGTGGCGTTGGTCGCTGCGATCTTCCGCACATTCTCGCCGGTGTAGGTGTTGACCTCCACCCGGAGGGCTTCCTTTGCGCGGGTACGCTCGGACATGAAGCCTGCCCCTGGGGGACGGGCTGCGTTATTCTGCCCGCCCTGGGCTTCCTGCTGCCTCTGTCGCGCCCGTTCCTCAGCTTTTGGGCGAATGTCTTTCAAGGTATGGTTCACTCCAATCTGCGTGGATTCCGCCGGACACACATCCGTTTCCCCGGAAGGCAGACCGGTGGTAGTGTTATATAGCCATACTTTTTAGAACCGCGCAACGTCCAGCGGTCGTAAGTGGGAAATTTATCATTTCCGCTTACGCCTGATCGCGTTTCCCCTGGCTGGGCGCTGAGCAATAAGCGCGTTCAGTGCCTCCCGCTTCTCGCCAAATATCAGCGTCACAGGATCGAGCTCCAGCGCTGCGCACATCAGAAGCCCCGTCCTCAGATTGACGCGGTATACCTCCCTCTCCCCATACTCGAAACGTTGATACTGCCGGATCTGCATACCAGCCATTGTTGCCACCTGCTGCTGGGAATACCCCAGTTTCAGCCGGGCCTTTCGGAGCATTTCTCCTTCACGGGTAATCTGCCTGTTCACGTGACGACCTCCTGTCGTTTGAGCTTAGTAGTGAGTAGGCCACAACGCCCCGCACAAGTCAAGCGACTACGCCGGAAGTTATCAGATTGTCGGCAGAGTTATCCGTTCCGTCAGAATTCAGAAAAGAAAAAAACGGGAAACCGTAAAGGTCTCCCGAAAATAGTCGATAATACTGTGCTTATTCCGCAGGCCCTTTCTGGAGGGCAGTGAGGATCGCTGCCAGCTCCTTTTCCCGTGAGTGCATGCTGTAGGCCAACTTAGCCCGCATGACTTCTTGATGCAGTTCCCGTTCATCATCGCTCTCCCAGTCGGGGAAAAAACCATACCGTCTGCCCAATTCATCGAGGGCTTCCTCAAACGGTATGCCCTTTGTAGCGCTTTCCTGGCTCTCCTCGCATGACTGCTTTATCTTTTCCAATTCAGTGGGCAGGGCTTCCTGTGAAAAACCAAAGAAGGATGCCTTGTGCATTACATCAGCGACCAGTTCATAGATGTAACATTGTGTCAGTGATGTATTTGCAACCCGGAATCCTAAAATCACTTCCTGCTCGGTAAATTCATAGGCGTAATGCTGACATTTGACACCATCCCGAAGCAGCTCGTCCATAAACACCAGTTCAAATGCTCTGTCGTGCCGTCCGTTTTTCATGATTCTGTGCGCGAACAGCAGACCCTTCTTACCTTCTTCTGGTGCCACGACCTTCAATGTCCTCAGCCGTTCCACAAACAGCCGGAGCCCTTGCTTAACGCGCTCCTGGATTTCCCGGACAGTCATATCAAGCAGCTCAGGGTGCTCCTCATAGCCTATGGGGAAATGCCAGCGGTAGGTTCCGATCAGCTTTTCCGTGTCCAGCTCGCATAACACTTCCTGGACTGTTTTGAGCGTTGCCCTGGTTATACTCATGTGATTCCCTCTTTTCCATCATACTCCCCGGATGCCTGGCGGTAGGCGCTGAGTACGCCTTCGATGAACAATCCCTTCAGTGCGCTGTACGTGGCGCGGTCATCCGGAAAGAGGTCCCACAGCAGTGTCTTCAGGCGGGCGTACTTGCTACAGATGACAGGATTGGTCCGTTCGATCTTCTGAAACAGCAGCTGGTCCTGGGCAACCTGATTCCCTTCATGGCACAGATGCACATAGAAGGTTTCATGGGGCTTATCCCCGCTGGAGAGGAAGTACCTGCCCTGCCTGCCGCCGTCACCGAGATTCTTGTAACCGATGCGCTCCAGGTCGGGGATGACATCCTCCACTGGAACATCGTCGTTCGGGCATACGAGAATGTCAATGATGGGCTTGGCTACCATGCCTTCAATCGATGTGGAGCCCACATGGTAAACAGCACCATAGTGGTCCTCGGCAATCATCGAGCCGATGATACCCTGCTTTTCCAGATGAAAGGTCTTGGCCCACTCCTTGTTCCACTGCGTCAGATAAACCTCGTTGTGAATGTCGATTCTCCAGTCATCCATCCATAATCACCTCCATACTTCGGGATTGAACCGGCATGGGAGTATTGTGACATAAAAAAAGAATCCCCGCAACGTCTGGCGGTCGTAAGTGGGGGTATTTTCATCATAATATTTTATGATACGACTGGCTGTCGTAAGAGAAAGCATCGGCCTGATGATGCCTGTAACCTCTGGTGATTGTAACCTCATGTACAGGGTAGCTGTAACCTGCGGTTGCTCGGGAAAACGAGGTTACATTGTATCAAAAAAAGCGTTTGTTTCCAATATCAAAAGAACTCGGTCAAATGAACTGATCGAGTTCTTTCTTTTGTCATACAGATTATAGTAAAACGCTGCCTTTTGACTGCAACAAAGCAAAATAAACATATAAGTATTGACAAAATAAGAATAAACGCCTATAATTATACACAACAAAACCTTTGGGGGTGATATTATGCTTGATCGTGTCGGTTTTAACGTGTCCCCGCAAATCCGCAATAGCATCATTCAGAGTGTATCTGATGCTGTTGGTGACTTTATCAAAGAGGATGTTCGTCGATATCGCTTAAGAACTCGAAACGGTAATGCCGGTCGGGTTTGGGACTTTCTGAATACCTCGCTTTGTGAGTCTTTGGATAGCCCTGATTGCATGACCTACGTTGTCAATCGTGGGCCTTGGGAAATGGTTATTGTCTACGAAAAAAAGACAAAATGGATTTATACCATCATGAGAGAGGCTCGATTCGCATCTATCAGACACAATACGCCCAAGAGGCGCAGGATGCACTACCTCGATATGTTCACACGCCACTTCAACAGCGACCTGCTTGCATCAATCGGGCAGACTCATATGTTTACCAAGGAGTTTTCCGATGAATACGAATTGAGTGAATTGGTTGGCAAGATGCTATATGCTCTTCAGGTGGATGGCGCTGTGATTGATAGACACGTATTGGTGCTTTTTGATAGTAGGAATCACCAACTGACTTCGATCCGAGCCGTAATGATCGATAGCAACCTTGACATCGTTGCTGAGGAAAACTGGACAAACAGTATTCCGTCAACTGACAGTGTGATTGTTGAGACAGAGGATCATATGGGAAATACGGCTAAAGATCCCAACCATGGCCTTAGGCTTACAAGTAAAGCTGCAGCACGTAAGAAGGAAAAGCTCCACATAAGGAAACAAGAGGCAGATAAGACTGATGAGATGTAACAAATATTTTGATGAGGTGTAGTATGATTACGTCATTTAACGGCGAACGCCTTAAGAAAGCACGTGTTTATCGTGGCATGACCGTGGCAGAATTGGCAGAAAAAGCTGGTTGCTTAAGGCAGACTGTGTCGATGTATGAGAATGGCAAGACAAAGCCGATGGATGAAACAACGATAATGCGCTTGGCAGATGTACTGTGCTTTCCTCCAAAGTTTTTTATGGAGGATGATACCCCTGTAACGGTTGGTTCAGTGTATTTCAGGGCTTTGCTGACGACAAACAAGAAGTATCGTGCTGAACAGATTCAGAAAATGGAGTTTCTGGCCCAGCTCTATTGTTTTTTGCAGGAGTATATTGATTTTCCAAAACTGGAACTGCCTGACTTTTCAGGTTGCACACCAGAAGATGCAGCGAAGAAGCTTCGGGAGCATTGGAAACTTGGTAAAGGACCAATTGAAAATATAGTTGGCATTGCTGAATCACACGGTATACTGGTTACTTCATTCGCAACATCCACAGACGATATAGATGCGTTCAGTCAGATGGTTGATGTGAATGGAAATACGGTATACCTTATTGGATACTCAAATAATAAAACATCCGCGGCTCGTATCCACTTTGACATTGCTCACGAAATAGGCCATATTTGCCTTCATGAGTGGAGTGAGGATGTTGAAGCGCTTGACAGAAAAGAATTCAAAGAAAGAGAGGATGAAGCAAATAGGTTTGCAGCCGCTTTCCTTCTTCCGGAAGAGAGTTTTAGAGCAGATGCCACAAGACAACTGCTTCGAATCCCCTATTATACAGAATTGAAGAGAAGATGGAAAGTGTCCATTCAAGCCATGAGCAGACGCGCTCAAAAACTGGGAATAATCTCTATGGATGAGTATCAAATGACGATTCGTATTCTACAGCGAAGAGGCATGAGAAAAGATGAACCTCTTGATGATATACTCAGGACTGCTACACCCTCTCTATTGAAAACAGCAGTTTCGATGTTGATAGAGGAAGATGTGTTTACGCCTAAAGAGTTTATGGATGAATTGTCTTATGTGTATGGATTTAGTCTATCAGCAAAGGAAGTTGAGTATCTGTTGGATCTACCGGAAGGTACATTGAACGTTTCCAATATAATTGATTTCAAGAGCCTGAAGCTAAAGGGCATCAAGAAACAATAAGGCACATAAATATGGACTATATTTCCTGGCTGTGTATTAAAACATGAAAAGAGGGGAAAGCGTGGCGGTTCATCATGGCGGAAAAGTTGGCAAAGCAGCAAAGACTCTGGCGTCAAAATCAACTTCCAAAACTCAGAAGAGCAAAGCAGGCACGACTCTGGCTAACCATAAGGCAGAAAAACATTAGACAGTCACTGTAAAACAACCACCATAGCAGTATTGGTAAACAAATACTACTATGGTGGTTAATGATATGCAATTATTTATAATGGTTTGAAAATAGTTTGAGGATTCTCTGAGAATAAACGACCATAGAATTCCATTGCATATCTATCTGTCATTCCGGCTATAAAATCACAAATTGTTCTTGCTTGCCATAACACATCTGTCGACATAAGGTACAATGCTTTTGTATCCTCCGGGAGTAAAACAAAACCTCCCGGAGAGTTTAACTTCTTAAACATATTCACAATAAGGTCATGTCCACGGTTTTCAGCAACCTTTCTGATTGTTGTTTTTCATGGATTTGTCCTCACTTTCGATTAATCGTTGAAATCGTTTTGCGCAGTGTTCATTTCAGGGCGCTTGTCGTCCTCGGTGACGAGCACCGGTTTTCCCTGCGGGCGTTCCACCAGCCCGGCCAGCAGCTCAGCAAAGTGCTTCTTGCCCAGGAGCCGTTCCATCGCGGTGATGCCCAGCAGTTTCTGTTCATAGGGGTTCTTGCCATCGGCGATGACCTTCGCTGCCACGGCCTGATCGTTCACATAACGGCGGTTCGCCCGGCCCTCCACGACCTTCCAGCCTGGGAACCGCGTCCCGGCCAGCGCCGCCTGCAGCGCGTAGTCCTTGATGCCGCTTGCCCAGTTGACCAGGGCGTCCACCTGTGTTAATATGGAAGCGATCTCATCGTCGGTCAGCAGGGGCGGCTCCCGAAAGTCGTACTGCGCCAGGGCCATCTGGTGCTCGGCCAGCGTCCGGCACTGGTTCCTGGCCCGGCAGAACCGGCACCAGTCGCCGCACTCGAATTCGCCCTTGCCCTCGTAAGCCATCTGCGCGATGGGCGCGAGCACGTCGTTGGACCAGGCATACAGGTCATCCTTCGTGATCTCCGCCTCGTCAATGGCAGACAGCCGGGGCTGGAAGATGACCGTCTTCACGCGGGTGAAGTCGTACAGGCAGGAGAGCAACTCGCACACGCCCAGGCTGTAGATGCGCAACTGCGGCGAGGTGGCGGGCACCGGCAGATTGCCGAATTTGAAGTCGATCACGATGACCGTGTCGCCGCCGACCACGATTGCGTCCGAGGTGCCCATGCAGTCCGGGATGAAGGCCCGCAGGTCAAGGCGCTGTTCAACGTACACGGCGGGCTCGATGCCCTGGGCGCGGAAGTCGGCGACCTGCTCCATGACGTACTGGACGTAGCCTTCCGCCGCCTCCTGCATCTCGTTGCTGTACTGCTTGAACAGCGGGCGCGGGTCAGTGGTGTTCCTGCCCAACGTCTGAAGCAGCAGGTGCTCGCACAACGCATGGGCCTCGGTGCCCTCGGAAGCGTAGCTGCTGGTGGTGTCCGCCATGTCCTCGCACAGCCGGGCCGAGCGCGGGCAGTGCAGCCACCGTTCGCTGCTGGAGGGGGACAGGAGGGAATGCTGATTAGGCATCGTCGTCACCCCCGGTTCCAAGGGCCTGAACCGCCCTGACCAGCGGTTCGTAGTCGCTGGGGTTCACATCCTTCAGGGACTTCGCGCCCAGGTCGAGGATCATCTGCTTGATGTCCGCCGCAAAGCCCATCTCGCACTTGACGCGCAGGATGTCCCGCACGTCCTCCAGCTTCAGGGGCTTGCGCTCCTGGAGCAGCTCGGCCTCAGTCTCCTCCGGGGTGCTGTACATCTGCGCCAGGCTGTCCGCCACGCTGATCAGCGCGTTCGCCGCTGTGCGCAGCTCCTCGATCACGAGGTTCATCTCGCTCATTGCTGCCATTTTCCTCATAGCCTCCGTTCTTGATCTGGTTGATTTCGATGTCGCTGACCGTATCGCCGGGAACCAGAATGGTCAGCTTGCGCTTCTCGCCGAGCAGGAAACGCAGCAGGCGTTCCCGCACGGAGACATTCCGAATGGCGACCACGCCGCCGGTCTGCGGCTTGCGGGATACGCTGATTCGCAGGGTGTGCTGCATGCTCTCACCTCCCCGAGAGGGCGGTATTGTTGTTGCCTCTCGTCCTGTAGCCACGGGGAGGGGTCAAAAAGGACGTTTCTCCAGAATTTCCTTCAACTTTTTTTCAGCACGCTGCAGACGGTGGGAGACATTGTTGGGCTTGTCGCCGATCATGGCGGCGTACTCGATCAGGGAGAGGCCATCCAGGTGGACAGCGATGATCATTTCGGCGTAGTCCGGCTTCAGCACACGGCGCAGCATCTCGCACTGTTCCTGGTAGCTGTCCCGCCGTTCCGCCGCGTACTGACCAGCGGTGTCCGGGAAGGCGTCGACGTCGAAGTGGCTACGCTCCCCGTGGTTCCCGGCGTCCTCAGGGTGATCTCCGATAAAGCCAACCTTGTGATCGAGACGCCGGGGGATGGCGTCATCGTCGGTGTGTCGCCAGTGGCGGTGCCAGTTGTTGTAGTCGGGCCGGTTGAAGCGCTCCTCGATGATCTCCTGTGGAGAGCGCGGCCTTATAGTGGAAGGATCATCCGCAACGGCTCGGCGCTCGTCGTAGTCGGTCTGGATCATGAGGGTGAAGTCCTCCTCGGGTACGTCGATGTCGGTGAGTTGGTTGTCATAGCGAACTCTGATTTTCATGGAGTGCCCCTTTCCGCCTGGGCATCTCAGCGGGGGACACATAGAAATCCGGTCATCGACGCACCGTCACCGACCGGCATGGCTCAAAATGGGCGCAGCAAGGCTCGGTGGGTACATCGGTGGTCATGGAGCAGCCATGCTGCTCTGGACTCCGTATGTATCCCGCCGCCTTATGCGCATCTCAGGCTTTGAGATTGATGTGGGTGTTCTCTGTCTTACAGAGGACAGGAACGATCGAAATGAGCAGAGAATAAGGTTTATACCGACTCAACTTATCAAAGGCTTCTCAATCGCAGTCCGTTTTTCAAATATTGAATTTGACTTTTGGCCTGTATCGTGTTATGATTTTATTGTTGAGTGGACTGCCCTATCGACAATCTGATTATACAAAATGGCCCACTACAAGCTGGGGATGGTTTGGTACATGATGGGACAGAATGGGACAAGTCAAAAAGGAGTGGCGACTTTCTGTGGATTTCAAGACGATATTTTCAATCTTGAAGAACCGTTTATCGGACGGCGATGATGTACCATCTTTTTTTCGTGAACTTCTGGCTATGATTACGAGCGTATCGGAAGCCGATTGGGGCACAAAGAAAGATCCGTCATCACGTGTGAAGGATGACACTTTGCGAAGCTATAGCAAACGGGGCTTGACTAAGGCGTTTGCAAAAAGCATTGTATATCGTCTGACTCCTGAGCGATTGACGTCTATGATTCAAAAGAGGCCACCGGCACTTCGTCAAGCACTGGCTGAGGATTTCCAGCCCTACAACGATTCCGCAAATAAAGACAATGTGGGAAAGATCGTTGCAGACCTTCTCGTGGAGATCATTCGTACCGCAGCAGGCATCGTTCCCGCTGACGAGCTGATTGTAATAAAGCAGCAGGAAACGGCTGTTGAGCTAAAGCATAAATACGGTGAATTACTTAGGAATGAAGCAGGTGATTGTTGTCCCTTCCCTGGTTGCGGAAGAGCATTGTTTATTACAAACGGGGACAAGGCTATTCCCAGTTACGAAGTTTGCATCATCGATAAGGGGAAAGGCGATAGTATAACAAACCTCATAGCCCTGTGTCCGAATTGCTATGCCGTGTACAGTGTGGACACGGATAAAGCAAAAACTCGAGAGCTGAATGCGGTCAAGAAAATACTGCTTGGACATAAAGAGAGCGCTCGTCTGCTTGACAACCTGCCTTTAGAGAAGGGAATCATCGCTGTAATCAGCAGGATACGAAAGCTTGACGAGAAAGATTTGGAGGACGCGACGCTTGATCCAAAGGAGATTAAGCAAAAGCTGATCCGTTCTGAAAGCTATGCTTTGTATAAAACGGTAAACGACTATGTGAGTACATATTATGTGCGCCTTCGAGAAATCATGGTCAATTTGGATAAGCGCGGTGAAATTGATTATGATGAAATACAGGATCAGATGAAGGCACTGTACCGAAGACTGAAAAAAACGAAAAAGTCCCGGGAAGAGATTTTTAATGAGATTGTTGAGAAGATACACCGTGTGACACTGCAAGAGGCTTTGTATTGCCAGATCGTGGTATCCTACTTTATCCAGAGCTGTGAGGTATTCGATGCAATTGCCTAACAAACTATACTCATATGAGAATAGCACCTTGGCATTAATCCCAATGGTTCTGCGTGAACTTGAAAATGGGCCGATACCTGCCAATCTGCTGTACCTGAGTTTAAGACAGGCTCTCAAAGATCCAACGGACTATTTATCCGTTATGGATTGTCTTTACGCTCTTAGAGCCATTGACATCAGTGAAGAAGGGAATGTATTCCGATGCTTATAGAGATGCACTCTCCAGTATTCAAAGAGAAGGGTTCTGTGCGTCCGCCTGTCAAGTTTGGGCCGGGCTTAAATGTCGTGCTTGGAAAAGAGAACGGTGAGAACTCCATTGGTAAATCATCAGCGCTACTCGCTATAGATTTTGTATTCGGTGGAAATACTTATCTAAAGAGCGATGGCGTTCATCACATCGGCGATCACACAATATTCTTCACATTCTGTTTTGAAGGAAAGGAGCACTATTTTGCCCGCAGTACTGCGGATTCAGAGTATATCCATGTCTGTACGTCAGATTTTCAGCTTACCGGGGCGAAATGGGAAAGGGCGGAGTTTACCGACTGGTTGAAACAAATGTATCATATGGATTTCCCGGGCCTCTCGTTTCGCTCGACTCTCAGTAGCTTCTTCCGAATCTACGGAAAAGAAAATACAGATGAGAGAAAGCCTCTTAGAGGACTGCCCGGTCAAAGCATGGAGAAATCCATTGATGTGCTGGTTAAGCTGTTTGACCGATATAAAGACATTGATGTTTATAATGGCCGACTGGAGGAGCAAAAAAAGAAGCTGGCTGCATTTCGTGAGGCCAGACGATATCGTTTTGTGCCGGATTTGGTGGGTGGTAAACCTCAGTATGAGGAGAACATAACCTACATTCGTGAGCTTGAAGCTGAATTGGAAAACCTGACTGAGACACAGAGCTTCGAAGCTGATGAACAGAGTATTGAGAAAGCTCGAATTAAGGCTGAACTGACCAACGATAAGCTCCAGCTTGAGACTCAGCTTCAGGCGTTAGAGCGGAGATTAAAACTGATCTCCATGAACATGGAGTTTGGTCTTTATCCTACCGAAGCCGACCTGTCCGCGCTCCAGGAATTCTTCCCCGGCGTCAATCTCCGAAAAATATATGAAGTAGAGCAATACCACCAGAAATTGGCTTCTATCCTTGATCAGCAATTCGAGGAGGAAAGGCAAACGGTCGAAGCCGAAATTTCCCAAGTTAAAGCCCAATTGGAAGGGATCAAAGAGGAACTCAGAAAGCTGGGATTTGTTGGGAACCTAACAAAAGATTTTTTGGACAAACATGCGGAATTAAAGGGAAGAATTGATGCGCTCAAGGCGCAGAACAATGCTTTTCTGACGCTCAACGACTTACAAGATGCCAGAAGGATTGCGGATGAGCAACTGAAACGGGCAATTAAAGATGTTCTTTTTGATCTGCAAAGCGCAATCAATGGAAAGATGAAGGAGTATAACGATACTTTGTTTGCTGACAGTCGGAAAGCTCCCCACGTGTCGTTCTATGAATACAACAGTTATCATTTTGAAACGCCGGATGATACGGGAACAGGATCAAATTACAAAGGTCTGGTTATCTACGATTTGGCAATCCTGGCGTTGACAGCATTGCCAGCAATAGCCCACGATTCTCTCATATTGAAGAATATCAGCGACGAGTCCATCGACGGTATTATGAGAATCTATGAAGCGAGCGAAAAACAGGTCTTCATTGCCTTTGATAAGCAAGCGGCTTATAAGGACGATACCAGAAGAATTCTGCTGGCGCATACAGTGCTGAAGCTCTCAGATGGTAATTGTGAGCTGTACGGCGAATCATGGAATAAGGAGAATGCCCAATGAAAATGAGTTATAAACGGCTGTGGAAACTTCTTATTGACCGGGATATGAGCAAGACTGCTCTTCGCCAGGCTGCTGGAATCAGTTCTTCTTCTATGGCGAAACTGACCAAGGGCGAGAATGTTACTACGACCGTACTTGTCAAGATTTGTGAAGCACTGCATTGTGGCCTTGATGACATCGCAGAAATCGTTGAAGAAGATGGGCCTGTATAATTAACTACTGAAATTGCATTGAAGTTGTTATTTGGTATATAATAGTACCCGGATAACATTGCAAAAAGTATTGCTGTCGCAAAACAGCTTCATATACAAGTGAAATCATCGACAAGATACAATAAGGATGTGGGAAAATGAATTCCATGAAGATAAGGAACGTAAAAGAAGAATACAAGCATTTTCTTGTAACATACCTGTTACCGCTGATCGGAATATCCTACAACAATAATTTGATGCCTATCCCCGAAGTACAGGGAGAACTACCCAAAGCGTCATCTTCTTATATACGCTGCACAAATGACAGAATCTTTTTTTCGACCCATGATGTGGACATGTTCTATTTAGAATGGAATCACGGACTGTCCGGGGATAGTATAGCGTTTGCGCGCGAGGTTATCAGCGCCTTCTTTGGCGTGTCCACATACAGTAGGCCCAAAAATTTAAAGGCTGCGAAAATCCGATACAGCGAAGATTTCATTCGTGAGGCAAATTATCGTCTCGCAATTCAGAAGGGCATTTGTGACTGGTGCGCGGGAAAGAAGAACGAAAAGCTGTATGCGCTGATTCAGGCTTTAGAGCATTGGTCGGTACAGACATACGAGGGAAACAAGGTTACATTTGGTTTCATCTATAACCCCGAGGCAAAATCCCCGCTCAGAAACGATGATTACGGCGACTGGCTGAAATTTCTGAACGACGACTATTCAGCCGCGTTTTCCGATTGCATCCATTCCGTGATCGAGATCGATGAAAACTGCAATCTCTCAAGGCACCTGTCCATAACGGAAACTGGCATCATAGAGAAATACCGCCTTTCAGCCCGTCTTCCCTACAGATTCGCCAGAATCATTGAAAAGTACGTGACCGGCTCGTGCGTCGGTATTTTCCTGTTGAAGAACGGCGATATACTCATTTCTAAAAACCGTGCCGTACAGCTGATTAAACGCAACCTGAGATGGCTCAACCTGAGTTACGATACATTCCTGAACATGGTCAGAAGCAGGCCGGAGACGGCGGATATCTCTGAAGACCTGATTGAACAGATATATGCGTCTGTGCTCGATGTGTCGTTCGCGCATACGGGCGGCATTATCGCGGTGATACCGGATATTTCAAGGCTGATATCCGGTCAGGACCCGGTTTTGAATATCTGCGACAACCTTCTCGATAATCGCGACCTGCGCGCGATGGAAATGGAAATGCGCAAATCCAATGTATACACCGGTCTGTCCCCAGCCGAAATCAATAAAGAACTGTCAAAAAGGCTTCTGAAACGAAAGATGGTGAAATATCTTGTTGCGGAAAGAGCGTTTCCTGCAATAGATCGCAAGCTCCGCGCGGAACTCATCTCTATGGACGGCGCTTGTATACTGGATTATACAGGGAGGGTTTGCGCTGTTGGCGCAATCATCCGCAACGACAGCGGCTCCTCCGGGGGAGGCCGAAACGCAGCGGCCAAAAAGCTCTCCAAATACAAAGGCCTTGCCGTGAAGGTATCGACCGACGGATATATCGAATTGTTTATTCAGGGAGAGCGGGTTTATGAGATTAAATAATACAGCGCTGAATCGGTGCCACACAGGGCGATGGCATTTTTAATAAATAATTAACTTGACAGCGCATGGAAAGAGAGTATAATATCTTGTTAAGTCTAATAGACTTTTTAGAACAAAGTCGGTGCAGCGATACGTCGCAAGCATCGGATTGCAGAGAAATCTGCAAGCACGACAGACGAACAGTCTGGACAGAGGGCTTGGGATAGGTTGCTATTCTGGGCTCTCTTTTTGTTTGCCGTAATTGTTCAGCCTACGACTGAACAGTTACCTCGGATGTGGAGCAATCTCCCCATCCGACACCCCGGAGCCTGCCGGCCCGTTCGGGCGGTTAACCGTTGGCTGTTAATCCTTGTCCCATGAAAAGCGTTCCCATCCCAGAAACAGGTGTAGTTTGAGATATATCTACTGCATTGTTGTTTCTTTATTACTCAGACAATCAATTTGTTACCCTCGCACCGAGGGTAACAAGAGGCAACATTGTATCAAAACAAGCGTTTCTTTCCAAACCCAGAAAAACGTCTGAAAACATCTGTTTTCGGGCGTTTTTCCGTATATTTGGAATGGATTTGAATGAATTGTTCGGAAAACTGGGGCGGTAGGATGGTTCGCCTGCCGGAAACGATTCGTCAATTGATACCCCAATTCAAGAGCGTTCTGCGATTATCTATTGACAAAAGTACTCCCATAGGAGTATAATTGAATTGCGGAGGTGGTCGCATGAAGCGGACGATTTACCATGGCTCCAATCACATCATCCAGAAGCCGATTTATGGCGGTGGGAAACGATACAACGATTACGGTCAGGGCTTTTACTGCACCGACAGTTTGGACATGGCCAAGGAGTGGGGCGTCGGAAAGGGCGTCAATGGCTTTGCCAACAGGTATTCCATTGAGTGCGACGGCTTGGAAATCCTGGACTTGAACGATCCGAAGTTCTGCATTTTGAACTGGTTGGCGGTGCTGCTGGAGAATCGTGAGTTTGACGCCGGTTCGCCGCTGGCATACCAGGCGAAGGAGTATCTGCTTGAGACCTTTCGCGTCGATTATCACGACTGCGATTGCATGATCGGCTATCGCGCCGACGACAGCTATTTTTCATTCGCGCAGGATTTCATCAACGGCACGATTTCCTTTCGGCAGCTGAATCGGGCGATGCATCTGGGCAAGCTGGGTCAGCAATTTGTTCTCAAAAGCGAGAAGGCATTTGATCGCATCACCTTTGAAGGATACGAGATCGCGGAGAGCACGGAGTGGTACATCAAAAAGATGGCGCGTGACCAAGCGGCCCGGCGGGAATACTTCGACGTGGAGCGCAATCGCATCGAGCGGAATGACTTGTTTGTCACGCAGATTTTGAGCGAGGAGATGAAGCCGAATGATCCACGCTTACGATAAGCTGTATTTGGAAAAGGCACGTGCAGCGCTGGCGCGCATGCTCGACTTTGCCGCGTATGATCTGCACTATGATATCGCGGTGTTCTTCGACCTCTTCATCTCTTCCGGCGTTGCGACGCTGTTTGAGCAGGGCGATGTGAACACGTTGGTCGGGAAATCGGGTGTTGAGTTGGCCTACGAAGTGATCGAGCGCAGCGGCTTGACGGTGGAGAGGATAAAGCCCCGATACGCCATGGATCGCAGCGAGGAATACTGGACGGGTTGGGCGCTGGCGTGGTATCAGTGGGAAACGGGAATGTCCTTCGCTATGATCGTGCGCTACGTGCCGATCAAAGAGATTCAGCAGATGTACAATCCCTATCACGAGATGGACATTCGGCAATTCGCCGATCACATGGATGAGCTGATTCGGACGGCGAAGCCGGAAACCAATCTCAAACTTATTCGTCAGCAGAACGGTTTGAGCCAGAGACAGCTTGCCGAGCTGAGCGGAGTGCCTCTGAGAACCATCCAGCAGTATGAACAACGGCAGAAGAACATCAACCGTGCGCAGGTGGAGCACATGGTCAAAATAGCGCGAGTGTTGAAATGTGAATCGTATTTACTTTGCGAATAAGTATAATCATATTCTTGATTGTATTATTACTTATTATTGTATTAAGGATTGATTGTTTTAATGAAGTATAGTACAATGGAGGTGCCGGGGAGTTGCTTATGGCTGATGCCATGATTCTTACATAGGTAAGGATACTCTGTACTGATTAATCGCTGTTCCCTCTATTGGGGAAGCCTGTCAAGGGCTATGTAACATTCCTCAAGTGACTCTCTGGCAATTCCTATGAATAACTTTAGCATCATGAAAGGATATAAGGTTCACGCTATTGCAGGAACCGTAGGTCTATGTAAGTGGGAAAGAGCGAATCAAAAAAGCTTGAAGATAAGATTTGGCTTACAAGAAAATGCCGAATTAACGCATCTGAAAGGCTATTGAGGAAAGCTGTATATATTGAGTCTCTTAATGTGTGGTATTCAACATGCATAATAATAATGTCTCTAATATCCTATATTAGGAAGAACAACGATCTTTCCTTATTGTCTCTGATTCTTTCAATTGGATTGATAGTATCAATTGTTTATGTGAATGCAACAGGATTGCGTGACCGATCATTTGCCTTGAAGCAAAACTATATTGACTTACAGCTATTATTGCTTGAATTGGAGAGTGATACAGATACTAAACATGTGCATATTAAAAAGAAATACGGTGAATTACTCAAATCATCAGAGAATCATTTGCCTATTGATATGTATCATGTCAAAATGAGATCAGCTGATTTACGCTCTGAGATTTATTGGGGTGGTTGGTTTGCTATTATATGGCATTTTGTTTGGACAATATTATTGAAGTGTATCCTTATAGTACTTCCTGTTTGCTTGTTTTTGATTTTTGCTTTGAAAGGTGATCTACATGAAAGCATATCAACATTTTTATCAAGCCTTCTCTAAGGAATCACTTAATAGAATCTATAATGAGAAGCTCCAATATCATTTGCCGGTCGGATTGGATAATATAATCCCTGATGTATTTCGCGATCATATAGATAATAACATTGACACAATAATAAGGAAAGTACTCAAAGGATCATATCATTTTACTAGATATAGAGAAGTTTTAATAAGTAAAGGTAAGGGAAAACCTCCTCGTGTTATTTCGGTTCCAACTTCTCGTGACAGCTTGGCTTTGGCAGCATATCTTGCTTTTCTTCAAAACACATTTGATAAAGATATTAAAGAGCCATTGTTACATACGATCATTGGTGACATAACGAATGCATTACGAGAGAGCAGATATAATGGATTTGTAAAAGCAGACATTAGGCATTTTTATGCGTCTATTGATCATCGTCTATTATTGAGCAAAGTTAAAAGGCGTATACGAAAGAAAGAAGCTATTCAGTTTTTAAAAAGTGCTATCTCTACAGAAACAAGATCGAGGGTTCATGGAGAAGCCAATCATAGTATACAATCTACAGGTGTTCCTGAAGGGCTTTCAATATCTAATATCCTCGCTGATATTTATCTTGCAGATTTAGAAAGCCGAATTTGTAGTATTCATAGTAATATACGATTCTTTCGCTTCGTTGATGATATTATAATACTATGTGATGCTGATGAAGCAGAAGGGATTAAAGATACGCTTATAGAGGTTCTAAAGAGAGAATATCAATTGGAAGCACATCCTGAAAAAACGGTTGCTGGCAATTTAGTAGCGGGAGTTCCGTATTTAGGGTATGTGTTTTATAAGAATAGAATATGCATTCGCTCAGAAGCCATCCAAAAGCTGGAATACTCTATTGAAGAGCTGTTTAGAAAGCAATACCATAATAAAATAGCGTCATATGGGCTGTTTGTATGGAAACTGAATCTGCGAATTGTGGGATGCATCCTCGAGGATAAGAAATATGGATGGTTATTTTACTATTCGCAGATGGATGATCTAACCCCACTATATCATCTGGACTGGTTAATTAAGAAATTCTTCGCGAGGTATAATATAAAGAAACCTGACGGATTAAAAACATTTGTTCGTGGATATCATGAGATTACAAAGAACGTGAGTCATTCAACATATCTGATAAATGCGAATTTCTTTTCATCGGAAGAAAAACGCAAAGTTTTGGAAGATGTATATCTGCGGAGAGAATTTGAAAATATACCAGATGAAACCATTGATGTGTGGTTTAAGCAGATGCTGTTCAGAGAAATAAAGTACTTGGAACACGACATTCAAAGCTTTTCTTGAGCTTATTTGAAATCTGATAACTATGACAGAATAGCCGCACCTGTGCAATCAGGTGCGGCCATTTTAATGAAGAGGAGGAAGCAAAATGAAAGACAATAAAATGACAAATATTCCTTGCCAGGATTCCTTTTTGGAGGTATCATTGGAATGTGGAGAGACGCACCTTGAAAACGATATAGCAGCGCAGACCACTGTTGCTAAGCTCCGCGAGACGACGACGCGGAACGGCTGTTCAGTGACGATGGTATTTCGGGAGGAGGCCAATCCCCACGTCCGGAAATCCGTTGCTGAGATGCTGTTGCGTTCAATGGAGAAACGGAGTGAAGCAACATGAAGAGAGTATTATGTTTGTATAGAGTATCAACATTGGGACAGGTTGACCCGAAGGATGACATTCCCATGCAGCGTCGGGAGTGCGAGGCGTTCATCGCCTTGCATGACGACTGGACGTTCGTCGGTGAACGCCTTGAGAAGGGCGTTTCTGGGTACAAGTTGTCCGCGAACAAGCGCGACGCGATCATCGAGATTCGAGGGATGGCGGAGCGCAAGGAATTCGACGTGCTGCTGGTGTTCATGTTCGACCGACTGGGTCGACGGGAGGACGAGACGCCCTTCCTGGTGCAATGGCTCATTGAACATGGCATCGAAGTGTGGAGCACGCGGGAAGGACAACAGCGGCTGGACAGCCGGGTGGACAAACTGCTGAATTACATCCGCTTCTGGCAGGCCGGCGGCGAAAGTGAAAAGACGTCCGTTCGCGTCAAAGCGGCACACACGCAGATGACAGCGGACGGCATCTGGCGCGGCGGGAAGCATCCCTTTGGATACCGACTTGTCCGCAAGGGCCGCGTGGGCAAGAAGAACAGGGAGCTGTATGACCTGGAGATCGACCCGATTACCGGCCCACAGGTGAAAAAGGTATTCCACATGGCGGGCGTGGAGGGCATGGGCAACACGCGTATTGCCAATTACATGAACGAACACTACCCAAACCCGGACAAGATTTGGACTCGGACGACGGTGATGTCTCTGCTGAGAAACCCAGTCTATACCGGGCGAATGCATATGAATGATGTAATGTCCGAACCCATTGAAGAACTGCGGCTGGTCTCGGATGACGATTTCCAATTCACGCAGATTGCTATATCGAAACGGATACAGAATCGTTACGCCTGGAGGCATGAGACAGAGAACGCCGCTATCCCTGAGGGACACACAAAGACCTCGGTCTATGGCGCGTCACTCTTGTCAGGACTGATCTGGTGTGGTCATTGTCATCACAAGCTGGTGGGCGGCTATTGCTGTAAACAGCGTGCCAGAGGCCCGTATTACCGTCCGATTTATCGTTGCTATAATGGATCAATCGACGCCAAGGAATGCGACGGCCAGACGGTGTACTCCGCCAAGAAGATCGAAGGAGCGGTTCTGGAAGTCGTAAGAGGCTATTTCGATGCAATCCAATCATCGGTGGATGCCGTATGGAAAGAGCAGGCATGCCGGCGCATTAGAAGTCTGCAGAAGGACAAGAGTCTGGAAGAACAGAGGAATCTTGCCAAACTGCGCAAGCAGAATCAGGCGCTCAAGGATGGGATCCTGAAATCTTTGACCGGCGAAGCCAGGTTTGACGAAGATATCCTGCAATCCCTGTTGGAGGACAATCAAAGGGCTATCGAGGTGAGCGAAGGCATCATCGCTGCCTACCAGCGGGAGAAGGAACAGGAAGAAGTCAGGATTCAATACCTGTCTACCCAGATTCAGAACATCCGGGATTGGGCAAAGGTGTTTGATGACGCGGAGACCGATGAAAAGCGGATGATCCTCTCGAAGATCATCGAGCGCATTGAAGTCGACCGCAATTACCATTTGACCATACACTTCTATGTGGCGCTGGCGGACTTACAGCCAGATGTAGAACATGGTGAGGCATCCATTGTCCAGGCTGACCATTGCATTGAGACTAAGGTGGGGTGATACAGCCCGCCGAATTGGGATGTAGTTACAATGCTTCGTCAGCGTGATACATTCGCATTGTAGAGGTCACCGGTTCGAATCCGGTATGCTCCACCAAAAAAGCAAGGACCTGATTATATGATCGGGTTCTTGTTTTATCTTTATGAATCAGTCTGCCCGAGAACGTGTCGCTGACGACAGGTTCATAGGGGCGGGTTGAGCGCTTTCTGCAAAGATTATACTCGAAAGCTGGAGAATTATCAGTGGGAAATGCTGGCGCATGAGAATAATCAATAATGACAAAGTATAATCCATATTCTTGATTGTAGAGTATTGTTTTTTTCCGATATAATGTGTATAATTACCAGGGGCGGCTATCTGTTCGACCGCAACACCAGTGTTGAAAGCATCGTCAGCATGTCGTACCTTGGGCCTTCGATTCGCAAGTCGTTCAAGCTGGGATCGGTTTACGAGAACGCACGCAAGGCGGTCTATCGCGCCTGGGTGCCCGGCTATGAAGAAGTGGGCGACACCGCCTTCATCACCGTCGATCATTTCACGGCGAATCGCCCGGACTACTACGACATGATGATCGACCGCGACAATCCCCAGGATACCATCGACCTGATCATCTACGCCAACAGCCAGATCAAGCGCGAGGGCAGCCCCGTCAAGAACATTGTGATCGACCTGAGCAACAACGGCGGCAACGCGGACGCGGCGATCTTCGTGATCTTCTGGTTCCTGGGCGAGGCGGACATCGCCCTGCGCGATACCTTTACCGGCGCCGAGACCAACGCCATCTATCTGACCGACGTCAACCTGGACGGCCAGTACGACGATCAGGACAACGTGGCCAATGGCTACAGGCTGTACTGCCTGACCAGCAACAACTCCTTCTCCTGCGGCAACCTGGTGCCCGCGGCCTTCCGCAGCTCCGGCCGGGTCACGCTGATCGGACAGCCCACCGGCGGCGGCTCCTGCGTGGTGCAGCCCTGCACCACCGCCGCGGGAACGCTCTTCCAGATCTCCGGCAACAAGCAGGTCTCCATCATCAAAAACGGCTCCTTCTACAACACGGACGGCGTCATCGAGCCCGATTTCCGGCTGGAGAAACCTGAATCCTTCTACGACCGGCCCGCGCTGGTGGAGTATCTGCACAACCTGAAATAATGGCATCCTGCGGAGCCGCGAACAGGAGGTTTGCGGCCCCTTGACAAATGATCGGTGATACTGGGGGAATTTGAATGACGAGAAGCAAGCTTTATCTCGCGCTGCAGGCCGCGGTCTGCATCGCGCTGGTGGTTTTGCTGTCCCTGTCGGCGATCTCGATCTATCGGGAGGGCTCGGCCCGCAAGGCGGAGCACCCCATGGAGAGCGTCTATACGCCGGGAGAGGTTGCCGGGAAATTTGCGCCCATCGCGCCGCTGCTCTTTGCGGGCCTCGGCCTGTTGATCGCAGGCCTGGTGCTGGGCGCAAAGGATGAGAACGCCGATAAGCCGGTGACGGATGCGGAATTAAACCGCGATTTGGTGATCGCCCGCGTCGCGCAGCCCTCCGAAGCCATGCTGACGGAGCAGCGCGCACAGAGGCGGCTTGCGTGGATCGGCTGGGCCGTGTTCGCGCTTTGCATGGTTCCCATACTGATTTACATTATGAATCCGGCCCACTTCCCGGAGGCTGACCTGGAAGGTATGTTCTTTTCCCTGTTGAGGGTGTTCCTGCCCTGGACCGCCGTAGGATTGGGCGCGTTGGCGGTGACCTCGATCCTGCGGGAGAAGAGCGTTCTTCGTCAAACCGAGGCTGCCCAGGCGCAGCTGAAGGCGGAGAAGGCGGCGGGCATCGTTGCTGCGCCCCAAAGCGCCGATATGCAGAAGAAGACGATCCTGCCGCAGGCGATCATCATCGTCGTGGCCGTCATCCTCATCATCGCAGGGGTGTTCAACGGGAGCGCCCGGGACGTGCTTTACAAAGCGATTACCATTTGTACGGAGTGTGTTGGCCTTGGATAATACTACAAAAACCAGCTGGTGGCAGGCGCACAGGCCGACGACCCGAAGGCTCGTCCAACTGTATTCGGCCCTGCTGCACAACGCCTACATCAAGGGCTTCATTGATGGGAGAATCTACACCGGCAACGCGAAGTACGCCTGCGTTCCCGGCTTCAACTGCTATTCCTGTCCCGGCGCGGTGGGTTCCTGCCCGCTGGGCTCCATTCAGAACGCGCTGGCCTCCACCGGGCATCGGGCGGGCTGGTACGTGCTGGGCATCATCATGCTCTTCGGCGTGATCCTTGGGCGGACGATCTGCGGCTGGCTCTGCCCGCTGGGCCTGATCCAGGAGCTTCTCCATAAGATCCCCACGCCGAAGCTCAAGAAGAGCCGCGTCACCCGGGCGCTGTCCTGGCTGAAATATGTGATACTTGCGGTGTTTGTGGTCGCCATTCCCCTGTGGTACGGCCTGCGCTACCAGATCCCCCTGCCGGGCTTCTGCAAGTACATCTGTCCCGCGGGCACCTTCGAGGGCGCGATGGGCCACCTGGCCAATCCGGCGAACACCTCCTATTACAGCATGCTGGGCATACTGTTCACCCGCAAGTTCGTCATCATGCTGGTGATCGGCCTGGCGTGCGTGTTCTGCTACCGCAGCTTCTGCCGCTTCATCTGCCCGCTGGGGGCGATCTACGGCCTGTTCAATCGTTTCAACGTCATCGGCGTGAAGGTGGACGCGAATCGCTGCAACCACTGTGGCGCCTGCGTTCGGCACTGCGGCATGGATGTGCGCCATGTGAGCGACCATGAGTGCATCCACTGTGGCAAGTGCATGGAGGTATGCAAACAGGGAGCGATCTCCATCAAGGCGGGCCGGATCACCCTCAAGGCTCCGGAAATGGGCTGCGTGGGCGATGCTCCCGACGCGACCGCCAGGCGCCGGAAGACCGGGCGGATCCTCTGGGGCGCGGCATTGGCTGTACTGTGCTTCGCCCTCGTGTGGTTCAACTTCCTCGACCCCGCCGTCAGGAAGGATGTCCAACAGAAGCAGGCGACGACGGAAGCGACCGCCGAACCTGTGGAAACGGATGCGCCTGCCGTCACGGAAGCGCCTGCTGAAGCGGAGACGCCCGCTGTCACAGAGGCGCCGGCCGAACCGGAGGCCCCCGCCGCGATCAGCTTCGACAGCGACGCGCCCGTCGGCCATGAGGTCGGCCAGCAGCTTCCGGACTTCACGCTGGAGTGCTACGACGGCTCCGAGTTCCACCTGGCGGACGCCCGGGGCAAGATCGTGTTCATCAACCTGTGGGCGACCCACTGCACGCCGTGCATCCACGAGCTGCCCTACTTCAGCGAGCTGTACGCGGCCCACGAGGGGGACATCGCCATGATCGCCGTGCATTCCAAGCTGGTGACGGCGGACCCGGTGGCCTTCATCGCGGACAAGGGCTTCGCCATGCCCTTCGCCACGGATACCGACGACGCGGTGAACGCCATCGTCGGCGGCACGGGTACGCTCCCGCAGACCATCGTATTGAACAGGAAGGGCGAGGTCGTGTACAACCGGATAGGCTCCGTCACCCCCGAGGTACTCGCGTCGCTGTACGACGAGGCGAACCAATAACAGGAACCACGATTGCAAAAGGGACTTGCCCTTTGTCTCATTGGGAAGTAACGAATCCTCAGATATATCCTGTACTCTGATTGGGCTTCCTTGCTTATCGTGATTACCGCGGCACACTTAATGCGATAGCGGTCGTATGCCACTGCCATTACTGCCTCGAAGGACTGCCGGCAGGCGGCGCTGATGGAAGGCGCATCGCCCGGCTGCTATCGCTCATAGATTCCTGGAAACGGTGCGAATCCTTCGCATATACATCGGAACAAGCATTCCGAGCATCAGGAAGAAGCTGACGACATAGCTGGAATAGACCACGCGCATGGTTGGATGGGTGGGGATCAGCAGGTGGCACCACAACACCCGGAACAGGCTGTAGCAGACCAATGTGCAGAACATGGGCCAGGTGGTATCTCCCAGGCCCTTGATCGTGCCCAGGAACACCTGATTTATCCCATAGACCACGTAGAAGGGCAGCGTAAACAGCACCGCCTCGCGGGCGTTGAACAGTATGGCTTCGTCCTTCGTAAACAGCCTTAGCAGCACCGGAGAGGCCACGGACAGCACAAGGCTCATGGGGATGATGACGGCGGCCATGATCTTCAGGCTCAGCCGGACGGTTTCGCGGATTCGGTCGATCCTGCCTGCGCCGAGATTCTGTCCCACGAAGCTGGTGATGGCGATGCCGTAGGCGAAGGTGGGCAGATAAATGACCCCCTCCAGCTTGGCAAACAGCGTCATGCCCGCGATGGCTGAGGGGCCGAAGCGATTGATACAGCTCTGGATCAGGAACGATGAGATGCTCATGAACAGCGCCTGCATGCCCGAGGGGATGCCGATGGCGAGGTCCTTTACAAGCGCCCCCATGGCCAGACCCTCTCCCAACGGGTTCAGGGCATAGGCGCTGTCCAGCCTTGTCATGTATCCCGTGATCAGCAGGGCCAGCAGCCACTGTGAGATCAGCGTCGCCACCGCCGCGCCAGCGATTCCCCGTTTGAATACGATGACGAAGAGCACGTCCAGCAGGAGATTGCACAGCACGGAGGCCAGATAGAAGCAGAGCGGCGTTTGCGTGTTCCCGATGGAACGCAGGAATGCCGCGCCGACATTGTAGATCATCTGTGCCGTCAAACCGCAGGCACATATGCGCAGGTACATCGCCGCGTGGGGCATGACCTCAGAGGGACTGTGCATCAACGAAAGCAGAGTGTCTGCGGTGGTGATGACCAGAACTGAAAAAACGATCCCGGCCGCGACGACCAGTCGGAACAGGACATTGACAGTGCGTTGCAGCTCACGATAGCTGCACTGCCCAAACAGTCGTGACGCGACACTGCTGATGCCCGATGAAAAGCCGATAAAGAAATTGATCAATATGGACAGCACAAGGCCCGCAACGCCAGTGGCCGCCAGCGCGTGATCCCCGCCAAAGTGCCCTACCACCATGCAGTCTGTGATATTGAAAAGCTCCTGAAGCAGTTGCAGAAGCAGCACAGGCAGCGCAAAGGAAAACAGCACCGGGGCGATGGGACCATTCTCCGCATGCTTGCCCGACATCCTTGCAGGCATATTCATCCGGTCCTTTTGTTAGTTATACCAAATACCGATCTATGATAACAGATTTTGCCTGTACCGTCAAGCAATGAAGCAGGGACCCTGAGTATTCAGAGTCCCTGTCGTTCGTTCGCCCGGCTTCCGTCAGGCGGCGGGCTGTTCGTTGGCCATCTCCGCCAGGTTTTCGTCGCAGAACAGGCCGATCACGTTCTCGGTCATCGCCTGGTCCGCGTCCACCGGGAAGCCCGCGGCCAGCCAGTAGGCGTAGGGGCCGGTGGCGTATTCGGTCAGGGCGTCCACGTCGCTGCCGTAGCGGAATTCCAGGTGATAGGTGCTCGCCGGCGTGTCGGGCATCATGAAGAAGTATTTGAATTCGCCCGCGTCGGCATCGGCAGTCTCATACAAATAGCCGTTCATCATGCCGCCCAGGGACAGGGGGCTGACGAAGGTGTACGCGTGGGAGAATACCGCCTCGCCCGCCAGGGTGCCGCTGATGGTCGCGCCATCGAAGGTGATCTGATCGACCCCACCCACGAACAGGCAGTCGAATTGCGCGCCGTTTGAGCCGTCGCCGTAGGCGTCGATGGCTTCCTGACCGTAGATCGTGCCGTTGCAGGCATCCTTCAAAGCCTGCGCCACCTCAGGGGCCATCTCGTCGCCCACCACGGCGGCGCAATGCTCCAGCCAGATCTGATCGTAGGCGGCATCGGTGATGATCGGGAAAAGCGCCACATAGGTGCCCTTCACGTCCTCCAGCAGCTGTGCCGCGGCGGCAGTGTCGTCAGCTTCGGTATCGCCACTGTCCGTCACGCAATCCACCAGTTCAAACTGGGTCGGCTGGTCGAAGGGCGCGCCGTTGGCCTGGGCGACCGCTTCGTTATAGAAGCCTGCGCCGACGATGTCGCCGATGCCGTCGGCGTTCTCGCCCGCGCTGACGTTGACGTTCTTTGCGGTGCAGTTCGTGAACACGGTCACGGGCATGCCGTACTGCGCGTCGGGATAGCCGCCCGCGTAGCCGGTGATGCCGCCGATCCAGAAGCAGTTGTCGCCCGCGGTAATGGTCACATTCTCCGCGGCGCAGTCGGTGAACTGCTCCGCCGCGAAGCCGCAGCCGGACACGCCGCCCAGGCCGTAGCAGTCGTTGCCCGCGGTGACGGTACCGGTGGCCCTGCAGCCCACGACGCTGGTCATCTCCAGGCCGCCGCCCACGATGCCCGCGTTGGCGGTGCCGTCCGGGATCACGATGTCCGCCTGGGCGGCGCAGTTCTCGATCATGGAACCCATGCCCGCGCCAACGATGCCGCCGTACATGCCCTCGGCGCTCATCTCGCCCGCGTGGGCGGTGACCTTGCCGTTGACCAGGGTGACGCCGGTAACGGTGGAGCAATAGGCGTAGCCCACCACGTCGGCGCCCATCAGCTGGGCGTCCACGGTGGCGTTTTCCAGGGTAAAGTTGCCGATACTGGTATTGGCGATGCAGCCGAAAAGGCCCTGGGCCCAGGCTTCAGGCTGGTTGATCACCAGGTTGGAAATGGTGTGCCCCTGGCCGTCGAAGCTGCCGGTAAAGGCGGCCTGGGCGGCAGGGATCTCCTGTTCCTCCGCGCTCTCGCCGGAGGGCGCATAGGCGCCGATGGGCGTCCATTCCGCGCCGGCCAGGTCGATGTCGGCGGTCAGCACATAGTTTCCGGACAGGTTGTCGTTGATCGCGGCCAGCTGCTCGGCGGTGCTGATTTCAATCGCGTCGGCCTTCGCTTCTGTCTCGGCTTCCGCTGCATCGCCCTGGGCCTCGCCCACGTTCTCATCCACGAACAGCTTGATGCAATCCTGGATCAGGCTGTCCTTGTAGCCGTCCAGTATGCCGCTGGCCAGCCAATAGGCGTACTTGCCCTCGGAGTAGTTGTTCAGGTTTTCCAGGGTATCGCCGTAGCGGAACTCGATGTGCTGGGTCTCGGCCAGGTTGTCGTCGCTGAAGCCAAAGTAGGTGAAGAAATCAACCGATGGCCTTCGCCAGCGCTTCCAGCGCGGCCTTGGCTTCGTCGTCGGGAGCCTCGTTGCAGATCACGCTCTCGCAGGCCAGGGTCACGCCGTTGGCCTGGGCG
This sequence comes from uncultured Eubacteriales bacterium, assembly GCA_902765305.1. Taxonomy (GTDB): domain Bacteria; phylum Bacillota; class Clostridia; order Christensenellales; family Aristaeellaceae; genus UBA2862. The sequence continues at coordinate 57,299 of CACWZI010000001.1, forward strand.
TCCGCTTCCCAATCGCGCATCCACTGGCCGTCACCCCAGCCGTAGGAGCCGAACAGCGCCACCTTCTTGCCCGCCAGGCCGGTCTTCACGTCGTCCCACATGGGCTGGAAGATGGTCTCCTCCAACACCTCGTCGCCCATGGCCGGGCAACCGAAGGCGATGGCGTCATAGTCCGCGGCCTTCGCCGCGCTGAAGGCCTCCGCTTCGATCTTGTCCGCGCCCAGGGCGTTCACGATCACGTCTGCCATGGCCTCGGTGTTGCCGGAACCGCTGTAGTACACAACTGCCACTTTGCTCATTTTGATATTCCTCCTCGATAATTATGCCGGTCTGGCCGCGACCGTCAAGCGGGTCAGCGGGCAGCCCGACGCAAACAGCCTCTGATAGACTGCTTTGCACTTCTCATACCGCTCAAATGCTTTGAGCGCTTCACATTCGTTGGAATACACCTTCCAGCATCCACAGGACAGACAGTTCTTGCCGCCGTTTTCGATGAACCCCAGCACGTCCTCCAGCGGATAGCCCAGAAATATGCCGATCTCATGGGGGAAGGCGTCGAGGTTGTTCAGACGTGCTTTCAGTGTGTCAAGCGCCCCATCGACATCGTAGCGGTCGTAGCCGCAGACGCGAAGCAACCGCCGAACGCCGTCACATGCGAGCGCCTTTTCCAATTCCTGTGCCCGATAGAGATAGATCAGCGCTTTCCCTTTGCAGACCTTCAGGATCGTCATCGTCACGCCCCTGTCCCTGAGCAGACCACGCAACGCGGCAAATTCCACGGGAAAGTCTTGTCCCATGGTATGATTGAACAGGTTGCCCAACTTCAGTCGCGCCAGTGTGGGCGAGGCGTGATCGATGATGGCACGGTCCAGCATGGAACATCCCCTCCAATTGATTAGCTTTAACTAATTCAATGTTATAGTACACTAACTTGGCTTGAATGTCAATGGCTTTTCCTGAATTTTCACATTCGTAAAAACACTTGACAAAAGTAGTTAGTATATGCTAATATATGTGTTAGAGAGAACTAATTTGTGTTGGGAGGACAGTGTCAATGAGCGCAATCATCATCGGTGGCAATGAGTGTATGGGACGCACCTATCGCGATCTGTGCGCCAAATACAATATCACGGCGCGCGCTATCCCCCTCAAAAAGGGCAGCTTCGCCAATCAACTGGGGAATCCGGATTACATCTTCGTCTGTATGGACACCGTCTCGCATCCATTGGTCATCAGCGCGCAGAAGGAGGCCAAAAAGCACGGCGCGCAGCTAGTCAAGCTGCGCCGCGGCAGCGCGTCCGCGCTGGAGCGCGAGTTGATTCGCGTAACGGCCGGGGCGTGAGATGAACCTGATAAAAAACAGGCGGCTGCTTCACTATCGCAGTCGCCCGGTTTTTTATCGGAGCGGTCTTCGCATCTTTATGGGATCAGCGCTGCGATACCCGCCACGATCAACCCCGCCAACGGACAAACCAGCAGCGTCCAGCCCAGGCCGTGCTCCGGAATCGCCAGCTTCATCAGCCATTCCTTGCGTTCCCAGGCCTTGCAGTGTTCCGCGCCCTTGATCATGTGCCTGACCTTTCCCGGCAGCCGGCAGTCGAGGATGATGAAGTCGCTTATGCTGACAAATGTCACACCCTCTTTTTGCGCATCACGGCCACGGCGCAGGGGATGCGCCCTTCAGCCAGTTGTATGGACACGTCCCCATAGCCCGCGTCCAGGAAGAACTGCCGGTAGCTTTCCACGGTGAACTGCCGCTTGAAGTCCGCTCCGGCCTTGCCCACGGCGGTGGCGAAGCCACTGGTGTTTCCCTTCCCGTCACGGTTCATGTAGGTTGGGATGATCAACCGGCCGCCCGTCTTGCACACGCGGTCCAGCTCGGCAAGCGCCTTCATGGGATTGTCCAACAGGTGGATCACGTTCCCGGCCACGACGGCGTCAAAGCTGCCGTTCGGATAGCCCAGCGCCGTGATGTCCGACTGTTCAAAAGTGATGTTGCCGAACGCGGCGCAGTTCTTCTTTGCCCGCGCCAGCATCTTCGGCGCGAAATCCGTGGCGGTCAAGCGGGCGCACCTTTGCGCGATGACCTCGGTGAGCAGCCCCGTGCCGCAGGCGCACTCCAGCACGCAGTCGCCCGGTTGGATGAGGTTCGCGACGATCTTTCTCAGCGCCGTGTGGGTTCTGCGGTTGACGACGTTGACGAAGAGATCATAGACCCCGGCCACGCTGTCCCAGAACATAGGCTCACTCCCTTATCCCATGCGCGCCGCGATGGCATCCAGTATGGGTTGCGTCCACTGGCCCTGGAATATCCAGGCTTCGTGCTGCATGTCGAAGCGGATGATGTCCGGGTCGCGGAAGTGCTGCCGGTACCGCTTCTCATACTTCGGTCCCATCTTCAGCGCGTAGATGACGTGCACCGTGGTGCCGTCCACGTGGATGTCGTCCTCCAGGGGCGTCACATAGTCCGAGTAGAACTCCCGCGCCACGGTCTTTGGGTGCAGGGACACCATGCTGCCCGCGAATTGATCCATGAAGGCGTCGGTCTCCGGGTCCATGTTCATGCCGAAGTTTTTTACCAGCATGTCCTTGAGCTTCTGGCGCTTCCTGTCGTTCTTCGCCGCGTCGCCGATCCAGCGCCCCACGATCCAGGTCATGATCCGGGCGACGATGGGGCTGCCCTGATCCAGGTCGGAGGAGCCGATGAAGCCGTGGTCGATGTGGATGTGCTTGCGTTGGATCAGCAGGCCCACAAAGCTGCCGCCCAGCGAGGAGCCGTAGGCCCCGTCCACGCGCCCGCCGTGGTTTTTTATGATGTAATCCTCGATCTTCCCGGTCACCGTCAGCATGTCGGTGAACGGCTTTGTTTCCTTCTCGTCGTCGAAGCCGTCGTAATTGACGCAGATCAGGTGATACTGCGCCGCCAGCCGGTCGATGACCGTGTGAAAGTTGATCTCCCAGGTGCATGCCGTGCCGGGCAGCAGCAGCATGGTCTTGCCGTCCTGCCTGCCCATCTCTGTGAATTTCATTGCGTTGCCCTCGTTTACTTGATTCCCGTCAAAAGTGCCGATCCGCTCAGTCCCATCCAGGTGGCCTCGAATTTCGTCATGTATTTGCCGTCGGTGGTGTCGATCAGCGCCACCTTCCGATAGCCCATGTCCTTGAGGCGCTGCGTAAACGCCTGCATGTCGCCGTATTTCGATTGGGAAAAGATGTCGTGCAGCGCGAAGGTGCCGCCCTTTTTCAGCGTGCGCAGGGTTTCCAGCAGGTATTGCTGCCGGTCGCCGGGAATGTTGTGGTACACGTAGTTGCTCACCACGGCGTCGAAGGTCCCGTCGGGAAAGTCGAGATGCGTGGCGTCGCCCTGCCGGAAGCTGGTATTCTTCACGCCCTCGGCCCTGGCGTTGTCCTCGCAGAGCTGCTTGCTGAAGGAGGCGTACTCCTTGCCCCAGCGGTCGATGCTCACGACCTGGGCCTGGGGATTGCGCTTGGCCACGGCGATGGCCAGCGCGCCGCTGCCGCAGCCCACGTCCAGGCATTTGCCGCCGGCGGGCAGCTTCACATGCGCCGCCGTGCCTTCGATGATCTGCCGGGACATCTGACGCTTGCCGTCATAGCTGAAGGCCCGGTGCATGAGCGCCGCCCAGATGGTCATACCGCAGAAGATCACCGCCAGTGCCGCAAAAACGATCGTCAGCACGGTTTTCAGCGTACCGTTCAGCAGCGCGTTGAGGACGACCGCCACGATCCCGCAGCCGATTGCCCCGCCCAGGAAGGACCAGATCATGCCCTTTGGCATCCAGTTTTTGTAATCGCCCCGCGCTACTGCCTGGCGGCAAGCGCGGGTTTCGCCTGCGTCTTGCCGCTGTGCGGCTGCGCTTGCAGGCTCAGTCCGGCTTTGCCGGACGCTATAATCAGGCTTCATAGTCAACCCCCCTTCATTTTTAAGCGCACTTTCCGCGCATGTTCTTGGGTGTCGTCGTCCTCCACATAGCCGTCGTAGGGCGCCTCGGGGTCGGTATACTTCTTCGTGAAGGGCTTGCAGATCTCCGTGCGATGGGCGAAGGCGAAGTCCAGGTCGTCCGTCCAGCCGGTATGCCCGGTGATCACCGCGATGCGCCGCTTCCGGGCGCGCAGGTTCGCCTCCAGCTTTTCAAGGGACCGCACGGCCAGCCTGTTGTCCTCCGCCAGGGTGCTGATAAAGCTGTAGCCGCCGTCCACGCCGAACCAGATGGTGTCCCCGGTAAACAGGTATTCGTCGTCGATCAGGTAGACCATGTGCCCCCAGGTATGCCCCGGTACCAGCAGGCATTCGACCTTGATGTCGCCGACGGTGAACACGTCGCCGTCCCTGAGCAGCACCTTTTTATTGTCCATCTTCACCATGGGCAGCTTGTACAGCCCGTGGATCACCTTGCGCCGCTTTTCGCCGGTCAGGTAGCGGTTCTCGATCTCGCCGATGTAGACGGTGGCGTCCTTGAACAGCCGCTCGCTGTCCGGCTCCAGCGCGCCCACGTGGTCGGTGTCCTGGTGGGTGATCAGTATGTGCTTGATCGTCGCCGGGTCGATGTCCAGCCAGCCCATCTTCTCCTTGAGCCGCGCGTAATTGTAACCGGCGTCGATCATGATCGTCGTGCCGTTCTTCGTATAGAAGAATATGTTTGCCACCCACTCCCGCACGCAGGCGACGCGGTCGTCGATGTGGCCGGTGTTCAGCGGCTTGAAGATCGCTCTGCCGCGAAACATTGCGCTCATGGATCGCTTTTGATTGTCTGAATCCTTTCTCGCCATGCCCCACTCACTCCTTACTTCCTCGCCAATACGGTGATCCACGGCTTGGAAGGATGATGATCGCCCGTCACTTCGGAAAAGCCCGCCGCCCTCAGCGCCGCTTCGATCGCTTCCACGGTGTGGTTCTTCATGCCGTCGATGATCTTCTCGAATTTCAGGCTCGTGGCGTCCGTTCCGTCGGATTCGTTGCAGATCATGAAAATCCCGCCCGGCTTGAGCACCCTCGCCACCTGGGAAAAGCACTTCTCCAGTCCCGGCCAGAAATAGATCGTCTCAAACGCCGTGGCGAGGTCGAAGCTTTCCGCGGGCAGCTTCAAATTTGACACGTCTCCCTGCTGCACCGCGCAGCGACCGGCGGCGATCATGTTCTGATTGTATTCCTTCGCCTTTTCAACGGACAGCTCGGAATAGTCGATGGCAGTCACATGCGCCCTGGGAAACAGCTTTAACAGCTCGCCGGCGTTCCTGCCGCCGCCGCAGCCGAGATCAACGGCGCTTTTCGGGTCGATTTGCGGCAGATGAGAGAATCCCCAGTCCGCCATTTTCGCGTGTCCGGAATTCATGCCGTTCAGCATCAGCTTCCCCAGAAAGCCCTCCGGCTTGCGCGTCTGGCTCACATAATCCTTGAACAGTCCCACAGTCATCATCCCCTCAAATAGTTAGTCTTACCTTACCTCTATTATACGCATCAAACCGGGGAATGCAAGAGTTATTTGTTAAAACTAACGCCGCTATGCCCAATTGGCATGAACTGAGGGGACAGATGCCCGGTTGGGAAGCGGTGCGCCGGCGCTACGGGCGCGTCACTTTCGCACGCTGACCCACAGGCCGTTCTCCCGCGTCACGAGCCCATATTGTCCGGCGATGGGGTTTCGGTCACCTACGATACAGTAATCGCAGCGGTCTGAGCTGCAGCACGTCCCCTCCCGGATCAGCGTCGCGTGCAGCTTCTGCATGGCCATGTGGTCGCAGTTGCACATCACGGGCAGCACGTCCTCCATGTGGTGGCGCTTGGCAAATTCCGCGTTCGGGCACTGTGTGAAGCAATAGCGGACGACGCCGTTTTGCCGGTCATAGGTATAGCCCTGCATCCGGAAGGACGCCGGGAACGCCCCGATCTCCTTCACGCGCTGGTCGGCGGCTTTTTTGAACGCGAGGTTCGCAATGCGGTTGTCCGGCATCCGGTTCAGGTTGAACAGCTTGCCCAGCGCGTCGAACCCGCCCATGAAGCAATCGAAGACATCCTGCTGGATGTCCTTTAGCGGCGGCTTTTCGTCAATCACGGCATACCAGGCAAAGATCAGTATGGGATCGTAGATGCTGGCTGTCATCTTCACGCCGCCCAGGGCGGGCTCGTCCTCCAGAAATGCGCAGTATTGCAGCTGTACCTTCTCCCAAAGACGCTCCGCCGTGGGCGCGTCGTGGTACCGGCGCAGCAGCGTCTGCACGCATTTCTTCGCTTTCTTCGTATAGATCGCGTGCTTTGAGCGATCGAAGGGCAAATCGTTTTCTCTCATGTGTACAATCTTCTTTCCGTTCAGATCAGTGTTACAATTCCAGCGATCACGGCAGCGCCGGCGACCCAGATGGCCGAGAGGATCCCGCGCTTTTTCAGCACCTGCGGCCAGGTCTGCACGAAGGGAATGTCCTCCGTGCCCGGAATGACCCAGAAGGCGCTGTGGCCGACCCACAGCCGGTCGATTACGATGCCGTCGTACCAGTTCATCACTTCGAGGAACATCAGCGCCTGCCAGTACGCGGCCCGGAAGGTTTGGATTCCGTTCCAAAAGCGGATGATCAGCACCAGCGCCACCGCCATGACCGCGAAGAAGGCGATCATGAAGCGCCTTCTCTTGCGGCTGACCGTCCGGCGATCCGTCAATCCCAGCGCGTACACCCTCTCCTGCACGGGCTTCGGATAGAAGAACAGGCCGTTCAGCGGGCTGTTTCCCACGCCCAGCTTCACCATCAGCGTGAACAGGGCGCAGTACAGGATCAGTTGGATGACGATCATAGCGCCGCCTTCCTGCACCGGAAGCAGGCGATGCCCTCAAAGCAGGTAACGTCCACTTCCGCGTACAGCTTCGACAGCCGCGTCTTCAGGCTCGCCTCGGTCTCATAGGGCGGCGTGAAGAACCCCTTGGGCTGGTAGAGGTGTTTGATGAACCAGTCCGTCCGAGCGCAGCCGCCCTGGACGTAAAAGCAGCCGCAGAAGGTACCGCCGGGCCTGAGCACCCGGCATGTCTCGCGCCAGGCCGCCTCCTTGTCCGGAAAGGCGTGAAACCCGTTCAGGGAGAGCACGACGTCGAAGTGCCCGTCGTCAAAGGGCAGCGCGCCCACGTCCCCCTGCACGAAGCGCGCGTTTCCGATCCCCATGCGCTCCGCCCGTGCCTGCGCCGCCGCCATCATGTCCGGCGAATAGTCCAGGCAGGTAATATCTGCGCCGGGAAGGCTCCGATAAACCGGCATGGTCAGCACACCGGTGCCCACCGGCACCTCCAGCAGCTTTCCAGCGAACCCCTCCGGCACGCCGGACAGGGCGCGCTCCAGATAGGCGGCATTCTTATCGCCGTCCATGTTCCATACGATCCGGCATATCGCCTTCCCCGGGAAGGTGGAATAAGTCATCATGCCGTCGTAAAAGCTGGCATGGCCTCCGGTCTGTTTGTAGGCGTTCCGGATTTCCGAGCGTCTGTCTGTCATGTTCCTTTACCTTCCTTGGAATAAAGTACACACCCACGCGGCAAGCGCGGATACCGCAGGGAATACAGGAGGTATCCAAGCGCGATGTCATGGCCGACCGCCTGTCCCGCCGCTGCGGCGACGGATTTGTAGATCCACATGAACGCGCCGCAGGGCAGGTGTACCGCGCCGCCGCCGGCAGCGAGATAGACGTACATGGCCAGCCTGTAGAACCTGCCGCCCCGGGGCATCTTCTGCCGTATCAGGGGATAAACCGTCATAAGGCCGCAGTATTCCAGGCTTATTCCCACAAATCCGATCAGGCCGCCCAGGATCGGCCGCCAGGCTGGCATGGCCAGCGCGATGGCGAAGTAGCCGTCGATCATATTCGCTCCGTCCGGGAACTTCGCCGCGCCGATCAGAAGGTCGCCGACCAGCGTCAACAGTGCCCCGGACAGGCCGATTTTCAAGAATTTTTCCGTTTTTTCTCTGTTCATATAACGATCATGCGTCCATTGTTAGTTTATACTTACTATTATATATTGCAGCGCATGTTTTTTCAAGCGTTTGTTTTAAATCATAATATAGTATTTGAGATTTCAAAAGGAGAGTCAATCATGAGCCGATACGCACCTGAAAAGCTGGTGGCCATCAGCCGCTACCAAAACTATTTCCCGACGCTGCCTGCCGATATTCAGCACGACATCTATGCCCGCATCGCCGGGTTGATCGAAGAAGAGAAGAAATACTGCGACAAGGGAAATGCCAGGCACATGGCGCAGATCCTGACCTCCATTGCCATGTATGAAGTGCTGCAAAAGCACGGATGGAGCGAGGAGGATGCGTATAAGGCGGTCTCCGAAGAAATGTGGAAGTTTCTCGATCCCTCCGGCATGCAGAAGCTGGCCAGGAAGCGCTTCTTCCTGCCGCTGATGAAAAAGATCGTGCCCTTTGGTTTCAGGAAGGGCTCCGGCGTTGGCTGGCGCTACACCTGGCACAAGGACGACCCCAAGGACGAGTTTCACTTTGAGTGCAACGCACGAACATCCACTATACTGTTATGACGATTTTTCCGTTCACATTTCCGGAATCCAACGCTTCACAAGCGATTGGCAATTCATGGAAAGCGTACTGCCTTCCATAGCGGGGCATAAGGCGGTGTTCCTTCAAAAAGCTGAAAATGGCATCCATAACATGCTGTGCAGGATAATTGCTGAAAAAGCCGGTCAGGTAAACCCCGTTGGGAATATCCTTGATGGGGTCGAAGTCATTGAGCGTGAACACGCCGCCCAGTATGCCGGTGTTGCACACAATGCCGCCTTTCTCCACGGCGGTAAGCGTGTCCTTCAGGAAGCGCGGGCCGACGAGATCGAGGGCCCTGTTGACGCCGTGGACCCTGCCGGTGAGCCTGCCGTCGTCCAGAACGGCTTCATCCGCCTCGGACAGCAGGGGCAGCTTGGCCTCCCGGTGGGTGGTGGCGACGACGCGGCAGCCCAGCGCCTTTGCAATTTGGATCGCGGCATATCCCAGCGCGCAAGTCGCCCCGCGGATCAGCAGCGTGTCCTCCGGCCTGAGCCGGAGGCATTCAAACAGCGACCCCCAGGCCGTGAACCAGGTCTCCGGCACGGCGGCCAGCGCGTCCCAGGGCAGATCGGTGTCCACGGGAAAGACATGATGGGCGGGCAGCAGCGCGTACTCGGCATAGCTTCCGTCAAAGCTGCGGCCCATGCCGCCCATGAGCGCCACGACCTTCTGGCCGACCTTCCACCCGGAATCGGAGGGGTCGGCGATCTCGCCCACGCACTCGATGCCGGGGATGACCGGCTTTTGGATGTAAGGCGCTTCGATCTCCGACAGCCGCAACACCTGTTCGGAGTGGTTCATGCCGAAGGCGCGAACCTTCACCAGCACCCATCCGGGCTTGACCTGCGGGATGGGAACCTCCGTCAGCTTCACCTGATCGGCGGGGGTAATGCCGTTCAATACAACCGCTTTCATATCAGCGCCTCCCCTGTGATGTCGTTCTTTTCCTTCCAGCACTGCGGATCGACGCCGTAGAAATCCCCGCGCGCGCCGCTGGCCACCGCGGGACAGCCCCGGCACCAGGGCAGCAGCTCGCACTTCGAGCATTTTTTGAATTTATCGTACTGCCGGTACTGCTCCAGCTCCGCTACCCACAGGTCGGCCAGGCGATCCTCGAACACGTTGCCGACCCTGCTGATCTGCACCCTGCGGCAGGCGTATACGTCGCCGGTGGGCAGGATGGTCATGTGGCAGTTGCCGCAGTTACAGCCGCCGTAGATCATGCCGGGCTGTGCGTCTTCAGGGATCTTGAACGCGCCGGTCTCATACTGGTACAGCGTCCACAGGTGATCCTTGCGGTTGAAATAAGTGTCGTATCCCGCCGCTTCGTAAGCCTTGAACCTGGCGTCGCACACTTCCAGCAGGTGTCGGTATTCCCGTGGCGCCATGCCGGTGTCCTTCGCCTCGCTGGTCGGGCAGTATCTTGCAAAGGCATAGACATTCACCCCGGCGTTCACCACCGCGTCGATGATCCCCGGGACCTCGTGGATATTCGTCCCCGATACCGTGGTCATCACCACCGAGCGGATGCCCGCGCGGTTGATCGTGGCGATCTTCTCCAGCGTGGTCTGAAAGGAACCGGGCTTGCGGAACCAGTCGTGGGTCTGTTCCAGTCCGTCGATGGAAAGCTGGTACTTCTCGCACCCCAGCAGCTTCAGGCGCTGGCAGACCTCGTCGGTGAGGTGAAAGGGATTGCCCATGAGGGTAAAGGGAATCCGCTTGATAGCCAGCAGCTCCAGCAGCGGCCAGAAGTCCGGGTGCAGGATCGGGTCGCCGCCGGTGATGTAGAAATAGGGCAGCCGGTCGTACATTTCACAGAATTTTGTAACCGATGAAAGATCAGGACGGTTCAATCACGCGGGCGCCCGCAGAGCACCCCTGCGAAGTATGTTCACGGTAACGAACGCCCTGGGCCTACGCCGTTTTATCCTTGACAGATGTGGGCAAAATGAAATACAATAGAGTCGGTGGTTTGTGCCCTGGGCAAATCGCCGAAGCGACGATGGAAAGGTAGCGCGTGAAATGGTTCGACAGACTGGAATGTGGCGACGACTGGCCGCCCTCCTGGGTGTGCTCTGGGCGCTGGCGATGGCGGGAGCTCTGGCTGAGGAAGCGCCTCAACCGGCGCTGTTCATCGATACCACCGTCCAGCCCGCCATGATGGTCGCTCCCGGGGACATCACCATGACCTTCCTGATCGAAAACCGCTCCAACCGGCCCGTGCAGAACATCTACCTCGCGTCCGCTGACGGCCTGCTCTCGGAGCCCATCGGCCAGCTCGGCGCGGGCGAGAGCCAGACACTGGTGCGGCCCCACGCCGTCACCCAGGAGGAGCTGGACGCCGGCCAGGTGCGCTATACCATCAGCCATGACCCCCAGGAGGCGGGCGGCGAGAAGGTGGTCTACACCCTCGACGTGCCCATCATCAAGGGCGAGCAGCAGCCCGGCGTGGCTTTTACCCGGCAGTTTTCGTCCCCATACGGGGTCAAGGACGGGCTGATGACCGTCACCTACAAGATCGTCAATACCGGCAACGTGCCGCTGAGCGCGCTGCGCATACGCGATACCCTGGGCGACTTCACCGGGCGGCTGGAGCTGCTGGACGTGGGCGAGGCCAAGAGCTTCATCAGCCGGGTCACGCTGACCGGTGACGACCTGTCGATGCCCGTGCTGGAATACGCGGTGCCCACCGGCGACGCGTTCTCCCTCAGCCTTGACCCGGCTTCCGTGCCCATCGCCGACGACCATCTGATCACGTCGTTCTATGTGCGCCAGGCAGAGTTCAACGATGATATCGCCGACGCCATACTGATACTGACCAACCTGGGCAACGTGGATTATACCGACATCACCGTTTGGGACGACGTTTACGGCGGCATCATCGCCGACGCCATCAGCCTGCCCAGCGGCGCCCACCCGGTGGAGATCCCCTACACCTATCCGCTGCGGGGGGAGGGGGAATACCGCTGGCACATCACCGGCAGCAACAGCGCCGGTCAGCTGCTGGACCTGCGCACCAGCACCATCGTGGCCTCCAACACGCCCGATACGCAGCGCATCGACATCAGCCTGACGGCCCAGACCGCCACGCCCAGGATCAACCGGCCCGGGCGGGTGACCTTCGACTTCACGATACTCAACACCGGCACTGCCATGGCCCGGGATGTCCGCCTCTACGAGGTCAGCCGGGGCGACATCCGCCGGTTGGCCGTGGTTCCCAGGGGTGAGCGGGAGCCCACCGTGTTCAGCGCCAGCTACGACGTCAGCCAGGACGCCGAGTTCATATTCTGCCTGGAGTACACCGATGCCCAGGGCTTCCACCAGGAGCAGACCACCAGTCCCATCGCCGTGCAGATTGCCGCCGATGGCGTCAACCCTCAACAGCTGGACGCCACCGGGCAGGTGCTGGAGGGCCAATCCGTGAAGCCTGAGGGCAACAGCGCCACCTTTATCATACTGCTGATCATCGCGGGCGCAGCCCTGACGGTGATGATCACGATATTGGCGGTCACTTCCGTCCGCACCCGGCGGGAGCGCATGAAGCGCATGGCGGCGGAAAAGCAGCGCATCAAGGACCAGCTGGGCCGGACGGGTTCCTTTCCGGCGGTGAAGGGCGGACGCCCGCCCCGCCGCTCCAACGATCGAAAGAATGCCAGGATGGCAAACAATAAACGCGACAAGTGAGGTTTATTTATGGATAGTGACAGTGCAAGATGGCTGAAGCTGCGCAGCGGCTCGGAGATTCGCGGGCCCCAGCAGCAGTTGACCGACGAGCGCGCGGAGAAGCTGGGCTATGCCTTCGCCTGCTGGCTGGCGGAGCGCCGGGGAACCACCCCGGACGCCATCGTCCTGGCTGTGGGCCGCGATCCCAGGCCCTCCGGCGCGCGCATCAAGGCGGCGCTGGCCCGGGGCATCACCGCCGCGGACAGCGACGTGCTGGACTGCGGGCTCTGCTCCGCCCCGGCGCTTTTCAAGGCCGTGCAGCCGGATTGCGGCAACGCTGACGGCGCGGTGATGGTCACCGCCAGCGCCGCCGACCCGAACCTGAACGGCTTCCGGTTCATCACCGCCGATGGCGGCCTGAAGGACGGGGACGTGAACACGCTGCTGTTGCGGGCCAGGGATGCCGAGGTGCCGGAGCGGCTGGTGGTGCGCCACGACGCCGACGGGATCTATTACGACGCGCTGCGCAGCGCGGCGGCCCGCTGCCTGGAGGACGACGCGCTGAAGCCGCTGCTGGGCATGCGCGTGATCGTGGACGCCCGCACCAGCGTGGGGGAGGGCTACGTCCATTTCCTGGATTCCATGGGCGTGGAGACCGAGGGCAGCCTGTATCCGGTCGGAATCGAGGACGGCATCGCCGGCGGGCCCGACGATCCTGACGCAATAGACGCCGTCACCCGTGCCGTCAGGGCCAATCGCGCGGACCTGGGCGTACTGTTCAACGCCGACGGCAGTCGCGCCGCCATCGTGGACGACGGTGGCAGGCTCATCTCCCAAAACCGCCTGATCGCGCTGGCCGCCGCCATGCTGCTGGATGTTAAGCCCGGCGCCACCTTCGTTACCGACAGCGTGACCTCGTCGGGCCTGTCGGCGTTCATCGCCGAATGGGGCGGCATACACTACCGCTTCAAGCGGGGCTACCGCAATGTGATCGAGGAGGCCGTGCGACTGAATGCCGAGGGCATCGATTGCCCGCTGGCCATCGAGACCAGCGGACACGCGGCCTTCCGCGAGAACGGCTTCCTGGACGACGGGCTCTACCTGGCTACCCGGGTGATCTGCGAGGCGCTGAACCGCAAGCGGGAGGGCCAGAACGTGTTCCGCCTGATCGACGATTTGCGTGAACCGGTGGAGAGCGTGGAGCTGCGCCTGCCAGCGCTGGACGTGGAGGACCCCGCCACCGGCCAGGAGGTGGTGGAGGTCGTGCTCAGCTATACCCTGGACGACCCGCGCTGGCAGGTCGCGCCGGACAGCCGTGAGGGCGTGCGCATCACCTTCAACCTGGACGGCGGCGTGAACAACGCCTGGTTCCAGCTGCGCATGTCGGTGCACGACCCCGTGATGGTGCTGAACGCCGAAAGCGACGTGCCCGGCGGCGTCCGCCGCATACTGGGCGCACTGTACGCGCTGATCCAGGACAGCCAGACGCTGGATCTGGAGAAGCTGAAGGCGGCTGTGGGCAGGGAATGACGGCTGCTTGGGAATGGCCTGTCACGCACTTGCCACAAAACCTGTGATCAGACAATCGATTAGACGCGAGGAGCGTTTGCCATGGGATACTACGATCCTTTGAAAGATTACCTGATGGGCTGCGACAGCGACGAGGTCGTGCTGACCTTCGCCCGGATCGAGGAGATACTCGGCCGGACGCTGCCCCCCTCCGCGCGGAAGTACGACGCCTGGTGGGCCAACGTCGGCGACGGCGCGGCCACCCGGCACAGCCACGCCCGTTCATGGCACGCGGCGGGCTACCGGGCCCGGGCGGACCGCGCTGGCGGCACGGTGGTGTTTTATCGCGCGGTCCGGCCTTCAAAGGATGAAGTCGCGCCCTCCCCGGACGCGCCCCGGGACGGCGGGCAGGTCGTTGCGCTGATCGCCTGCGCCAGCCGGAAGCAGGATGCGCCGTGCCGTGCCGCCGAGCTGTACGCGCCCAGCACGCTGTTCTCCCTGTCCTATGCCTATGCCAGGACGCTCACCGACCGCATCTACATACTCTCCGCGAAGCACGGCCTGGTGGGGGAGGACGCGGTGATCGCGCCCTATGACGAGACGCTGAACGACATGCCCGCGGACGGGCGCAGGGCCTGGGCGGAAGGCGTGCTTTCGCAGCTGGGCCGGGTGTGCGACCTCCGGCGGGATCAGTTCATCATACTCGCCGGACGGAACTACTACGAATACCTGTTGCCGGGGCTGGCCAACGTGACGCTGCCCCTGGGCAACCTGCCCCTGGGCAAGCGCATCGAGCTGCTGCACCGCCTCAACGCCAGCTTCGAGGAGGCGCCCAGCGGCGCGGAGGGCGCGGCGTTGTGGCTACACCGGCTGTTCGAGCGGCTGCCCCGCTACGAATGGCGGGATATCGACGCCATTCCCTTCGAGGACGGCATCGTCATCGCCTACGAGCGGGGCGAGACCTATCGCGGCTACGCCCGCGTGGTGCGCGTGGGCACCCACACCGCCCCCGGTCGGCTGAAGCAGCGCCTGATGGACCACTTCGACCGGGAAGACCGCAACGCCAGCATATTCCGCAGGCACATCGGCAGGGCCCTGCTGAACCGCGCCAAGGACCCATACCTGGACATCTGGTCGCTGGATACCTCCAGGCAGCCCGACCGGGACCGGGAGGACGCCAGGACCGCGGCGCGGGTGGAGCGGGATGTCAGCGCCTACATGCGGGTCAACCTCTCCTTCTCGGTCATCCCGGTGGCCTCCGCCGATTCGCGCCTGCGCCTGGGAGAGGCCATCGTCGCCACGCTGCACCAGGCGAAGAACTTCGCCCCCAGTGACAGCTGGCTGGGCCATTACAGCCCCGATTCCCAGATCCGCGCCAGCGGCCTGTGGCAGAAGCGCAGCCTGAACGCGGCTCCCCTCACCGCCGACGAATCCCTGCAGCTGGCGCGAATCATCGTGCCGGGGATGTGAAACAAGCTGTAACTGTCACCGGGCGATCTTGTTGATCGCCCGGGTTATTTTTTCGGCATAACACACGGCAGACGTTCATCTGCGGTTTTTTCCCCGAAGCCCCCCTTTTCGCCCCTCTTTTGAGGCTTTTGTTTATCCTGTCTTGCGGCGCTTTTGTATGTTCTCTGGCCTTTATCTTGACTTTTTCAGCAGCCTCGAACCGTCTCCCGTGTGTTATGTTCCGAGCGGTTCCACGGGCAAACATCGGGACTGCGCATCATAATTATATATATTTGTCATATTAACAAAAAATAACTGTTACGATTTCGTGCTTATATTGTGATAGAATTTACTGGTAATGTTCGGATTCATGCCACAATCGTTGGACGGTTTTATCTGTGAAAGGCGGTTGAAACGATGAAAAGCGCGCTCTGTTTTCTGTTGGTTATGCTGCTTTCGCTGTGCCCGGCGCTGGCTGAGGCGGCGGACGATCCCGTCGTGGTGCGGGTGGGGGACGTGACCTTCACGAAGGCGCGGCTCCAGTCCGAGGTGGATATCAACGTCACGGTCTCCGAATTAATGGAACAGGAATTCGTGACGGACGAGGAAAGGCAGGCCAGGCGTGACGAGGCCATCCAGGGCTGTATCCAGGAGGGCCTGATCGAGATGAAGCTGCGGGAGGCCGGCAAAAACGACTTTACCGCCGAGGAGGAGGAGACCCTCAGGGCCACGGCGCTGAGCCAGTACGAAACCATCTGGCAGGGCATCTGGGAGAAGGCGAAGCAGTCCAACCAGGGCTTCACCGAGGAACAGGTGACCGATTTTTTGAATGAGCAGGGCTATTCCTCCGAAGCGATCTTCGAGGCGTTGAAGGCCAACGAGCGCCTCCACCGGGCGGTTGAGCTGTTCTGTCCCGACATAACCCTTACGGCGGACATGGTGGAAAAGTATTACGAAGCCCAATTCCTGCTTCCGGACAGGGAGCGCTATGAAAAGGACCTGGACCTCTATGAGCAGGAGATCCTGGCCGGCAACAACGAGTCCTTCTACACCCCGGAGGGCTACCGGGCCATCAAGCAGGTGCTGCTGGCCTATCCCGGGGAAATCGACAAGGCGCTGAGAAACGAGAACGCCCGCGTCAACATCGCGCTGCAGGTCGTAGCCGAGGCGGCCTCGGAGGTCAGCGAAGCCGCCCTCACCGGCGACAGCTGGGACGACGTGGCCGGACCCCGCGCCGAGTATGACGCGGCAGTGAACGAGCTGACGGCGGCCAAGCAGGCCTACAACGAAAAGCGCGAGCGGCTGACCCTTCCGCTGATCCGGGATACGGTAGAGGCGATCAACGCCGAGATCGACGCGGGTATCGACATCGATAGCGTCATCAATAAATACTCCACCGACAAGAACGAGCAGAACCTGGACAAGGGCGGCTATCCCGTCCATCCGGATTCCAAGAACTGGCCCCCGGAATTCCTGGAGGCCGCGGGCAAGCTGGAAAAGCCCGGGGACCTGTCGGGGCCCGTCCTCACGGACATGGGCATACACATCCTCTACTACGCCGCCGACATTCCCGCCGGCCCCCATGAGCTGACCGACGAGGAGCGCCAGCTGTTGAACGCCTCCGCGCTGTACTACTACCAGACGCAGGCACTGGAGAAGCTGGTGGCGGACTGGACGGACGAATACGAGATCGAAACCCACCCCGAGCTGCTGGTCGACTGAAGATGGAGGAATCCCCATGAAAAAGGCATTCGCGCTTATTCTCACCCTTGTGATGCTCGGCCAGGCGCTGCCCTGGACGGCGTTCGCCGCCGTGGGCAAGGCGCTCACCGAGGCCGAGCTGAACCGCGCCCTGCAAATCGCGGGCCTGCAACAGGACCCGGACTATCCCCAGTTCAACGTCGGCAGCGAGCAGGCGCTCCGGCTGACGGCGAAGAAGAGCGCCTACCATAACGGCATGGAGCCGGAGGAAACCTGGGACGCGCTGACGCTGGTGGATTGGCTGGACGACAAGCTGTCGACGGACTTCTACAATGTCGCCAGCGTGTACAGCCGCGCTGACAGCCTGCTGGCCCGGATGAAGACCGAGGCCCCCGCGTCCTATGCCAAATTTACCGCGTCCGAATACGCGGGCTTCGAGTATAAGCTGCACACGTATATGATCCAGACCGAGAACATCGCGGAGAAGGCCCACCACATGAAGGACCGGCTTGGCGATAACGTGGCGCTGATTGAAAATACCGCCGAAACGATGTATGCGCAGCCGGCCGACCTGTTTGAAACCGAGCAGCTGCGCCTGTCCGAACGCATCCGCGGGGCCACCGGCGCCCTTACAGACCTGCGTGGCCAGGCGTTGGGGTTTTCGAAGCAGGAGCAGCAGACGGCGGACGCCTACAGGCGCGTCATCGACGGCGAAGACGAGCCGGAGTTTTCACAGTGGCTTCATGCGCTGCTGGCCTCGGGGGATGCGCCCCAGACGACCAGCGTGTCCGCGAACCAGGTCAGGCTCTCCGGCGGCGATACCCGCCTGTCCCGCCTGGGCGCGGACGGCAGCGTGTTGAACAATGCCGACCCCGGGGACATCTACATCACGGTCATCAATATGGACGAGTTCGCCCTGGAGTTCCACGGCGTGGACAACGAGCCCCTTGCCGGTGTCAAGGCGACGGTGCGGGACTACAACAACCCCGACACGGTGGTCACAGGCGAATCGGTCGATCCCAAGCGCGGCAACATCGTGTTCGATGCCACTGCCTTTGTCAACGACTATAACTACGGCATGGAACTGATCCTCGAGGTGGATGCCAGCGCCGCAGGCTACCGCAGCTTTTACATTCCCTGGGCACTGGTGGGCCAGGGCAAGGTGCTGCGGTATTACCTGACCCTGCTCACCGGCCCGGAGGCGGAGGGCGTCGCTGACAACCGTACCCGCCAGGAGAAGGAGGACGATGCGCTCAGGGCCAATGCGGAGGGCGAAACGAAGCCCTACGCCTACAGCTGTACCTTCAATGGGTATGACATACTCTATCAGGCCAAGAGCACCGAGATATCCACGCAGATGGACGAAGACGTCAGTTTTCAGCTGGTGATCGAACATGGGAATAAAAAGGCCCCTGTGGATCCCATTCTGCACTACAAAGCGTTCGACCAAGCGCATTTGGGGAGCGAATGGAAGGAGATGAAGCCCACCCAAACCTGGTGGGATGACAACGGCAAAACCCATTACGTCTACACCAAAGATTTCAAGCGCATCCTTGCCACCGGCCTCATAAAGGAGGAATCGCCCTATTTCGTCATCCAGGAAACGGGCGAGAAGATCAAGACCAAGCTGACGCCCGTGCGCGCCAAGGTGGACCAGCCCATCTATACCGGCCAGGAGAGCAGCAACCCCATGATGGCGGTCATTGGAAAGGGCGTTGCCTTTGATTTCAAGCTGCCCGATCCCGTCTCGGGCGTATTCGATGTGAATCTGCCCTTCGAGGAGAATCTGCCGAAGGTCTATTACGATCCCTCGGGCTATATCACCGTGTCCTGGGGCAGCTCGCTGGTTCCCAAATCCAAGGCGGAAGCTTTCAACTGGAAAAACACCGAGGCCGAGAAATACGACAAGGCCATGGCGAAGTACGAGCACGAAACCACCGTTGCCCAAAAAATGCAGCAGACCGGCAAGGCCACCCAGCTGTATAAAAACATGCCGGCGAAATCGAGTATGACGCGCAAAAAGCTGGATTTCGGATGGTTCTTTGCGGCCGCTGGTAAATTTGAGGATGTGGACAACCAGACCCTCGGGGCCTTCAGCGGCTCGTTTGGTGCGAACGTGGTGTTCACCTATGATTTCACCAAGCCATACATGATCGGGCCTTTCCCGGCCTACGCGGGTTTCCTGTTCACCCTCTCCGCGGGCGTTGGCGTGGACGCGATTCACGTCACCTTCAGGATCGACGAGAACCTGAAGCCCCACGATCCGGACTTCCAGCCCTTCAACAACATCACCATCGAATTGCGGATATCGCTGACCGCCACGCTTGGCTTTGGCGTCAAGGGCATCGCTTCGGCGTGGATCAGCTGCACGGGTGATGTCAGGCTGGTCCTGTCCCTCAACAAGGCCTCGCCCGCGACCGTCACCGCCTACTTTCAGTGCTTCATATCCTTTGGCTTCGAGGTCTTCTTTGTCAAGTATTCCCGGGTCTTGCTGTCAACGCCCGAGGTACAGCTCTACCCGAAAATCAGCGCCGATGGCGCGTCCGAGGGGCTGTTCGCCGCCTACGCCAACGACGAAGGCGTGGATGAGAACGTGCACATCGTGGGCACGGAGCCTGCCCGCTATCCGAACCTCGCGCCAAAGGCCACAAAGGTCAAAACCAGCTATGAAGGTACGAACTTTAAGGCGGTGAACCACAGGAACTGGGAGATCGTATTCTATATTGAAAACGCCACCCATAAATTGCGAATTGAGAACAATACGAGGGGTTATGGCCATTATATCCAGGATTATCTCCCGAGCTTTGGGAAGGACCTGGGCGCCTACAAGACGTGCGACTATGATGTCTACAACGACGGCAAAAATCTTCACCTGCTGGCGACGCTCGCCAAGTCTCTGGACGGGGATGGCAAGCCTGTTCCCGGCGGAACGAGGGAGAACCCCAACATACTGGTTTGCTATCTGCAGTTCGAAGGTTACGAATATGATGATTATTGGAGGGAGCGCCTCGGCTGTAAAAACAGCATCCAGTATCCATGGGTGTGGGATAACATCAAGGCCAACGGCCTGTCGCCCATCTGCTCGACCCCGAAGATCGAATCCGTGATCAGCAACAACAAGGGCAATGTGGAGGTCTACGGCTCCATCTACGGCCAGAGCGACGAGGTGGATGTGTCCCAGTTCAACCTGTTCTATATCGAGCCGGACAAGCGCAACATGGTGGTCTACGGCGACCTGACCGTCGGCATCAATTATAATATGAAAAGAGAAAAGCAATACCGGCGAATGGAGCTGCATTCGAATTTGCGCAATGCACACAGAGACCTGGATGATCCGGAGACTTGGGGGCCTTCTTACAATCCGAGCCTTGGCTTCACAGCGCTGGAAACCCCGGTGGATGGCGACGGGGACAACGCGCTGGTGCTGTTTGATTATTATCAGAATTATATCGAGGCCTCCGCAGAGGAAAAAGACGGCAAGATGCACGCCGGAGGAATACGCCGCAGACCGATCATACTGACCGAGGGGGACATCAGCAGCTATCAGGTGCTTCAATTCATGGACAAGGACGGCGTCCACTATTCCCAGACGATCTTCTACACCCAGCTGGAGGAGCAGGGTGAGCGCGTCGTGAATCACCTGAAGGGCTTCTATATTTCGCCGGTACAGCCGATCGGAAACGTCAATCATTGGTCCTATGACTATACGGTCGTGGACTATGACATCAACCTGCCCACCGCGGATTTCCGCGTGGCCACGATCGGCGCTTCCCAGTATCTCTACTGGCTGAATACCGTCTCGAAGGAAAAGGAGGGCGACCCGGATATGTGGCGCATCAGCGGCGTGTACTACGATGCGGCCACCAATTCCTTCTCCGACATGACGGTGCTCGCGGAGTTCACGCTGCCCGATGTCAGCTATAACGGCAAGACCTATAAGGCGGTGCCCCAGGAGGTCACCCTGGCGGACAACGGCAAGGGCTACATCACCGCCAAACCGGATACCGGCGAGCAGGATACCGCCATTCCGTCGGCGACGCTGTACAGCTTTCCCACCACGCTGACGCCGTCGATGAAGCTGCAAAAGGCGGTGGCGATCGAGACCACGGTGCTTCAGGGTGATTTCCTGCGCACCCAGTTCACCATGCAAAACGATGGCAACACCGGCATCGGCAGCTTCGACATCGACGTAATGTTGCTGGAGGACGGCAGGGAGACGATGAATGTCGAGACCCTGCACGCCGGCCTGCTGACTGCTTCTCACAGCAAGGTGACGCTGCACCGCGACGACGGCACGGACGAGGTCGTCGCCGCCGGCGAAGCGGCCGTCTACAGGGACAAGGACTTCCAGTATTCGCCCCGCCAGCAGGATTGGAACGTGAAAGAGGAGACCATGAAAGAAGAAATCCTCAACGGCATTCCGCGGGGCAGCCAATCCACGGGCAGCAAAACGAACTACGTGTCCACCGACGCCCTGGTGCCCGGTTCGCTGGGCTGCTTCGTCGGCAACATCAAGATTCCCAACGACTGGCACGGCAATTACGACCTGCGGATGAAGGTGAAGGGCTACAGCATCTACGACAACTTCATCGCGGCCTCCGCCCTGGCGAAGGCGCACCCGGAGCTGTTCGCCGATGAGGGCACGGTCAGCAACGCCGTCGCCGTCGCCAACCGGAAAAAGCTCGCCGAATACGGCGTCCACCGGCTGGACTACGCGCTGGACGAGGCCAGCGGCAAGCTGGTGCTGCAAAACCGGGATGAGCTGGTCGCCAACGCGGGCGAGGAAGCGGCCAGCCTCTACGCGCTGGAGGTGAACGCGCCCGACGGCATAGACATCAACTTCGACGTCCACGACATCGCCGTCAGCCACCGGCTGTATTCGGACTACTACGGCGAAGATATCCTGGACATCACGCTGAGCAACTTCTACCAGAACGAAGAAGAAATCGCGCTGACCTGCGCCATGTACCTGAACGGGGCCAGCGAACCCGTGTACGTCAGCCTGCCCTACAGGCCGGAGGTCATTTCCACAGGGGCTTCCACCACCATCTCCGTGCCGCTGAAGGCGCTGTTCGACCCCGCTGCCGTCCGGACCGCTCGGTTCGTGTTCACCCCGAGGGGCATCCGCGAAACGGCGACGCTGAACAACGAGTTCACCATCTATCCCGGCGGCGGGGGAGACCCGCTGCGCTTCACCAGACAGCCCGAGGACGTCACCGTCCAGGCGGGCGAGGACGTGCGCTTCGAGGTGGAGGTCGCCGGCGGCGTCGAGCCCTACACCTACCAGTGGCAGGTCTTCAACCCGAAGACCGGAAAGTGGGTCGACCTGAAGGGCTTCACCGAACCCACCCTGAGTCGGAAGGACATCGAAGAGAAGTGGGACGGCTGCAAGTTCCGCTGCGTGGTGACCGACGCCGAGGGCACGCAGATCATCAGCCGGGAGGTCACCCTCACCATCCGCGACGGGGTGGATACCGGCGACCACAGCAACCTGCCGCTGTACCTGGCCGTGGCCATCATGGCCTTGATGCTGCTGTGGTGGATGCGGCGCAGAAGGGTCTGAACCAGTGGCCGCCACATGGCCCTCCCATATACATGACCGATGTATATGGGAGGACCTGTGGCGGCCGTCGTTTTTTTGGTCGAATCTACCCCAGAGGGGAAGGCTACTTTTGGACATGCCGCCATCTCCCCGCCAAATCCGCATCCGCATGTATCTGAACAGATACAATCGGCGCGCTGCATGGGCTCTGTAACGATTGCTGTCCTGCGGTGATATGTCAAATGATTTAATTTACATATGAAAATGGTCATAATTTGCCCCAGTTATTTAATGGCCTGCATTATTGATTTAATTATATTATCTGATTTATAATACTACAGGGTTGGAGTAATTACCGTTATATTCCATTTCTGATTATACCAAACGGAGGTCGTCGCCATGCGTGGACGCGCACATTTGCTTATCCTGTTCCTGGTATTGATCCTGGTGCTTTCCCAGCCGGCATGGGCGGAGGTCGCGGAGGACCCGGTCTGCGTGCGGGTGGGGGAGTTCAGCTATCCCCTCAGCCTGGTGCAGAAATCCCTGGATTCGTTGATCAATATGGCGCAGTCGCAATCGGAAGAATCGCTTACGGATGAGGAAAAGGCTGAAATGGCCGTGAATGTCATCGACAACTTCGTGGGCATCGGGTTGGTCGAGGCCAAGCTGACCGAAGAGGGGAAGCATGACTTTAGCGAACAGGAGGAAGAGCTGTTGCGCGGCGCGGCCTCCAGCCGCTATGAGGAGATTTGGCAGAGCGTCTATAAGATGATGCAGGCCAACGACATGGACGCGACGCAGGAGGAGGTTTCCAAAGCGGTGGCCGACGAGGGCTACGACATGGACAACATCTATCGGGAGTACCTGGTGTCCGAGCGCCAGCAGCGCGCCATCGAGCTGTATGTGGGCGACATTCCCATCACCCGGGACGAGCTGGACGAATATTACGAAACCCAGTACGTTGCGCCGGACCGAGAGCGCTATAAGGACGACATTCCCCGCTATGAGCGGGAAATACTGAACACGGACAGCGAGTCATTCTACACCCCCGAGGGCTATCGCCTGGTGCGGCAGATCCTGCTCAATTACCCCGACGGGGTGATCGAGTCGCTGAAGCGCGAGCAGGCCGATGTGGAGCGCGCGGTGAAGAACGCCAACGAAAAGATGGCGGCGCTGACACAGATGGTCCTCACCACCGACGACTGGTCAAACCTGGACGCGCCCAAGGCGGAGTACGACGCGGCCATGGAGGCGCTGAAGGAAGCGAAGCTGGCCTATATGCAGGCGCGCAGGGATGCAACGATGCCGCTGATCCAGGACAGGCTGGACGAGATCGACGAGCGCCTGTCTGCCGGCATCGACTTCGTGACCCTGATAACGCAGTACAGCGCCGATACCAGCGAGCGCAACGTGACCGGCCAGGGCTATCCGCTGCACGCCCTCTCTGAAGGCTGGCCGGAGGAATTCATCAGCGCGGGCCTGGCGCTGGAGAAGGTCGGCGACGTGTCGGAGCCGGTGCTGACGGAGAAGGGCGTACACATCCTGTGCTATGTCGGGGATCTGCCCGCGGGGGATCACGTGCTGACCGAGCATGAGGAAGAGCTGCTGGAGCAGTCTGCGCTGCACGCCAGCCAGGTGGAAGCGCTGGAGGCGCTCTTTGAAAAGTGGAAGCCGCATTACGACATAGAGACCCACCCGGAGCTGTTGAAGTACTGATTGCCCGGAACGACACCACGAGCGCGAATAGAGAGGGATGGAGCTATGAAGAAATGGATTGCGGCGATGCTGACACTCATCATGCTGGTCGGGATGCTGCCGGTGAATGCGCTGGCCGTCATCGTCAGCGGAAAGATTCTGACTGAGGATGAGCTGTCGACCTACAAGGTGTTGGCCGGGCTGAACGACGGCGCGGGCGAATACCACAACGGCATGCGCCCCAATGCCTCGATGAACGCCCGGCAGGTGTCGGATTGGCTGGACGAACAGCTCTCAGGCGACCTGTATTCCCTGAGCAATGTGCTGGCCCGTGCCCAGGTGGCGCTCTACGACCTGGAGAATGGGTCGTCGCAGTCAAACAGCAATCTGTTGACCGACGATGACAGCGCGGAATATATCGAATTTCTGAAGTCGCTGGTTCTGGGGGTCGAGGACTTGCGCGAGACGCTGCTCTACGCCTATGACACCGTGGACGAGAGCCAGGAGATCATTCGGATGATGTCCGACCTGATGAACAGCGATCAGGTCTATGACTATGAAAAGGTCCGCTATTCCGAGCGCATTCGTCAGGCGGGCGGGAATATCTCAGAGATCCGCCAGCAGGTCGTCCAGAACAGCGAGGCCTGGCTTGCGCAGATCGATCAGCTGCAAGACGCCATCGACGGCACCACGCATAGCTCCGGCTTTGGAATGTGGATGCATACACTGCTCGATGATGGCAGCCCCCAGGTGGAAACCGAAGCGCCCCTGATAGTTACCGGCAACGCCAACACCTTTGCCTCCCGCCTGGGGGCAAACAATAGTGTGCTGGCGAATGAAACCACATCGGTCACTGTGCTCGGCAAGGACACGATCGGCGTCGTGCTGAAGGATGGAAAGGGCAAGCCCGCGCCAGACGGCATCAAGGTCAGCATTCGGGACGCCCTCGGTGAACAAACGAGGGAGCTGGTGACGGCGGTGACCGAGCAGGGCAGGGGATGGGTTTCGTTCAACATCCACGACTTTACGTTCGACGAGGAAGGCCATGTGAATGCCTACATAGAAGTGGATACCAGCGCGATCAAGGCGGATACGGGCATTGACAGGTATCAGAGCCTCTGCCTTCCCAGGGAGGAAATCCTGCGCGGCTCCAAGCACTATATCACACTGAAGGACAACGACGGCAGCCCATATATCTACAAGGCCACCCTGGACGGCTATGATTTCATGTATAGCGAATATAAATTCTACTATACAAGCGCCAACGACGAGTCCTTCGATATCGTAGTGGAGATGCGCAATCTCGAGGATAACGACCCCCGGGCGCCGGTACTGGTGTACAAGGACCCCAAGGGCAATGAAAAGACGGCGAAGGATCCCCACCCAAAGGGCAATGTGTACACCTTTACCGACACTTGGAAGAAGATCATTTCTCCCATTTATCCCGAAGTCTATATCCGCTTCGGGTCCGACGCCAGCAATGCCGCCGGGCAGACGGTGAAAACCCAGAAGACGATGCTTAAGCCCGTCAACAGCATCTTCGAACAGCCCACAGACATGTCCGCGTTCATGAAGGGCCTTTCGGGCGGGTTTGGCTTCAGCTTCAATATCCCTGGCATCAACAGGCTCGCCTCCCTGGATCTGACGCCGTCCATTCTTGAAAAATGGATGCCCAAGGTGAATGTGGATATCTCGGGCACCGTTTCCGTCGGATTGGGTTACCTGCCCGAGGTGATGAACCCGGACCCCAAGTGGAAGTCCAAGACGATGCAGCAGTACAACAAGGCCTATAAGGACATCCAGAAGATCACCAACCTGAGCAACCTGAAACAGCACGCCGGCCTGCTGCGCGACTGCTATACGACCAACAAAATCAACTGGCTGTCCAAGGGCGGCGTCAGCGTGGCCGTGTTCGGGCTGCTTTCAGCCAAGTGGAAGCCCGACGAGAAGGAAGGCGAAACCTACCTGAAGATCAACGGCGTAGGCGGTGTGACGGTATCCTTCTACGTCGATATCACCTACCAGACTGCCATCGGGCCGGTGCCCTTCTACGCCAACCTGAACATCAACCTGAGCGTCGGCGTGACCCTGGGCCTGAACATTGACCTGATCCTGCCCAAGGACAGTAGCGAGCGCATCAAGTGGGACCTGCACGCCGACGATTTCACCCTCGACATCCGGCTGACGATCAGCGTGACGCTGGGGGTCGGCATCAAGGGGCTGTTCTCCGCCTGGGTCAAGGGCGCGGGCTACATCGACGTTGCCTTGCATTTTTTCCGGTCAAACCCGAAACAGATTCAGTTCAACATCACCGGCGGCGCGAGCGTCTCCGCGGGCATAACGATACTGTTTGTGTCTTTCAGCATGGAGATCTGGAGGGGCGGTCCATGGCCGCTGTACTCCTATCCCGCGAATAATGCCGCCCCGTATTCGCTGCTGGACCACTACATGTCCAACGACGGCGAGGAAGGCGGGGAACCCGAAAAGAATGCCAACCTGGTTCCGATGGGCCCTCAGACCTATCCCGATCTCAATATTGACAAGTCGGAGGAGATTTCGAAGCTCGACGACACCCTTGACCAGATCAAGATCGCGACCCTTGGCGACGACCTGTACACCTTCTACATCCAGAACGGACGCCTGCATTGGCGAAACGTGACCATGAATGTCTCCGGCAGCATCGTCGACGCCATCAAGCAGGGCCGCCAGCTCTACCCCTCCGTATACGATTCCGCCTACGTGGTCGGCAGCGTGAAGGACTACGACTTCGACGTGACCACCGCCACAGGCGCCTACAGCGCCAAATCCGCCGACTATAATCCCGGCACGTTTATCACCGTGGCGGTCCTCTGCGCCGGCAGCTTTGACGACAACAGCTACCCCCTCGAGGTGGAACACAACGCCTGCCTGTACACGATGCACCTGTGGCGCACGGACAACGGCGGCCTGAGCGCGTCGATGAACGACAACAGGGACATGCCGGGCTTCTTCAGCTGGGCCTGGGTCGGCGGAAGGAAGGGCCTGGTGGAATTCGTCGGCGCGGAGCCCGTCATCGAGCTGGTGACCAGCAAGGTGAACGTGGACGACAGTAATAATTACACCTATGCCAACACTGTGGACGTGGAGATGACCCGGATCCAGAGGGCGTATAAAAAGCGTGAGCAGATCGCGGCCTCCGTGAGCATCAAGCAAATAAACGGCGCCAGGGTCAGCGGCAACAAGCCGGACCTGGGCAGCCTGAAGGTGACGAAAAACAATACCGCGTCCACGGACGACGACGTCGAAAGCGGCGCGGGCGACGGCTATGTGCGCGTCTTCCACAGGATGGGGCCCGACGACAGCTGGCTTGCCGTCAGCCGCTCGGAGCAGGGCAAGGGCGATAAGGGCGCCATCGAATTCTACGATAACGCGATGGATGCCGCAGGCGACGATGACATGGCCTCCATCGTGCTGGACGAGACCAATACCGACGGCTTCGCCCAGGCGGTGATTCCTGTGAAGGACGATAAATTCGCCCGGGTGATCTTCTACACCGACGACGTGGGCACCGACGGCAAGCGCTATCGCCTGAAGAGTCTGTACCTGGAGCCCACCGACCACAAGGACGGCCAGGGAAACCTTGAGCTGAAGGTCAGCGCCACAGGCTATGACATCGATATGCCCACGGATTCCTTCAAGCAGCAGACCATCGCCGGCCTGGTGAACCTGTACTGGCTGTCCACGGTGGTGATGAGGAACGACAAGGGCGAAAACTACGACGTCTACCGGGTAATGGTCGCGGTCTACGACCAGGGCACCAATACCCTGTCCAACGCTTCGGTGTGCGCCGAGTTTACGATGCCCGCTGAATGCCCGGTGATTCGCGAGCTGTTCCTGACGCCCACGGGCAAGGGCTATCTGACCGCTTCGCCGCTGCCCAAGAGCATCGGCAAGAAGGTCACCGACGAAAAGATGCCGATCTGGCTGTACTCCTTTCAGACCAACTTCAGTCCGGTGATGGACGTCAAGGGCCTTGTGTTCGACGAGACGCTGGTATCTCCCGGCGAATTCGACGATTATTCGGTCTCCGTGATGAACTCCGGCAACATGGGCCTGACGCAGTTTGAAATGGAAATGGTGCTGCACGAGGGCAGCAAGGAGACGGTCGTGGGCGCGCTGCACGCCGATTGCCTGAACCCGGAGCTGTGCTGGATGAAGATGGGCAACGATGTGGTGTCCACCGGGGCCAAGGCCTTCAAGCGCCTGTTCGATTTTGACATGACCCCGCAGCGACGCGACTGGGTGGTCAGCGAGAAGAACAA
Organism: uncultured Eubacteriales bacterium; assembly: GCA_902765305.1. Lineage (GTDB taxonomy): Bacteria > Bacillota > Clostridia > Christensenellales > Aristaeellaceae > UBA2862. The sequence goes on from CACWZI010000001.1 coordinate 85,715, forward strand.
GAAATATACCGTCGAAGGCGGCAAGCTGAAGCAGACCGATGAAACGAAGGAGCAGTTCGATTATGTGACCACAGATGTGCTCCTTCCCGGCTCGCTGGCGGCCTTCAGGAGTACGATGCAGATTCCGGCCAGCTGGGACGGAACGAAGGAGCTTGAGGTGCGCTTCAGCAAGATAGTCACCAACTCCAACTGGGTGGGCCTGATGGCCAGGGCCGCGAAGCGCAATACGATCTCCGCCTCCCGGAATGGCCTGACGGCCAACAACCCGGGCGTCGAGCTCACCTATGTGCGCGACCCCCAGACCGGCAAAATGGTGCTTCAGGATGACGGGCGGGCGACGAACGCGCTGGTGAAAAACGGGCTGGTTGCCAATGCCATTCGCCAGCCGGAGAGCATAAAGGCGCGTACGATGCACGATTTGCGCGTGTCCCACAGGGTCTATATGGGGCCGAACGACGAAAAATGGCTCAGCATCTCCTTCTTCGACTACGCCGAGACCGGCGAGAGCATCAAGCTCTATGCCGAGATGTACCTGGACGATGCCAAGGAGCCGCTTCGGCTGGCGCTGCCCTATTATGAGCAGGCCGTGTCCGACGGCAAGACCCACACCTACGACATGCCCCTTTCCGCACTGGTGGACCCCAACGCCTACCGCACGGCCAGGGTGGTCATCCAGGGCGTGGGCATCGAGGACCGCGGCCTGGCCGACAACGAATTTACCCTGTACCTGGATGGCGAAGCCGGACCGCTGATGATCATCAGCCAGCCCAGGGACGTCACCTGCAAGGTGGGCGAAACCGCGACCTTCAACGTAAGCGCCAGCGGCGGCGCCACACCCTACCACTATCAGTGGCAGGTTTGGATGGGCAAGGAGAAGGGCTGGGTGGACCTGAAGGACGCGGTGCTGCCGACGCTGGAGGTGGACAACGTCACCATGGCGATGAGCGGCAGGAAGGCCCGTTGCATCGTCAGTGATTCCTCCGGCCAGCAGATTATCAGCGACGCCGCGACCCTCACGGTCATCGATCCCCATCCGGTGGATACCGGCGATCACAGCAACCTGCCCCTGTATTCGGCCGTGGCCCTTGCGGCGCTGGCGCTGCTCTGGCTGCTGCGGCGCAGGGCGAGGCAGGAGTGAGGCAAATACTGATTTATCGAGCTGTGCTCGATAAATCAGTATTTAGGGGTTAGGGGTTAGGTTTTAGGGGTTAGAGAATATAGCGAGCGCAACCAAAAGCCTTCCCCTTCAGGGGAAGGTGGCCCGCGTAGCGGGTCGGATGAGGTCGTTCACCCTGCGGTAACGATAGTTTGGGCGTTTCCTCTCAGGAAAACGACCTCATCCGTCTTTCGGCAAAAACGCAAGCGTTTTCGCCGAAATCCACCTTCCCCTGAACCGGCAGCTTCGCTGCCTGGGGAAGGCTTTGGGATGCCGTGTCAGCTCGACAAATCAGTATTTGAGGGGTTAGGGAGAACAGCGTCGCATCCCAAAGCCTTCCCCTTCAGGGCAATGTCATCAACTTAAGGAAAAAATGCCTGCCGTCGCGCCCAAAAGGCTTCTCCTTGAGGCAATGTCATCAATTTAAGGATAAGGCGTTCCCAAAAGGCTTCCCCTTGAGGGGAAGCTGTCTGCGAAGCAGACTGAAGAGGTGTCCCCCTATGCCTCGTTCCTCTGTCGTAATAGACGAACTGTGCCCAGCGTGGACACCTCTTCCGACCCGCCGCAAGCGGCGGCCCACCTTCCCCTCAAGGGGAAGGCTTTTGGAGACCGCACCGCTTAAGTTGATGACA
>CACWZI010000002.1 GCA_902765305.1 uncultured Eubacteriales bacterium
GCCCCGCCTATTCGAACATGGACGCCGCCATCGAGGCCACGACGGAGCGGGGCTGCTGCGAACCTGCGCAGGTGTTGATGAAGCCGGAGAGCGAGGAAGTCAAGGCCGCGGAGGCCGAGAAGCGGGCTGAGAGCGCAGTGCAGAGCGCGCAGACGAAGGTCTCGCCCATCGGCCAGGTGTCCGCCGAGGACATCCACGAGGCCCTGGAGGGCGCGGAGGCGATACTGTTCAAATCCCCCACCTGCCCGAACTGCAAGGCGGCCATGGCGCTGCTGGACCGGGCCGGCGTCAAGTACGCGGCAGTGAACGCGGCGGACGCCCGGGAGCTGACGGCGAAGTACGGCGTCAAACAGGCCCCGACGCTGGTGGTGCGCACCGAGGACGGCTTCGAGAAGTTCCGCGGGGTTTCGGACATCAAGGGATGGCTGATGCACACCGTGACGCGGTAAAACATATCCATACAGCAAAACACCATGTCGATTGTTCGGCATGGTGTTTTGCTGTATGGGTCCTTTATCGCTCACGCGTAGCTGTGCACCCCCGGCAGCCAGGTGTTCACGCCCAGGTAGGTGAACATGACGCAGATGAAGCCGACCACGGCAAAGATCGCGGCGGAGCGGCCCCGCCAGCCCCGGCGCAGGCGCAGATGCAGGTAGATGGCGTAGACGATCCAGGTTACCAGAGACCAGGTTTCCTTCGGGTCCCAGGACCAGTAGCTGCCCCAGGCCCGCTCGGCCCATATGGCGCCGGTGATGATGGTGAAGGTCAAAAACAGCAGCCCCAGGGACACGCTGCGGTAGCTGATCATGTCCAGCTTCTCCCTGTCCGGGATGTGCTGGTCCAGGAAGCCGCTGGCCTTCATCTTGTCCCTCAACAGGAAGATGATGGACAGCACGAAGGATACGCCGAAGGCCCCGTAGGCGATGATGGCGGTGGAGACGTGAAAGCCCAGCCAGTTGCTGCGCAGGGCGGGCATCAGCTCCTTGACCTCCTTGCTCTGCATGGCGGCGTAGCCGATGATCAGGAAGATCACCGGCGCGGCGAAGGCCCCCAGCACCGGGAATTTGAAGCGGATCACAAAGATCAGGCTGACCAGGCACAGCCCCCAGGCGAAGGAGGTGGCGAACTCATACTGGTTGGTCAGCGGCAGACGGCCCGCGCCGATGCCCCGGCATACCAGGGCGGCCGTGTGCAGCACAAAGCCGACGATCTGAAGCCCCACGGCCACCCGGGCGACGGCGTCCTTCTTGACGGCGATGAACGCGAAGTACAGTATCATCGCGGCGAAATACGCCAGCATGACAATGGTGAACAGCGTGTTTTCAATCTGAAGCATGGGAAGCACTCCTTTGGTCGATCGCCTTTTCAAACTGTTCCCTGAACAGCGCGCCGCCCTTGCGGCTCTGGCCGTATACAGTCCACAGGCCGTCCGCCTGGCGGATGGCCCACACGCGTGAGGGCTGCACGTACAGGGCCAGCAGCAGGCCCAGCATCGTCACCAGGCCGCCGACGAGGGCCAGCGGCGTGAAGCGGTCCACCTTGACCTGGATCAGCGTGTAGCTCTGGGGGTTGGAAAAGGTGACGGTGTATGCGTCGATGGTGATCTCTTCGCCGTCCATCAGCGCGTTCATGCCGATGACCTGGCCCTGGTAGTACACCGAGTACAGATAGGCCGGGTTGTTCAGCTGGTCCGAGGCGGTGGAGGGGCCGACGCCGGGGGTCATCACGTAGTCGGGGTAGAGGGCGTTCAGCATCACCACCAGGCCTTCCTTGTCCGTGACGTTCATATAGTCCCCCGCGCAGACCACCTCCTGCTGGATGGGCGCGCCGTCCTTGTAAACGTCCACCTGGGCGGCCCAGCCGGTGGAATTCTGGTAGAACTTCATGCCACACAGGTTGGCCGGGTGGTTGACGCTGATGGAGGCGCTGCCGCCCTTGCGCCCGGCGGACGCGGCATCCTCCACGGTGATGTCGGTGGTGTACTGGGCGACGGAGCCGTCCGCCCGTTTGTCCACCCTGAAATCGTCGATGGTCAGGAAGCACTCGGTGTCGCCGATGCGCCGGATCTGGCCGGGCACGCCGTAGACCGCGTACTGCCGCTGGGTCATCTGCCCCAGGCCAAAGCCCAGTATCAGCAGCAGGATCCCCAGGTGGCACACCCACGCGCCCCACAGTCCGATGGCGTTGCGGGCGGCGAACAGCGCGTCGCGGCCATCTTCGCTCTTGCAGGGGGCGGGTCCGGGCATGCGCAGCTGCTTGAATACGGCTTCGGCGTCCCGGATGTCCGGGGCGGAGACGTCGCCGGGCAGCTTCAATGCCGCCTCCGGGCGGGTCTCGGCTTTCGTGCGGCGGATCAGTTGGGGCAGGCGCACAAGGTTGCAAAGCAGCAGGTTCAGGCACAAAAACGCGGTGATGGCGATAAACCAGGGGCTGTGAAAGGCGTCATCCAGGTGCAGGGCCATGATGAGGCCGGCGGTGCGCTCGGAATAGCGCTGGCTGTACCAGGCGTAGGTCTGGTTCTGGGTGATCAGGCTGCTGGCGGCGCAGGCCAGGGCCAGGATCAGCAGCAGCGCGATGGCAAAGCGCATCGAGGATATGAATTTCCAGATTTTCTTGAGCATGGCTGTGATTGCGTGTCGTCGGTCGGGAAGGGTTCAGGAGGACGGTGGCGTCTAATGGGCGCTCTCCTCCATACGCTTGATTTCGTTGGCCCGGGCGATGATCTTATCCTTCCAGTCGTCGTCCTCGGCGTCCAAATGATAGGCGTGAAACCCGTACTGGCGGGCCGAGGTACAGATGACCATTTCATCGTCGATGTGCAGCGAGATCCGGTATCGGTTGGGCATCTTCTGGGGCAGTATGGTCTTGTTGTCCCGCTGGACCTCCTTCAAATGCCGGGTGGCGTTGACGATTCCGTCGAAGCGCACGCCGTACAGCCGGAACAGGCCCTTGATGTATTTCTCTGTCCGGTAGGAGGAGGTATAGACCCACACCTCGTAGCCCAATGCCTGGAGCTGCCGGATCAGGTCAGGAGCGCCCAGGCGAAGCCTTTCCACGAATAGCCTGTTGAACGGAAAGGGCGGCGGGGGTTCGGTCTTGTGGGTCTTGGGCGAGACAAAGAGCACCTCGTCCAGGTCGAAGGAGACGCGCATCTTCTGCGCCGGCAGATTCTTATTCATGCTTATCCAGCTCTCCGATCAGATTCATGATCTCTTGGGACCACTGTGCGCCGGTTTCCTTCACGGGATATTCCTCATAGGTCTTGTACCGGCTGTCCACCTTCACGATTCCACGGGCGTCGATGTGGATCGTCGTCGGATATTGCTCCGAAACGCTTTTTTTCAGTCGCTCGTGAACGGCGGCGCCCAGGCGGCCCTTCCCGCCGGTGCCTGTGACGACGCCCGTCACGCGGGTTTGATACAGCATGAACAGCGCCTGGATCTGTTTAAACGAATAGTAGTTCGCGGAGTAAACCCATATGTCATAGCCCTTGTCGTTGAGGAAGCGGAACAGTGCCGGAATGCCGAGCCTGAGGCGCTGCCTGTAGCGAACGCGCAGGAAAAAGGGCAGCTTTTCGACGGGACCGTCGTCCATGGAGCGGAAAACCACCTCATCCAGGTCCAGGGTCACGCGCCGATCGCTCCGGGAACGCTGGAGCATCTTTTGGATGTCCTCTTCCATGGGCAGGTCGACGATCCGGATCGGCAGGCTGCGCTGCCCGGTCATGATGGCCGCGGCCCACCGATGATGGCCGTTCAGTATCAGATACCCGCTGGGGCGTATTTTATCCACTGTAAGCGGTTCGACGTCGTGTTCGACGGAGGAACGGGTCCCGAACCTGCGGAAATCCTGGCTGTATTTGGAAATGATGCCCGAATTGGGACCGATGGTCGGTATGCAGAATTCATCCTCCGGGTTGGGGTGGAGGTTTTTACAGGCGGTCCGCCGGATCAACAGGCGGCGCAGGAATCCCGCCCTGACCGGCACGTAGATTCCCTTGGTGTTCTCAAGTTCTTTTTTAAGGTAATCCTGAAAGCCTGTGATGTTTTCAGCCATAGGTTTTGTCAGTGCCTCCCTTGTGTGTAAGAGGAGTGTGGGCGGTATCGCCGTGTCGGTGTGAGCGTTGGTTCCTGACGCATTAAAATGCGTTACTATGCAATTGTAGGGGCGGCGCATCGCCGCCCCTACAGGGTTTGGAGTCGCTCAGGTCGTCTGCGGGTCCAGCAGCGCCATGGCCTCGTCGATCTTGGCGTCGGCGGTGTCAAGGCAGTGCATGGACAGCTCGCTGTTGTGGGCGCCCTCGGAGTTCTCCACGTAGCAGTAGTCAAAGAACCACTGGGCCTCGCGATGCAGCTTGCGGACGGCGTTCAGGTCGTCCTCGCCCCAGGTGCCCGAGGCCACTGCGGCGGCCAGGGCGTCCTTCATGGCGGAAAGCCTGTTGCCCACCTCGGTCTCCCGGGCGGTGACCTTTTCCTGGATGCCCTTGACGAAGGCCGTCATGTCGGTGTCGCCGTGGCACTGGGCGCAGCTGGCCAGCAGCGCCTCGTTTTCCAGCGGGCTGACCAGCATATGGCTGCGGTAGGCGACGCCCGCGTCGGTGGTTTCCGTGGGCATGTGGCAGTCGGCGCAGTTCAGGAACGCCGCGTGCTTGCCCTGCAGGAAGGTCTCCATCTCGGGGTGCTGGGCCTTCAGCATGGCGGTGCCGGTGCTCTCCTGGGTCCAGTCGGCAAAGCCCATGCCGTCGTAGTAGGCCAGGATCGCCTCGGGCGTCATCTCCTCGACGCTGTGGTAGGGCATCATGGTCTCGCTGTCGGCGGGGGTGAAGTAGTATTCGATGTGGCACTGGCCGCAGGACAGCGTGGCGGGGTCGATCCGGGCCACGTTCTCGCCCAGGGCCTCGTTCACGTACTGGTGGGTGACCTTCAACGCGCCGCCGGCCCCCATGTCGTCGCCGTGGCAGGTGTAGCAGCTGACGTTGTTGGTCATCTGGGGGAACACCTCGTTGAAGGGCATCGAGTACACGGCCACGCCCTGTTCCTCGATCATCTTGTGCAGGTCCGGGGTCTTGCAGGTGATGCAGTTGGCCTTCGGGTGGGGGCGCTGGGTCTTGGCCACGTCCTCCAGGGTGTACTCGTGGCCGCGGGCGCTGCCGTAGTCCTTGGCGAAGCCGTAGCCCTCGTAGATATTCACCAGGTAGGGGTCCTGCTCCAGGTAGTCCACCACGTAGCTGTTCTCCCGGTTGTCGCCCATCGTGGTGACGATGCCGGGAAGGATGGCCTTGAGGCGCTCTTCTTCGGTCAGCTCAGCCGCGTCAGCTTCCTCATTCTCATCTGCGGCGGCCTGGGTTCCGGGCCTGGGGCGGACGAAGCGGGAGATGTCGGAGCTTTCAGCCTCGGACGCGGCGGCCTCCCCGGCCTCCGCTTCGGCACTGGCGGCAGAGCCGGGCCTGGGGCGCACAAAGCGGGAGATGTCAGAGCTTTCTGCCTCAGACACGGCAGCCTCAGCGGCCTCCGCTTCGGCGCTCGGGGCGGCAGAACCGGGCCTTGGGCGGACGAAGCGGGAGATGTCGGTGCTTACGGCCTCGGTCGAGGCGGTTTCCCCGGCATCCGTTTCGGCGTTCACGACGGCAGAGCCGGGCCTGGGGCGGACGAAGCGGGAGATGTCGGAGCTTTCGGCCTCGGTCGTGGGAGCCTCGGTAGCTTCTTCGGCTTCGGCCTCCTCGCCCGCGGCGCGGGCCATCAATTCATCGACGGCCTCCTGCACGGCGTTGGAGGAGACGGTGACGCCGGAGACGGCATCCACGGCCTGGCTGTTCACGATCTGTTCGGCCCACGTGCCGCGGATGTCGTCGGTGAGCATGTCCACCTGGCCATCAAGGGCTTCGGAGGATACGACGGCCTGGGTGAGGTTGCCGTCCAGCACGGTGACGGCGACGTCGATGTCGCTGAAATCAGTGGTCTTGCGCACAGCGTAGGTGCCGTCCACCAGCCCCATGGATTCAACCTCGGGTGCGGCTTCGGCGCTCGCGGTCCCGGAGACGGGCCTGGGGCGCACGAAGCGGGAGATGTCGGAATTGCCGGCTTCGGTCGCGGGAGCCTCGGCAGCTTCTGCTTCTTCGCCTGCGGCGCGGGCCATCAGCTCGTCGACGGCCTCCTGCACGGCAGTGGAGGAGACGGTGACGCCGGAGACGGCATCCACAGCCTGGTTGTTCACGATCTGTTCGGCCCAGGCGTTTCGGATGTCGTCTGTGAGCATGTCTACCTGGCCATCAAGGGCTTCGGAGGACACGGCGGCCTGGGTGAGCTTGCCGTCCAGCACGGTGACGGCGACGTCGATGTCGCTGAAATCGGTGGTCTTGCGAACCGCGTAGGTGCCGTCCGTCAGTCCGGAGGCCTCGGCTTCGGGTTCGGCCTGAGCTTCGCCGGCCACGGCCAGTGCGGCAGCGGCGGCCTCCAGCTCGGCGACCTTCGCCTCGGCGGCGGTGTTGGCGGTCTCCAGCTCGGCGGCCTTGGCCTCGGCGGCCTCGGCGCGGGCCTGCGCTTCGGCCAGCGCGACCTCCAGCGCGGCGATCCTGCCGTCGTCCGCGGCGGCTTCGCTGCCGCTTGCGGCTTGGGCCATCAGCTCGTCGACGGCCTCCTGCACGGCGGCAGAGGAGACGGTGACGCCGGAGACGGCGTCCACGGCCTGCTTTTCAACGATCTGTTCAGCCCAGGCATTGCGGATGTCGTCGGTGAGCAGGTCGTTCGCGCCCTCGGAGGAGACCTTCGCGGCGGTGATCACGCCATTTTCGACGGTCATCTCCACGTCGATGGTGCTGAAATCGGTGGTCTCCTGGATCTGGTAGGTGCCGTCGGCCAGGCCCGCGGCTTCCCCGCCGCCATTGACCTGGACCATCAGCTGCTCCACGGACTCCTTCACGGCGTCGGAGGAGACGGTGACGCCGGAGACGGCGTCCACGGCCTGTTTCTCCACGATCTGCTGGGCCCAGGCGCTGCGGATGTCGTCGGTGAGCATGTCCACCTGGCCCTCGAGGGGGGCGGAGGTGACGCTGGCGTCGGTGATCTTGCCGTCTTCGACGGTGATGCCCACGTCGATGGTGCTGAAGTCGGTGGTCTTTTCCACGTGGAATTCGCCGTCGGCCGGCGTAGCCGCCTCATCGGCGGGGGCTTCGGCCTCAGGTTCCGGTTCCGGTTCGGGCTCGGGCGTGGCCGCGGGCTCGGGCGTGGGCAGTCCGGCCTGGGTGAAGATGTCCGCGGCGGCTTCCTTGACGGAGTCGGCGGAGTACTTCAGCGAGGCGGAGGAGATCACGTCGTTCTCATAGGACTGGTTGGCCACGATGGAATCGGCCCACTGGGCGCGAAGCTCGTCGGTCAGCAGATCGTTGTCGCCGGACGAGGTGATCTCGGCATCGAGGATCTGGTCGCCCTGAATGGTCATGGCCACCTGCACATTGCTGTAATCGTTGCTGCGCTCGGCGGTATAGGGACCGGGCTTCTGGTAGATCACCTCGCCGCCCCGGCCGATGCCGCAGGCGAATACGACCCCCAGGATCAGGATCAATGCCGATACCACCAGCATGGCGATCGTCTTTTTTTCCATATATCTATCATCCCTTCCTTATCGTCCGTCCGGCGTCAGTTGGCCGGAGGCAGGGTGATGACCTTGGCGGGGCACTTCTGGGCGCACTTGCCGCACTGGGTGCAGTTGTCGTAATTCACCTGCGCCAGGTTGCCGGTGACGTGGATGGCGTCAAACTCGCACTGCTTGGTGCACAGCATGCAGCCGATGCAGCCGGCGGTACACACCTTCTTGACCAGGGGGCCCCTGTCGTGGTTGGAGCACTGCACGATGACCCGCTTGGAGGCGGGTACCAGTTCGATCAGCCCCCTGGGGCAGGCCTTCGCGCACAGGCCGCAGCCGATGCAGCGCTTGCGGTTGACCATGGCCACGCCGTCCACCACCTGGATCGCGTCCTGGGGACACGCGGTGGCGCAGGAACCCAGGCCCAGGCAGCCGTAGCCGCAATCGGTGAGGTTCAGCCCGGCCAGCACGGCGCTGCGGCAGTCCTGTATGCCGATGTAGTGGCCCTGGTTGTGGGTCACGTCACAGCTGCCCTTGCAGCGCACGAAGGCCACCTTGCGCTCGGTTGCTTCCGCGCTCGTGCCCATGATCTCGCCGACCTTTTGGGCCACCGGCGCGCCGCCCACCGGGCAGGCATTCACCGGTGCCTCGCCCTTGGCGATGGCCGCCGCCAGCGCGTCGCAGCCGGCGAAGCCGCAGGCACCGCAGTTGTTGCCGGGCAGGCACTCGCGCACGGCGCTCTCCCGCTGATCCACTTCCACCTTGAATTTATCGCCGGCGAATACCAGGCCCACGCCGACCACCATGCCGATGGCGGCGATGACAAGCGTAGTAATGATGATGGTTATCATGCCTATCCCCCTTCCGTCAGAACGACAGGCCGGAGAAGCCCATGAAAGCAATGGACATCAACGCCGCGGAAATCAGTACGATGGGCGCGCCGCGCAGCGGGGCGGGAAGATCCTCCTCGCGGATGCGGCTGCGGATACTGGCCAGCAGCACGATGGCGATGGTGTAGCCCACGGCCGTGCCGAAGCCGGAAAACACGCACTGGGTGAAGTTGTAGCCGTCCTGCACGTTGGTCAGGGCCACGCCCAGCACCGCGCAGTTGGTGGTGATCAGGGGCAGGTAGATGCCCAGCGCCTGGTACATGCTCGGGGATTTCTTTTTCAGGAACATCTCCACGATCTGGACCAGGGCCGCGATGACCAGTATGAACACGATGGTCTTCATGTAGTCCAGGCCCAGGGGGGCCAGCACATAGTCGTAGAGCAGGCTGGCCACCGCCGAGGCGATGGTGATGACGAAGATCACCGCGCCGCCCAGGCTGGCGGAGGCCTTCATCTGCTTGGACACGCCCAGGAACGAGCAGATGCCCAGGAACTGGTTCAGCACCACGTTGTTGATCAACGCGCCGGAGATGATGATCATGATCAGGCTGCTGTTCATTTGGCGCTCACCTCCCCGGATTTATCGCAGGCGGCGGCGCAATTGGCGCACATGCCGTCGCAGCCGCTCTCAACCAGCTTGCGCTGGCGGGTCTTGATGCCGATGGCGTTCATCACCGCGATGATGAAGGCGATGATCAGGAACGCTCCCGGCGGCTGGATGAAGATGCCGATGGGCTCGAAGCTCTTGGGCAGCAGCTGGACGCCGAAGGCGGTGCCGTTGCCCAGGATCTCGCGCAGCAGGGCCGCCAGCGTCAGCGCCAGCGTGAAGCCGATGCCCATGCCCAGGCCGTCCATCACGGACAGCAGCGGGGTGTGCTTGTTGGCGTAGGCCTCGGCGCGGCCCAGGATGATGCAGTTGACCACGATCAGCGGGATGTAGATGCCCAGCGCGGCGTACAGCGAGGGCAGGTAGGCCTGGATCAGCAGCTCGGTGACCGTCACCAGCGAGGCCACGATCACGATGTAGCTGGGCAGGCGCACCTGATCGGGTATGGCCTTGCGCAGCAGTGAGATCACCAGGTTGGACAGGATCAGCACCGCCGTGGTGGACAGGCCCATGCCGATGCCGTTCATGGCACGGGTGGACACCGCCAGTGTGGGGCACATGCCCAGCATCAGTATCAGCGTGGGGTTTTCCTTGACGACGCCGTTGTACAGGCGCTCAATGTACTTGTTCTTCATGCTCAGGCTCCCCCCTTCACCGTGTTTTTGTAGAAGTCGAGGGCGGCGTTGACGGCGTTGACCACCGCGCCGGAGGTGGTGGACGCGCCGGAGACGCTGTCGATCTCGTCATCGGCGGTGGAGCCGCCGGCCTTGTTCAGCGTGAACCTCTCCACGGCCTTGCCGGCGAACTGGCCCTTGAATTCGTCCTCGTCCACCCGCATGCCAAGGCCCGCGGTCTCGTTCAGCTCGGTAAAGGAGATGCCGTTCAGCGTGCCGTCGTCGTCGATGCCCACCGCCAGGGTGACGTTGCCGTGGTAGCCGTCGGCGGTGGTGACGCTGATGGCGTGGCCGGTGACCTGGCCCTGTGCGTCGATGGCGGTGAAGGCCTCGTTGATGGTCACCCGGCCGAAGGCCGAGCCGTAGGTCTCGCCATTCATGTCGGCGATGGCCTTGTCCAGGGCCTCGTCGGTTTCAAAGTGGTCGGCGTCGGGGCAGACCACCAGGTAGGAGGCCGCCTGGGCCGCACGCTGCTGGTCGGCGATGATGTCCTTGGTCATGCCGTAGACGCCGCTGAGGGCCAGGCCCGCGATGGCGGCGATCACCGTCAGCACCAGGGCCGGGCGGGGGATGCGCTTGTACAGCGGAATGCCGGAGGCCCGCGCCTGCCGGATGATGGAATACTTCGTGAAGGCGTAGGGCCTGGACACGATGTAGTGGTCGATCAGCGGGGTGAACAGGTTGCCGGTGATCACGCAGTAGCTGAAGGAATCGGCGGTGCCGCCGTACAGGCGGAAGATGCCGCCCAGCAGGCCGATCAGGCAGCCGTAGATCGCCTGGCCCAGCCGGGTGACGGGGGACGTGACGTAGTCGGTGGCCATGAAGAAGGCCGCCATCACAACGCCGCCGCCGCTGATATGGGCCAGCAGGAAGGGCAGGTTGAAGCCCTGGCCGCCGAACAGCCCGATCGTCAGCGTGAACATGATCAGCACGGAGAAGCAGATCTGGCCGTGGATGAATCCGAAGGCCCACAGCGCCAGGCCGCCCGCCAGCAGCGCCAGCGCGGAGTTGCCGATGACGCCGTTGGTCAGGCCCAGGAACATCTTGGTGACGCTCACCGCGTCGCCGTTCATGAGCAGCGCCACCGGGGTGGCGGAGGAGACGGCGTCGGGGGAGAAGGCGGACATGGCGCTGCTGAAGGAGATCAGCAGGAAGCAGCGCCCGGCCAGGGCGGGGTTGATGAAGTTCTTGCCCAGGCCGCCGAAGCAGCACTTGCAGATCAGTATCGCGAACATGCTGCCCAGCACCGGCAGGTGCAGCGGCACCGACGGACTCAGCGACAGGGCCAGCAGCAGGCCGGTCACGGCGGCGCTGCCGTCCTTCCAGGTGTCCGGCTTGTGGCACAGCTTGTCAAACACCAGCTCGCACAGCACGGCGGTGAACACGCTCAGCAGCACCACCAGCAGCGCGTGAATGCCGAAGTGGATCACGCCCACCAGCGTGGCCGGCAACAGCGCCAGCAGCACCACCCGCATGATGTAGGCGGTGGTCCACCGGTCCCTTACGTGGGGGCTGGAGGATAGATTCAGCATCGTATTCATTTTTTACCTCCCGCCTGCTGGGCGCGCTTCTGCGCCATGATTTCAGCCTTGGTCTGCTTGAAGATCTGCATCAGGGGCCGCTTGGCCGGGCAGATGTAGGTGCAGCTGCCGCACTGGATGCACTCCAGGCCGTACAGCTTCTCTTCGTAGCGCTTGTAGTCGCGGTCGATGGCGGCGTCGGCCATCAGCTGAGGCAGCAGGCCCACCGGACAGACGGTGGTGCAGCGCCCGCAGTGCAGGCAGGCGGTCATTTGGGCCTCGGCCAGCTCGTTGGGGTCCTCGGTCAACAGCGTCAGGCCGTTGTTCTGCTTCTGGATCGGCACGTCCAGGCTGCCCAGCGCAATGCCCATCATCGGGCCGCCCACCAGCGCCTTCTTCAGGAGCACGCCGTCCTTGATTCCGCCGGAGGCCTGCAAGAGCTCCGCGAAGCTGGCGCCGTCGCGCACGATCCAGTTGCCGGGCTTCGCCGCCGCGTCGCCGGTCAGCGTGAAAACCTGCTTGTACAGAGGCTCGTTGAACACCACGGCCCGCTGGATGGCGTAGAGCGTGCCCACGTTGTCCACCACGCAGCCCACGTCGGCGGGCAGCTTGGTGATGGGGAAGTCCACGCCGGCGACCACCTGGATCAGGCTGCGCTCGCCGCCCTGGGGGTATTTGGTCTTAAGCGGCAATACCCGCATGCGGGCCTTGCCTGAGACGGCCTTCTGCATGGCCTCGATGGCTTCGGGCTTGTTGCGCTCGATGCCGATGACGCCCTCGGCGTTGGGGAACAGCCGAAGCACCAGCTCCAGGCCCTCGACGATGGCGTCGGCTTCGGTGCGCATCAGCTGGTCGTTACAGGTCAGGTAGGGCTCGCACTCCGCGCCGTTGGCGATGACATAGCGGATCAGATCCGGGTTTTTGGGCTGCAGCTTGACGTGGGTGGGAAAGCCCGCGCCGCCCAGGCCCACGATGCCCGCGCTCTGGATGCGGAAGAGGATGTCCCCGTTGGCGATGGCGGCCGTGTCCTGCCGCCGGGTGTAGTCCTCGGCGGGGGTGAACTGGCCGTCGTTGTCCACCACGATGCAGTCGGCCATCGAGCCCATCAGCGTGAGCCGCTTCTCGATGCCCTTCACCGTGCCGGAGCAGGAACTGATGACGTGGGCGGAAACAAAGCCGTCCGCCTCGGCGATGCGCTGGCCCACCAGCACGGTGTCGCCCTTTTTCACGATGGGCTTGGCCGGCTTGCCGATGTGCTGGGCAAGCGGGAAAACCATCTCGCCCGTCGGCAGGAATTCGCGCAGCGGGACGTCCCGGCTCAGTTCCTTGCGCCCTGCCGGGTGAACGCCGCCGCGAAAGGTGTCTTTCACGATGCTCGACTCCCCTTTATAATATAGTAGATTTTATTCCCCCATCGGGGCTTGCATCCGTACATCGTGATCAATGCATACACGTAGCACAGATGATACCATGATTATTCTATCATATTAAAAAGGGTTTGTAAATGATAAAATTGGGGAAAAGAGAGGACACTGGATGAAATAGGTTGATTTTTACCTAATATTCGATATAATAGTATTCGAGGTGGTATACTTTGAAGATTGATACGAACGAAATCGTAACCGCGACGGAGGCCAACCAGAACTTCTCCCGCGTCGCCAGAATGGCGGAGAAGAAGGGCAGGGTCGTCATTTTCAAGAACAATCGGCCCAAGCTGCTGGTGATCGACCTGGACAAGGAGCCGCAGATCGAAATGACCGAGGACGAGAAGCTGGAGTTTGTCGCAGCCAGAATCCTGAAGGAACACCGGGCGGCCTTTGAGGAGCTGGCGAAATGATCAGGTTTTCAAGAGAAAAGGTCTTGCTCCTCCATCAGCTGTTGGCGGAAGCCACCGGCGGCAGCATCGGCGTGCGCGATCAGGGCCTGCTGGACTCCGCCCTGGAGGGAGCCTTCGCCGGTTTTGGGAATCAGGAATTCTATCCCACGAAAGAGGAAAAGGGTGCGCGGCTCGGCTATACCCTGATTTCCAACCATGCCTTTGTCGATGGCAACAAGCGCATTGGCATATATGTTATGCTTTCCTTTTTAGAAATGAACGGCATTCGAATTTCCTGTACCGATGAAGAACTTGTTCAGGTCGGGCTTTCTGTTGCGGATGGAAAGATGAGATATGAGGAGTTGTACAGTTGGGTGCTGGAGCATGAAGAATAAACGCTTGATATATGGCTTGTTTTCGGGTAAAATATAAGTAATGAAACGGGGGAGGAGGTGCGCTCATGGGCTATATATTGAAACAGTTCGATATCCCGCTATTGCGGTTCAGCGTTGTGGAGAACACGGCCTCACCCCAGCTGCGGGTCGAATGGGTCAACGAGGAAAAGAAGGCGCTGCTTCCCCTCGATCTCGCCCTGTCGCCGGAGGGCCTGAGCCGCTGGATTCAGAAGCGCATCATCCCCAAGAACCGCGCCTATGTGGGCGCGCTGCTGGCCCGCTGCGGGTTGAGCATCAACCGGCCCATGTCCATCATCGCCGTCTGCAAGGGGCTGTCCCTGAACGACAGCTATTGGGTCGTGGAATCCTGGGCCTGATCGCGTTCACCGGCTACGGCAGCAGCATTCGCTCTTCGCTGGTTTCCACCCCGGAGCTGACCACCAACGGCATGCTGCCCAAGTGCTGGCGCAGGATCGACGGCAAGGTGAAGCTGTACAAGGGCGGCACCTCCGGCGCGTCCAACGCCGGCTTCGAGCCCTATTCCGAATACTATGCCGCCCAAGTGGCCGAGACCACGGGCATCAACGCCATCCGCTACGGCCTGTCCAGGTGGAAGGGTCAGCTTTGCTCCACCTGCGAGCTGTTCACCAGCCGGGATGTCTCCTTCATGCCCGTGGGACGCCTGGTGACCCACGGCGGCTTTTCGGCCGTGAGGGCGTTTTATGAGGAACTGGGCCCGGAATACCTCCAGGCCCTGCGGGATATGGTCGTGTTCGACGCCGTCATCTGCAATACCGACCGGCACTTCGGCAACTTCGGCTTCCTGATCGACAACACCACGAACAGGATCGTCGCCTCGGCACCGCTCTTTGACCACGGTAATTCTCTTTTCAACTTTGCCGGGGCCGAGTTCATGTCCAGCCCGGAAAAGCTCCGGGAGTACGCCGATACCCTCGCCCCGCGCGCCTATGAGGATTATGTGGAAATGGCGCGCGCCATGATGAACGATAGGAATCGGGAGCAGCTGCGGCATCTGCTGGGATTCCGGTTTAAGCGGCATTCGCATTATAATTTGCCGGGAGAATGGACAGGTATGATTGAGACGCAGATAAAAAGGCGTAGTAGATTGCTTCTGGAGTTCCCATAAATACTGGGTGTGGCTTCAAATAAGGGAATAAAAAGGGCGCTGTTTGGAACGGCGCCATATTTTTATTTGATTTCCTGTTCGAGCGCGTCGAATTCTGGGGTGGAAAAGAATTCCCCGAGGGTGATCTCAAAGGCGTCGCAGAGCTTCTTGATCGTAACGGTCCCCGGATTTTGGCTTTCGCCGTTCAATATGCTCTTGATCGTGCTCTGTGAAACGGCAGAGAGATTGGCCAGTCCGTTCGGCGTGATCCCGCGCTCCCGGCACAGCGCCCGAATTCGGGCAGCGATGGCTTCCTGGGTTGTCATAGGCCAATCCTCCAAGTAATCTGTCACTATGATAGGACAGGGGAAGATTAAATATTAGTGATATATCACTAAACTGAAAATTTGTGTGGTAGAATAGTGATAAATCACTGATTTGATGGAAGCCTCTGGAGGATGGAATATCGTGGCGGATCAAATGATAATGGAAGAAGTGGCCTGCCTCTTTGTGGAGCAATATGAAGCTATGTTTCACAAGGATTATAAGGTATCCGATGTGAACAATAACAGTATTGGCTCTATACGAATGTAAGCTTTCGTATAGAGCCAAGTTTTACTATTTCCTTCGCTCGATTTCTTCCTCCACCCGGCGAATCAGCTCGCTCAGGCGGATGTCCAGCCCTCCGGCGATCCGCCAGAGGGTTTCGACGCTCGCGTTGTCCTTCCCGCTTTCGATCTCGGCCAGATGGCTGCGGGAGAGGGCGGCAAGGCCGGAGAGGATCTCCTGGGACATCCCGCGCTCCAGGCGCAGGCGGCGGATTACCCGCCCGGTGACGGTGTGGTCGTAGCTTTGCGGCATATACATCGCTCCTTTTGATGATGGTAGGCGTCGGCCTCCATATGAGGGCTTGTTTTTACCGCGAGGAAAATTCTGATTTGGCGAGATGATGCGGCATCCCAAAGCCTTCCCCAGGCAGCGAAGCTGCCGGTTCAGGGGAAGGTGGATTTCGGCGAAAACGCTTGCGTTTTTGTCCTAAAGGACTAGCTACGCGTCGTCGAAAGACGGATGAGGTCGTTCTCCTGCAAGGATGCGTGCAAACCAGCGTAACCGCGGGGGAACCGACCTCATCCGACCCGCTACGCGGGCCACCTTCCCCTGAAACGCAGGCTTTGCCTGCTGGGGAAGGCTTTTGGAGCGCGGCGATAGCTATTCCTATTATCTGGGCGCTAGCTCGACAAATCAGAATTTACGCACTTGTCGGACATCTCCGACAACCGCCGTCCCTTTGCGTGGTATAATCCAGGCACCAATCACGAAGGGGGTAGGACAGATGAAAAAATACGTGACTCTGATCGTCGCGCTGGCGCTGCTGGCAGCCGTTGGCGCGGGCGCGGCCCTTGCCCAGGAGGTGGAGCCCCGCACTTTGCGGGAGGGCAAGTACATCGTCGGCGAGGACATCGAGGCCGGCGCTTACACGCTGACCTGCACCGCCACGGCGGGGGAACAGATGAAGGACGCCTATGGTTCCCTGAGTGGCGCTTTTGATAAGCTGGACGGCGGCGGCAGCGAATACGGCTCGCTGTTCGGGGCGCTGGGGGGACTGATGGAGGAAGTGATCGACATGACCGTGGAGATCATCGGCGATTACGGCGACGTGCTGAAGCGCTACGACATGAAGGCGGGGGACAGTATCAAAATCACCCTGAAGGCAAAGACGGCGCTGAAGATCACCGACGGCAGCTGCACGCTCACGGCGCTGCAATGACGGACGAAGGAAAACAACGTCAGGGGCGGCCAATGAATTGAGGCCGCCCCTGACGTTGTTTCTATATCTTAATATATTTAACGAAACCAAGACAAAACGCGCTTTCCACTTTACATTTATGCCGGGTTATAGTAAAATGATGATTAATCGGGGATTTATGCGCGCTTTCCGCCGGAAGGGCGCAGAAATCCCGGAACTTAGAAGAAGGGGAGAGAAATCTATGGCACTGGACTATCGGAAATGCGCTGAAGAGATCGCCGCCAATATCGGCGGAGGATCCAACGTCATCAGCGCCGCGCACTGCGCGACCCGCCTCAGGCTGGTCATCGCCGACAACAGCAAGGTCAACAAGGCGGCCCTGGAGAACGTCGACGGCGTCAAGGGCATGTTCGAATCCAACGGTCAGCTGCAGCTGATCATCGGTACCGGCACCGTCAACAAGGTCTACGACGAATTCCTGTCCGTCACCGGCGCTTCCGCCGCCACCAAGGCCGACGTCAAGGCCGCGGCGGCCAGCAAGATGCCCCTGTGGAAGAAGATCCTGAAGACCCCCGGCGACGTGTTCGTCCCGATTCTGCCCGCCATCGTGGCCTCCGGCCTGATGATGGGTATCGTCGAAGCCATCCCGAAGTTCTGGCCCGCCTTTGGTAACAGCGACTGGTTCGCCTTCCTGGACCTGGTGGCCAACACCGCCTTCGCGCTGCTGCCAGTGCTGGTGGCCATCTCCGCCGCCCGCGTGTTCGGCGGCAACATCTTCCTGGGCGCGGTCGTCGGCCTGATGATGGTCCATCCCGCGCTGATCAACGCCTGGACCGTGGGCAGCTACGCAGCCGGAGAGATACCAACCTGGCACCTGTTCTTCTTTAACGTCCAACAAGTGGGTTACCAGGGCCATGTGATACCTGTCATACTGGCCGTGCTGCTGATGAGCGTGGTCGAGAAGTGGCTGCACAAGAAGGTGCCGGAGATGATCGACCTGTTCGTCACCCCGCTGTGCACCGTGCTGATCACCTCCTTCGTCACCTTCACCATCATCGGGCCCGTGTTCTCGGTGCTTGAGAACTGGGTGCTGACCGGCGCGAAGTGGCTGGCCAGCTCGCTGTTCGGCTCGGTGGTCATGGGCGCGATCTATCCCTGGACCGTGGTCATGGGCCTGCACCACATGTACAACGTGATCGAGGCCGGCATGATCGCCCAGACCGGCCTGAACACCTGGATGCCCATCGCCTCCGCGGCCAACTTCGCCCAGTTCGGCGCCTGCCTGGCCGTGGCGCTGAAGGTGAAGAACCAGAAGACCAAGTCCGTGGCGTTCCCGTCCGCGCTGTCCGCCTCCCTGGGCATCACCGAGCCCGCCATCTTCGGTATCAACTTCCGCTTCATGAAGCCCTTCATCTGCGGCATGGCCGGCGGCGCTGTGGGCTCCCTGTTCGGCAGCCTGTTCAAGCTGGGCGCGCCCGTGTACGGCGTCACCGGCATTCCCGCGATCCCCGCGGTGAACAATATCCCGCTGTACCTGGTTGAGCTGCTGATCGCCGCAGGCGTGGCCTTCATCCTGACCACCATCATCTGGAGGGAAGACGCTCCCGCCCCGGCCCCGGCCGCTGCGGCCCCCGCCCCGGCACCTGCCCGGCTCGAGGTGCCCACCACCAGCGTCATCCGCTGCGCCAACGGCACCGTGCTGCAGCCCGTGAAGGGCAACGTCATCCCCTATGACCAGATCCCGGACAACACCTTTGCCTCCGGCGTGCTGGGCGTGGGCGTGGGCGTGCAGCCCACCGACGAGGTCGTGGTCGCGCCCTTCGACGGCGAGATCACCTCTGTGGCCGAGAGCAAGCATGCCGTGGGCGTCGCCGCCAACGACATGGAGCTGCTGATCCACGTGGGCGTGGACACCGTGGCCATGAACGGCGACGGCTTCGACTGCCTGGTGAAGGAGGGCGACCAGGTCAAGGCCGGCCAGCCCCTGATCCGCTTCAGCCGCGCGAAGATCAAGGCCGCCGGCTACAGCGATACCGTGGCCGTGCTGCTGACCAACTCCGACGACCTGGACGGCGTGGAGTACGGCGCGAAATAAAATAATAAAGGAGTAGATAAATATGATTTCTATCCAGGGCAAAGGCGTATCCACCGGCGTGGCCATGGGGCCGCTGTACTACTATCAGCGCGCGAAGAGCGTCATCCGCCGCATCACGGTGGTGGACACCGCGGCCGAGTGGGACCGCTTCAAGGCCGCCCAGAAGAAGGCCATCGAGCAGCTGGGCGAGCTGTATGAAAAGGCCCTCAAGGAGGCCGGCGAGGAGGCCGCGTTCCTGTTCGAAACCCACCAGATGATGGCCGAGGACGACGATTACGTCGAAGCCATCGAGGGCCTGATCAAGGAGGAACAGCTGAACGCCGAGGCCGCCGTCACCGATACCGCCGCCCAGTTCGCCGACATGTTCGCCCAGATGGAGGACACCTATATGCAGGCCCGCGCCGCCGACGTGAAGGACGTCTCCGGCCGCATCATCGGCATACTGACCGGCGTGGTGCAGGGCGGCATCGACAGCCCCGTGCCCGTGATCCTGGCGGCGGACGACCTGGCCCCGTCGGAGACCGTGCAGCTGGACAAGAGCAAGATACTGGCCTTCGTCACCGAGGGCGGCAGCGGCTCCAGCCACACGGCGATACTGGCCCGCACCATGGGCATTCCCGCTATCATCGGCGTGGGCGACCAGCTGAAGCCGGAATATGAGGGCCGCGACTGCATCGTGGACGGCGCCACCGGCACCGTGATCCTGGATGCCGACGAGGCTACAAAGGCCGTGATGATGGCCAAGCGGGAGGAGCAGCTGAAGCGCCAGAAGCTGCTGGAGCAGCTGAAGGGCCAGCCCAACGTCACCAGGGACGGCCAGAGCATCAAGGTGTTCTGCAACATCGGCAACCCCGAGGACGTGCCCGTGGTGCTGTCGAACGACGGCGGCGGCGTGGGCCTGTTCCGCTCCGAGTTCCTGTACCTGAACTGCTCCGACTATCCCAGTGAGGATTACCAGTTCGAGGCCTATAAGAAGGTCCTCTCCGACATGGGCGGCAAGGAGGTCGTCATCCGCACGCTGGACATCGGCGCGGACAAGCAGATCGACTACTTCGAGATGCCCGAGGAGGAGAACCCGGCTCTGGGCAACCGCGCGCTGCGCATCTGCCTGAACCGGCCCGAGATCTTCAAGACCCAGCTGCGCGCGCTGTACCGCGCCTCCGCCTTCGGCAAGCTGGGCATCATGTTCCCGATGGTCACCAGCGTGTGGGAGGTCAAGGAAGCCAAGAAGATGTGCGAGCAGGTCAAGAAGGAGCTGACGGCAGAGGGCAAGCCCTTCGCCGACGACGTGCAGATCGGCATCATGATCGAGACCCCCGCCGCCGCGGTGATGAGCGATCGCCTGGCCAAGCTGGTGGACTTCTTCTCCTGCGGCACCAACGACCTGACCCAGTACACCCTGGCCTGCGACCGCCAGAACAACGACCTGGGCCGCTTCTTCAATCCCCATCACCCGGCAGTGCTGCGGCTTCTGAAGATGGTTTGCGACAACGCCCACAAGAACGGCGTTTGGGTCGGCATCTGCGGCGAGCTGGGCGCTGACCTGGAGCTGACCGAGACCTTCCTGTCCATCGGCATCGACGAGCTGTCGGTCTCCCCGCGCTCCGTGCTGCCCCTGCGGCAGAAGATCCGCGAGACCACCGTCGGCGATGTGAAGGAAAAGATACTGGCTGACCTGTTCAGCGATGAGGTCACGCTGTAACTTCTGATTTGTCGGGAGATGCATTTTCCGTAGCGGCGGCAATCTGCCGCCACCGTTCCCTCACATCTTTGAAATGCCATGGCGGCAAATTGCCGCCGCTACATGATCTCTCCCCGACAAATCAGAAGCTATCGTTCAAGGAGCATTGCCATGAAACACTATGAATTGCTGAAGCTGGTTCCCGGGACGGACCCGGTGGAGGTTCAGGAAAAGCTGAGGAAGTACTTCCGCGAGCTGGACGGCACGAAGGATTGGCTGAACCACCCGTTGGTTCATCGCAGCTGCCGACAGGAGGACGACTATGATCTGATGATTGTCGTCGAAATTGACGCGGAGGAGCGCATGGGCGAACTTGTGGACGATCCGCTGGTGCTGGAGTTCCAGGGCAAGATTGCGCAATACCTAAAGAAGAGAAAGACCTTCGATCACTATTGATCGGGATTGCACACCCTGTGTGACGGTTCTGTGACGGCGGTCGCGGTATACTGTTCACGAAACAAAGGACAATACCGATCGACTCAAGCAGTGAGAAGGAGCGTGTGATTATGGATAACAACGAGATTATCAACGAGCTGAGCGCAGAAGAGCTGGAAAAGATCGCAGGCGGAAAGGACCAGAAGGTGCAGGCCGTCAAGGCCGGCGTCAACATCCACGAGCTGCCCGGCGAGAACCAGCGCGTCATCGCCAAGACCACGTCCGGCGCCATCGCCAACTATACCGGCGAGCTGGTGTACGTCGAGGGCAAGCCCTGGATCAAGGTGAAATGGAGCGGCAAGAGCGGCTGGATCCTTGCCAAGTATGTGAAAATCCTCTGATAAAAAAGGATGATCTGCGCCTACCTGTACTTGACAGGCAGGCGCTTTTTTTGTATGATACAAGTGTAAATTTGAAGGTGTTTCAGATGTAAAGCACATGTGATTATTATATAAGGAGGCGTATCCCATGAAACGACTGACGGCCCTTCTGCTGGCGCTGCTGGCGCTGGCCCTGCCCGCCCTGGCGGAGCCGATGGCGCTGCTCGACTACACCGACGACATCCTTGAGGACGGTAGCCCGATCTACTATTTCCAGGAGCTTTCCCTGAAGCTGCCGGCGGACTGGCGGGGCAAGGTGATGGCCATGCCGGGGGAGGGCGGCGTGCGCTTTTACCAGATCGCCAGCCATGAAAAATACGCTGCGGAGGGCGTTGACGGCGGCGGCTTCCTGTTCATGCTGGGCGCCAGCGTGAACGGCAGTTTTTCCCAGCTGCCCCGCTTTGAATATCTGGGCTTCAGTGAGGCCTCCGCGATGAATTACTACCTGCAGCTGCCCACCGATTACCCGGCCTATCTGGAGGAAGGCATTCAGGCCGAATACGACGCGATGTGCGAACAGATCGACGACGTGGTTCGGAATGTCGAATTCTATCCGGGCACCGGGGCCGAAAAGGCCGACGCGCCTCAGGCGAAGGCACAGGATGCCTCCGGTTCGGGCGGCGTGACGCTGACCAGGGCCCGCTATCACTTCGAGCAAAGCGCCCTGCCCCGCTACTTCTACGACGATCCGGCCAACATGCTGCAGGTGCTGGAAGAATCCGGCACTTACCGGCTGTGGTGCTCCCTGGCGGATGAAAACGGCGTGGAATATCCCTACCAGGCCGGAGACTATGCAGAGCATGTGTATACGACTGCGGACGGCGCGACCGTCATGCAGATCGAAATGCCCAGACCCGAGGAAACGCCCCAATGCTATCGCGTCTATATGGTCTACGCCCCGGCCACCGGCGACGCGGCCTATTATACCGTTGAATACGACGGACTGCTGGGCGAATCCGCCCTGCTCTGCGGCAGGTCGAAGGCGCTCGAGCACACCGTCTACGACGGCGCGGCGGTGCTGGACAGGGCCGACGGCGGCTATGGCGACGCGCTGCTGGCCGAGGCGCAGCAGGTGGCGGCGCTGGCGGGCTTCTCGCCGTCGCTGACCGCCGGGGGCGCTGTGCAGGCGCCCGTCGACACGGAACCCGACGGGGACCTGGCTGTGATCGCCTGTGACGAGCAGGGCTTTACCACGATGGCCGATCCCGCCTACAGCTGGGACTACCAGGAGGGCACGGGCCTGTCCATCTACACGCAGAACGCCGGAAAGATCCCCTATGTGATCGTCTTCCGCAGCGAGGACCTGCTGGGCGAACCCTATGAATACATCCAGGAGCAGTACACGCCCCACATGCGCAATAAATACGGCGAAGCCCTGGCGGATGTCCAGGAGATCGAGCGCTATGAGATCGGCGGCAAGCAGCTGCCCGCAGGCCTGTATTCCTACTATGTGGGGGATACGCTGGTGGATATGCTGCGCCTGATGGATTCCACCGGCAGCCGCACCGTCAGCTACACCGCCAAGTTCATCCACGGCGAGGGCGACGCCACCATGGCCGCGCTGGATGCCGCAATCCGCGGCTTCAGGGCGGAATGAGGCGTGGATACCGGATAGACAAAAACAGGGGCGCGCGTTGATCGAGATTGGCAGCTGGTGTGCGGCGTGGGCAGTGGCGCATAAAAAGAGCGCCTGATGAGAGGGCGATCCAGGCAGGAAGTCACATGCACCGGCAAAGCCGGTACTGTTCGCAACCTCTCTGCAATATCCAAATCAATTCTATCATTACATGTATTGGCCACACCCCACAGGCCCTGCGCATTTGCGCGGGGCCATTGCCTTGGAGGCAAGGGAGCGCCGAAGCGACGGCTTTTGTAGCAGCGGCCTTAAAGGCCGCCACAAAAGGAACAAATACGTCAAAACTGAACATATACGAGGTGATTTTCAAGGCTGGGGTGACCGTGGAGGTCGAGATTTGAGGGGAATGGACGGGCAGCATATCACTGTGAAAATGGTGATGTGGCTGCCAGCTTTTTTTATGGGGAGTAATCACATGAGCAAATCCGTACTTGCACCCATACTCCAGCTGTGATACACTCTTTGCAGGCGAGGCGATGGTTCTCGCCTGTTTCTCGTCCGGGAAAATTTCTGAAAAATCCGTTGAAATCAGCCCCAAGTTTTGCTATAATATAGGTGTATCTTTATGCTCACATGCAGGGGGTTAAGAATCTGCGCTGGCAGGCCGATACATGAGATGAGAAATTCTTCTCAGATTTTTGACGGAAAGGGGCTTGATAGCCATGCGGAATAGACCTACGCTCCTTAGAGCAGAGCAGGGGCTAACTGCGCCCTTTTTGCGTCTTGCGGCTGCGGGGCGCTTGAAACTGAATATTATATTCGTGATGGATAACCGTCGGATTTGACGGGGTTACTATACCCTGTCAGGTCCGGCGGTTTTTGTCATATAAAGAATAAATCACAAGGAGGCAATTTGGATGAAACAGAAAATAGGAAGGAAGCTACTCGGCTTTTTACTCGCGCTGGCAATGATTGTCGGGTTTATACCGGGGATGAATTTAACAGTTATTGCCGAGACAGAGAAATCTGAGACGATTGATAATGTTGGTCTTAATGATGAGAACGCATTGAAAGAGAAAAGGGAATTCAAGGATCTGGTTAGATTTGAGTCTTACGAGAACCTGAACAGTGAAATCACGGGAGACTATGACGAGACCCATGCCGTGAAATGTGTGAACGGCACCTTCGTAGGAACCGAGGAGTACGGGATTGCGTCGTGGCTGGGTATTCCCTATGCGAAGCCGCCCGTGGGCGAGCGCCGCTTCAAGGCACCGGAGTACGTGGATGCGAGCGATCAGGTTTACGAGGCCAGGTACTACGGAAAGAGTGCTTTTGGCTCAGATGCCTATCCGGATTGCGTGCAGAAGCTGTGCTCCGAGGATTGCCTTTATTTGAACATATGGGTCAATGCCGACGACAAGACCGAGAAGAAGCCGGTGATGGTCTGGATCCACGGAGGGGCGTACGTCACTGGCTCGGGTTCAGAGGCTTCCTACAGCGGAGCCAACCTCGTCCAGGCGCAAAGTGACATCGTCCTGGTGAACATTAACTATCGCCTGAACATGTACGGCTTCATGGACTTCTCGTCGGTGCCCGGCGGCGAAAACTTTAAGACGGCGCCCTGCAACGGCCTGCTCGACCAGGCTATGGCACTTCGGTGGGTGCATGAGAATATCGCCGCTTTCGGAGGCGACCCCGACAACGTGACCATCTTCGGGCAAAGCGCTGGCGGCGGCTCGGTCTCCATTCTGCCGGTCATGAAGGAGGCAAACCAGTATTTCCAGAAGGTTATCGCCCAGAGCGGCTCAACCACCCTGGCTTTCCCGATCGACTGCGAAGCTGCGCAGAGCAAGACGAAGGCACTGCTCGAGTACACCGGGTGCAAGACCATGGACGACATCATGGCTCTGAGCGAAGAGGAGCTCCAGAAGGCTTATGTCGAAGCGGTCGGCAAGTTCACATCTTGTCCCTATTACGGAACTGAGGTACTCCCAGAGGCACCCATTGAGCTGTACAAGAAGGGCTACGCAAAGGACATAATCATCATGGCAGGCAGCACGGCTGACGAAGCCAGGCTGTTCATGGGCGAGGGCCCGAGCCTGAACCTGGAAGAGCAAAAAATATTCGCCCAGCGCGCTGTGGGCGACGCAGTTCCCTACCTGAAGGAAGAGGACAGGAAGTATTATGAAGAATTCCAGCAGGTCTGCAGGTTCCAGGAGCCGGGACTGATCGAGACGGAGTTCATAGATGAGCTTATGTTTAGGGTACCCATGCTTCAGCAGCTTGACGAGCAGAGCGCGTTCAACAAAACGTACTGCTACTACTGGTCGTACCCGGGCAGCAATCCGGACATAGGAGCAGCGCATTCCGTAGAACTCATGTTCGTGTTCAACCTTCGCGGTATCGGGACGAACAGCGCCTTCAATGGCACGAACATCCCCGATGAGATTTTCACGACTGTTCAGCAGATGTGGACCAATTTTGCACGTTGCGGCAACCCTTCGACGGATCAGATCGAATGGAAGGAGTACTCGGCCGATGACCAGAACGTCATGGTCATTGCTGGGCCTGAAGACATGCATATCGAACAAGGCCTTCTGTCCGACCAGTACAAGGCCGTGCTTCCCCTGGTCGGTTACTATCAGTTCATGGACAAGTACTTTACCCCTGGTTACCTTTCGGATATTCTCGCCGCGCGCGAGCAGTAATCCTAAGCGGTGGGCTCAAAAGCCTGTCGTTGCTTTTATACTGTCCCTCCCATCTGTTGGATCGTATATATAATGGATAGGTCTGTTGATGGAAGAGGGCTCTAAAATTTGTAAGGGAGGGTAAAAGATTCTATGAAAAAATGGTTTATCTTCAGATTTTTCCCGGTGGCGCTGGCTTTATCGCTGGTGTTGCTTGTATTTAGTGCCAGTTGCATAGCGGGGGAAACCGTCAGCACCGAGGCGGCGGCAGCAGCGAAGAAGATGATGGCGCAGATCAGGGCACGTTACGGCGAGAATAAACCGATCACCGACGACAACTACGACAAGTCGCTGGCGGTCAAGTGCGTGAACGGCACCTTCGTGGGAACAAAGACAGACGATGTCGTTTCTTACAAAGGCATTCCCTATGTCGG
The DNA here is from genome assembly GCA_902765305.1 of uncultured Eubacteriales bacterium. Taxonomy (GTDB): domain Bacteria; phylum Bacillota; class Clostridia; order Christensenellales; family Aristaeellaceae; genus UBA2862. Next base: position 25,705 of record CACWZI010000002.1, read on the forward strand.
GCAGCAGCCCGTCGGCGAAAACAGGTTCAAAAAGCCTGTTCCGTTCGAGGCGGATGAGGGCGTTTACGAGGCCTATCATTTTGCCAAGGGCTGCCTTCAGCCAATTAGTGCGGACGACGCGGGATCCCTTGCCGTGCTCGGCGAGGACAGCCTGTATCTGAACATATGGAAAAACACAGCGGATACGTCTGAGAAAAAACCGGTCATGGTCTGGATCCATGGCGGCGGATTTACCCAGGGCAGCACGATCAATCCTTTGTACGACGGCTTCAATTTCGTGAGGGATAATGGAGACGTTATTTTGGTTTCCATCGCATATCGTCTGGGCGGCCTGGGCTTTCTCCATCTCTCCCATTTGCCGGACGGCGCAGATTACCCGGATGCCCAGAATCTGGGAATCCTGGATCAGGTGATGGCACTCAGATGGGTTCATGAGAACATCGCTGCCTTCGGAGGAGACCCGGACAATGTCACGATCTTCGGCGAATCTGCGGGAGGCTGCAGCGTCACGTTGCTTCCACTGATCCCCGAGGCCAGGAGCTATATCCGCCGCGTTATCGCCGAGAGCGGTACGCCCGCCTTTACAAGCTCCACTGAGGAGGCAATCGCAGCTGCAGATAAAGCGCTGAAGGCACTGAACTGTGAGACTGTGGCCGATCTTCTCGCCCTTCCGCCGGAGAAAATTGCCGATGTGGTCGGGGAACTTTTCTCCCTGGAGGTCTGGCCGGAGCGGGACGGCAATCTCATTCCACTGGATCCCTACGATGCTTATCTCAAGGGAGAGGCCAGTCAGATCGATCTCCTGGAAGGCTGCAACAAGGACGAAATGGGCGAGTTCGTCCATTTTATGACGCCGGATGGGTTTACCGAATTCTTTACCGCGAGAAGAGAGAACCGGTTTGCGGCCATGTCCAAAGAGGACCTGGAAAAGGCCAGGGCGTTTCTGGACAATACTCCGGGGAATGCCCTTTATAAGACCCGCAGTTTTGGAGATCAGATGATCTTCATTACGCCCGCGTTCCGTATGTCTGAGAACCATACAGCGGCAGGCGGCCGGACATATCATTATTATTTCAGGGTTGAGAGCTCGATAACGAATTATCTCTCCGGTCATGCGGCTGAGCTTGCGGCGGTATTCAATAATCCACAGGAGACTTTCTTCAGCGGAAGAGCTTACGACGATGCCTTCAATCATACCATGCAGCGCATGTGGGTGAATTTTGCCAAGACGGGCGATCCTTCCCTGACGGCCGGGGAATCTCCCACCGGGAAGGCCATACAGTGGGAACTTTATAACTCTGATACCAGGCCGATTATGGTGTTCGATGAATTTAATGTCCATCAAGGATATGAGCCTGACTATGGAATCGTGGACTGGGAGCGAACCTATCCGCTGACAAAGTATTTCGTGTTCTGATTCGCCTATAACAAGTCTGGAGATGTGTATTTCTTCGGGAAGAAAATGAGCTGATAGTTGAAGGCGAATAGCATCAAACGATAGCATAAGAATATTTAGGAGTTAGGAGGAAGATTGTTATGAAACATTGCTTTTCCAGGACTATGGCAATGACACTGACATTGTCACTGGCTGTGATCAGCTTTTGCGGCAGCAGCTTCGCGGCGAGCAGCAATGACACTAACGTGTCAGGCGCAGGCTTCGAAGCTATAGAATCCTCGGAGAAGGTGAAGCAAGAATTAATGGCCCAGTATGGCGAGAATAAGCCAATCATGGACGGTGATTATGACAAGTCGCTGGCGGTCAAATGTGTGAACGGCACCTTTGTCGGAAGAAAGACGGATGATAATATCATCGCATATAAGGGCATTCCCTTTGTAGGTCAGCAGCCTGTGGGAGAATACCGTTGGAAAGCTCCGGTGGAATATGGTGCCGATGATGGCATCTATGAAGCATATTATAATGGCAAGACCCCTTGCCAGAAAGAGGAAGTCGGCGAAAAGGCCAGCCTCTATGTTCAGGGCGAGGACTGCCTGCATCTGAACATATGGAAGGCGGACGACACCGGCGCGGAGAAGAAACCCGTGATGGTATGGATTCATGGAGGTGCCTTTGAAATGGGCGGAACCGTGGATCCGCTATACGAAGCCCACAATCTTGTCAGGGAAAACCCGTATGTCATCGTCGTCTCCATTGAGTACAGGGTGGGTGTCTTCGGCTTTTTCCATCTGTCCCACCTGCCGGACGGTGATGACTATCCGGATGCGCAGAATCTGGGACTTATGGATCAGATGATGGCCCTCAAGTGGATCCATGAGAATATTGAGGGCTTTGGCGGCGATCCTGAGAATGTAACCATCTTTGGAGAATCTGCCGGTGGTGCCAGCGTGACCCTTTTGCCACTGGTTGAGGGATCCCACGAGTATTTTCAGCGTGTTATAGCACAGAGCGGGTCTCCTGTGTTCACCAGATCCACAGAAGAGGCTATTGCCTGCACCGACGAGGTGATGGATAAGCTCGGCTGTAAGACCGTTGCTGACCTGCAAAAGGTGGATGTCGAGGATCTGGTGAATGCGTCGGGCGTGCTTGGACTGCGCGTATGGGCGGAACGGGATGGCAGTTTCCTTCCTGCGGATCCTTATGAAGCCTATGCAGACGGAGCGGCGAAGGATCTGGATATCCTTCAGGGCTGCAATAAGGACGAAATGGGCTATTTTATATGTGGATTCGGTCTGGAACCTTACAATGCCTTTGCCGCAGACCGCCTGGAAAAGAAGCTTGCTCAGCTGACGGAGGAAGAGAAAGCACTGGTAGAGAGCTACATGAAGGATGCCGGCGATGTGACCGAAACGTATACAAGCACCAGCCGCCTGTTCGACCAGATTACATTCATCGCGCCGTTGTTCAGACTTTCGGAGAATCAGACTATGGCGGGGGGTAAATCCTACACCTATTTCTTCACGCCGGAATCGGATATTCCGTTGATGAGAAGCGGACACTCGATAGAGCTTCCTGTGGTATTCGACCGCGAGAAAGACACGACAGGGCGGGATTTTGACGAGACCTTCTCAAAAATCCTACGCAAGATGTGGGTTCAGTTTGCCAAAACGGGCGACCCGTCTCTCACCGCAGACACATCTCCCGACGGAAAGGAAAAGGTGTGGCCGCTGTACGATCTGAAGGACAGGCAGGTGATGATCTTCGATGAATTCGATATCCATCCGGAGAAAGAATCCGAAAGAGCAATCCTCGATTGGGACAGAACCTATTTCCTGACAAAATATTATTGCATCTGATATCTTTTTCTGCCGGCAGAATGAAAGATGCGGAAGCATTGGGGTCAGGTAGTGCGCCCAGAAGGGCGTTTCACATAGTGGGATGGAAACATTCATCCGGTAAGCTGTAAGCCACAGCGCCGGAAGCGAGTTTGCGTGGTATGCGGTAACATATATTGTGAAGTGTAAACAGCATGGCTGTAGGGATGACTGCCCCGCATCGAAAGACCATATTCCCGTTGGACGACGCTGTTGCCTGAGCGGAAGTCAAAACACATGCGGACGTTATGGCGATGGAAGTGTGTGTCTCGTCACGAAGTGCGGCACGTTCACCGTCAAGGTCAGCACCGCCGCGTCGGACACTCACACGGCAGGGACGGAAACCTCCCCGACGCTGACCGTGAACAAGGCTAATGATACCGCGACAGCCCCGACGGCGAAAACCGTGGCCTATTACGGCTCTGCGCAGGAGTTGGTCAACGCCGGTTCCACCAACGATGGCACCCTGTACTGTGACAGGAGGTTATGACGCTGACTACTGCAACACGAGGTCAGTGAAGCTGAACCATAGCAGCCTGACTTTGAAGGCAGGCAAGAGCAAGACGCTCAAGGCGACTATGAAGGGTGTTAAAAGCGGCAAGAAAGTGTTGCAGCACATACCAAAGGTGCGCTTCTACAGCACCAACGCGAATGTGGCGACCGTCGACGCCAATGGCAAGGTGAAGGCTGTTGCGAAGGGCAGCTGCACGATCTATGCCATCGCCAACAACGGTGTGCGAAACAGCGTGAAGGTCACGGTGAAATAACCGACCATGACAGAGATTGAAGGGGTGACCGAAACGGTCACCCCTTCAATTGAAATTACGCGCAGGCCATTTTCAGAACCGCCACGGCCTTTTCCAGCAGGTCCATGGGGATGTTCAGGGCGGGCAGCAGGCGCACCCGGTCCTTGGCGGTCAGGAACAGCACGCCGTTGTCGATGCACTTCATGACGACCTCCCGGGCGGGCTTGGCCGTCTTGACGCCGATCATCAGGCCCAAACCGCTGACGCCCTCGATGCCGGGAGCGCCGGTCAGCTGCTCGAAAATGTAGGCGCTGCGCTGGCGCACGCCCTCCAGCAGCGCGTCGTCGATGCGGCTGAGGATGCTCACGCCGCCGGCGCAGGCCACGGGGTTGCCGCCGAAGGTGGAGCCGTGGTCGCCGGGGGTCAGCACGTCCTGCACCTTTTCGCCCATCAGGCACGCGCCGATGGGTAGCCCGCCGCCCAGGCCCTTGGCTGTGGAGACGATGTCGGGCTGGATGCCGAAGGTCATGTAGGCGTACAGCGCGCCGCTGCGGCCGTTGCCGGTCTGCACCTCGTCCACCATCAGCGGGATGTCGTTCGCGTGGGCGTATTCCGCCAAGGCGTGAACGAAGCCGGCCTCCAGCGGCACCACGCCGCCCTCGCCCTGCACGCACTCGATCAGTATGCCCGCCACGGGGGTCTTTGCGTCGATGGCCTTCAGCGCTTCCATGTCGCCGGGAGCGATGTGCGCAAAGCCGGGCACCAGCGGCTGGTACAGCTCGTGGTAGTGGTCCTGGCCGGTGGCGGACAGGGTGGCCAGCGTGCGGCCGTGGAAGCTGTTCTTCAGCGTCACGATGGTGTAGCAGCCCGGGCCCTTTTTGTCGGCGGAGTACTTGCGAGCCACCTTGATGGCGCACTCGTTGGCCTCCGCGCCGGAATTGCCGAAGAACACCTTCTTCATGCCTGTGCGCTGGCACAGCATCTCCGCCAGCTTCGCGCCAGGCTCTGTATAGTAGAGGTTCGAACTGTGGGGGAGCTTGCCCAGCTGCTCGATGACGGCCTGCATCCACAGGTCGTCCGCCGCGCCGAAGCCGTTCACGGCGATGCCGGAGCCCATGTCGATGTAATCCTTCCCGTCCGCGCCCTTCAGCAGCGACCCCTTGCCCGAAACCAGCTCCACCGGAAACCGGGCGTAGGTGTTGGCGATGTAGGCCTTGTCCAATGCCTGAGTATTCCTCATTCCTCATTCCTCATTCCTAATTGATGGTCTCTGTGTTGTTCTTCGTTCATCGAGCTCGCGCCTTTGATCATCGTGCCTGCGCCTTCGTCGGTGAGCAGCTCCATCAGTATGGAGTGGGGAACGCGGCCGTCCATGATGATGACCTTCTTCACGCCCCGGCGAATGGCCTCCACGCAGCACTCCATCTTGGGGATCATGCCGCCGGAGATGACGCCCTCCTGGCGCAGCCGGGTCGCTTCCATGACGGAAAGCTCGGGGATCAGCGTGGTGGGGTCGTCCTTGTCCCGAAGCAGGCCGGGGATGTCCGACAGCATGATCAGGCGCTCGGCCTCCAGCGCCCCGGCCACCCGGGCCGCGGCGGTGTCGCCGTTGATGTTGTAGGCGTTGCCCTCCCGGTCGCAGCCCAGCGTGGAGATCACGGGAATGTAGCCCTTCTCCAGCAGGTCGGTGACCGGCTGGATGTTGATATGAGTGATCTCACCCACGTAGCCCAGCCGCTCGTCCTTGATCTCAGCCTCGATCAGCCGGCCGTCCATGCCGGAGATGCCCATGGCCTGGCCGCCCTTCATCTCCAGCAGGTTCACCAGCGTCTTGTTGATCTTGCCCGCCAGCACCATCTGCACGATGTCCACGGTCTCCCGGTCGGTCACCCGCAGGCCGTCCACGAACACGGCCTCCTTGCCCAGGGCCTTCATGGTCTGGCTGATCTCCGGGCCGCCGCCGTGCACCAGCACTACTTTTACGCCGATCAGCCACAGCAGCACCACGTCCTCCATGACCTGCTGCTTCAGTTGCTCGTTTACCATGGCGTTGCCGCCGTACTTCACCACCACGACCTTGCCGGTGTAGCGCCGGATATAGGGCAGCGCCTGCACCAGCACCTCGGCCCGCTCGGCGTTGGAAAACAGTTTATCCATGATCGCTCCTTTTAGGACCTGTAATCCCCGTTGATCTTCACATAGTCATAGGTTAAATCGCAGCCCCAGGCGGTGGCCTCCGCGCTGCCCATTTTCATGTCGCAGCAGAATCGGATCTCTTTTTCGGAAAGGATCGCCAGCGCCCTGTCTTCGTCGAAGGCCTGCACGCAGCCGTTCCTGTAGAAGCAGAGGGTATCGTCCTTGCCCACCAGGTAGAGCTCGATCACCGCGGGGTCGAAATCCACGCCCGCGTAGCCCAGCGCGCAGAGTATCCGGCCGCAGTTGGCATCCTTGCCGTAGATCATCGCCTTCACCAGGCTGGAGCCCACCACCGAGCGGGCCAGCGTCCGGGCGTGTTCCTTGGTGTCGGCGCCCGTCACCTTCATTTCCATCAGGTGGGTCGCGCCTTCGCCGTCCCCGGCCATGAGGATGGCCAGCGTCCGGCAGACGGTGAACAGCGCCTCGCGGAAGGCCGCAAAGGCCGCGCTCCCGGCGGCGACGGGTTCGTTGTCCGCCGCGCCGTTGGCCAGTACCAGCAGCGTGTCGTTGGTGCTGGTGTCGCCGTCCACTGAGATCATGTTGAAGGTGTCGGCCACCACGTCGCTGACAGCCTGCTGCAGCAGGGCCGAATCGATGGCGCAGTCGGTGGTGATGTAGGCCAGCATCGTGCACATGTTGGGATGGATCATGCCCGAGCCCTTGCTCATGCCGCCCATGCGGACCTTCACGGTGCCCTGACCGTTTGCGGCGGGCAGCTCGAAGGCCACGGCGCATTCCTTGTTGACGGTGTCGGTGGTCATGATGGCCCTGCTGGCGGCGGTGCCCGCCTCCAAGTTGTTCGACAGCGTCTGCTTCATCATGGTCACGCCCGCGGTGATGCGGTCGAGGGGCAGGTTCGGCCCGATCACGCCGGTGGAGCCCAGCAGCACCTGATCGGCGGGGATGCCCAGCGCCTTGGCGGTGAAGTCGGCGGTCTGCCGGCACATGGCCATGCCCGTCTCACCGGTGGCCGCGTTGGCGATGCCGGCGTTGATCACCACGGCCCGAGCCGCCCTGACATTCTGTACGATCTGCCGGTCCCACACCACCGGCGCGGCCTTGACCACGTTGCTGGTGAAGGTGCCCGCCACCGCGCAGGACCTATCGCTGAGAAGCATCGCCATGTCGGTGCGCCCCCGGTACTTGATGCCCGCGGCGCAGCAGGCTGCCTTAAAGCCCGCAGCCGCCGTCACGCCGCCGGGAATGATGTCAATCTTCATTGTCCTCTCCTATAAATCTCGTGATGTTCTTCCCGTTCAGCACGAACTCATAATAATTCACGTCGCACTTCTTCCAGCCGATCTGCCGCCAGAAGGCGTTGCCCACGTCGTTGTTTGCGAAGGCGATGAGCGAGACCTTGTTGATGCCCATCTCCCGCAGGCGTTCCATGCAGTAACCCACCATCCGGGTGCCGATGCGTTTTCGCCGGTATTCCCGGGCCACACAGACGTGGTAAAGGGCGCCCTGACGCCCGTCCGATCCACAGAGGATCGAGCCGACGATGCGCCCACCCACCATGGCCACCACGCTGGTGGTGGGGTTGCGGCGGATGAAGCGGGCTACGTCCTCCCGGGAGTCGTCCAGCGCCCGTATGCCGAAGCCCCGTATGGTCATCCACAGCGCCCGAACGGCGTCGTAGTCCTCTTCCCGCATGGGCAGGATCTGTACCTCATCCATGGCAGCCGATCACCAGTCCCTCCGTCTCGTCGATGCCCAGCAGCAGGTTCATGTTCTGCAGGGCCGCGCCGGAAGCCCCCTTGCCCAGGTTGTCGAAGCGGGCGGTCACGAGGATGCGCTCCGCGTTGCCCGCGACGCTGATCTGCATGTCATCCCGGCCCGACAGCGCCCCGGCGGACAGAAAGCCGCTTTCGTCCGCGGCTTCGGCGAAGTTCACCACAGGGCCTTCATAGGCCGCGCGATAGGCCGCCTTCACGTCGTCGATAGAACCGTTCAGCTGGTCCGCGAACAGGGGCACGCTGACCTCCATGCCGCTGTAAAAGTCGCCCACGATGGGCATGAACGCCGGGACACGGGTCAACCCGCACACCGCGGCCATCTCCTTCAGGTGCTTGTGCTGCTGACCCAGGCCATACTGGCGCGGGGCGTCCAGCAGCGGGCTGCGGCCTTCGGCCTCGTATTCGGCGATCATCTTCTTGCCGCCGCCGGAATAGCCGGTCAGCGACGTGCAGCACAGCAGGGCATCTTTATTCAACAGCCCCGCGTGGACCAGCGGTGCGACCAGCGCGATGAAGCCGCTGGCGTGGCAGCCGGGGTTGGCGATGCGCTTCGACGCGGCAATGCGCGCGCGTTGTCCGGGCAGCTCGGCAAAGCCGTACACCCAGCCTTCGGCGGTGCGGTGGGCGGTGGAGGTGTCGATGACGGCGGTATCGGGATTGTCTACCAAGGCGACCGCCTCGATGGCGGCTGCGTCCGGCAGGCACAAAAAGGCGATGTCCGCTCCGTTCAGCGCGTCCTTCCGGGCCGATGGGTCCTTGCGCAGGGCCTCCGGCAGGGTGATCAGCTCGATCCCCGGCCGTTCGGCCAGCCGTTCCCGTATCCGCAGGCCCGTGGTGCCCGCGCTGCCGTCAATGAAAATCCGCTTCATGTCCGCCTCCAGAAGTGCTTTATAAATATACAAGAATTATACGGCTAAAGGCCGCTTTAGGCAAGTTAAATGTGCATTATTATTCGTTGAAAATGTATAATCATGCGTGATAATGATTGAATATACAACATGGCGCGCTTTGACGCAATGAACATTTAATACAGGCGCGTTGACACGCGCCCTTTTTTGTGATAGCATAATGCCATAACCGAATATTGCGATTAAAGGATAGAGGCGCAGTTGTCATCAGTAGGGCCGGTGCAAGGCATCGCAAAGCCGTTGCCGGTCGTGAAAGGGGCCGCTGCCGAAGACGGGGAGGGCGGTCTCCGTCTGGGCGAACGGACAATATCCGTTCGACTGCCGCGTTTGCGGAGCGCTATGGATTAATCGAAGTACTGCCGCGCCTGTGCGGGGCGGGCGATGTCGATTGGAACACAGCGAATGCAGCGGGCATTGGCTGTTTTTTATAGGTATACCGAATTGCAATATGCGGAACAACGCCACAAAGGAGCATCGTTATGAGCAAGAAGACCATTTTCCGCGGCGCCGCCACGGCGCTGATCACCCCCCTGACCCACGCCGGCGTGGATTACGAGGCCCTGGGTCGGCTGATCGACTGGCAGATCGACCAGGGCATCGACGCTCTGGTGATCGCCGGCACCACCGGCGAGGGCGCTACCCTGACCTATGACGAGCATCAGGAGGTCATTCGCTACTCGGTGGAGCGTGCGGCGGGGCGCGTGCCCATCATCGCGGGCAGCGGCTCCAACGATACCAGCCGCGCCATCACCCTGTCCCGCTTTTCCTGTGATGCCGGAGCCGATGCGCTGCTGGTGGTGACCCCCTACTACAACAAGGCCACCCAGAAGGGCCTGATCGCCATGTACAACGCCATCGCCGACGCGGTGGACAGGCCCATCATACTGTACAACGTGCCCTCCCGCACCGGCGTGGGCATCGAGCCCAACACCTACCTGGCCCTGGCCGAACACCCCAACATCGTGGCCATCAAGGAGGCCAACGGCAACATCTCCAAGATCGTGGAGACCGCCCGACTGGTGGGCGACAAGCTGGACATCTACTCCGGCAACGACGACCAGGTGGTGCCGATCCTCTCGATGGGCGGCAGCGGCGTGATTTCGGTGCTTTCCAATGTGATGCCGGCCCAGACCCACGAGATGTGCCAGCGCTTCTTCGAGGGCGACCTGGCCGGGGCGGCGAAGCTGCAGATGGATTACCTGCCCCTGATCAACGCCCTGTTCAGCGAGGTCAACCCCATCCCCGTGAAGGCGGCCATGGCGGCCATGGGCTGGTGCGAGAATTATCTGCGCATGCCCCTGACCCGTATGGAGCCCGAGCACTGGGAGAAGCTGAAGACCATCATGCAGGCGCACAAGCTCATTTAGAATGAGGAATGAGGAATCAGGAATGAAGAATGCCTGTCCAAATTCCTTGCTGAATTACAGAAGTATTATGAGGGTGGGGTTATATAATGAGAATTGTACTGAACGGCGCGAAGGGGCGCATGGGGCGGATCGTGGATAAAGCCGCGGCGGACAGTGGCCATGATGTCGTCGCCCGGGTGGACTTCGGCTACGCCGAAGGCGAAGGCCTTCGGGCGCTGAATGAATACCAGGGACCTGCGGACGTGGTCGTCGACTTTTCCAACCACGCGGCCACGGCCCAGGTGACGGAATACTGCGTAAAGCGTGGCCTGCCGGTGGTCGTCGCCACCACGGGCCAGACCAAAGAAGAGCAGGCCATGATCGACGAGGCGGCGAAAGCCGTGCCGGTATTCCTGTCGGCGAACATGTCCCTGGGCGTGGCACTGCTGGCGGACCTGGCGAAGAAGGCGGCGGCGGTGTTCCCAGACGCGGACATCGAGATCGCCGAAAAGCACCACAACCAGAAGTTGGACGTGCCCAGCGGCACGGCGCTGCTGCTGGCCCGGCGCATCAAGGAGGCCCGGCCCGAGGCGGAGTTTGTGATTGGCCGCCACGAGAACGGCAAGCGGACGCAGAAGGAGATCGGAATCCACTCGCTGCGCCTGGGCAACGAGGTGGGCATTCACGAAATCATTATCGCCACCGGCAGCGAGACCGTCACCCTCAAGCACGAGGCGGAGAACCGGTCGCTGTTCGCCCAGGGGGCGCTGGCCGCCGCCGCGTTCATCGTGGGGAAGGCCCCGGGCATGTACGACATGAGAAGCATCATAGAGTGAGGTGAGCGCCATGAATGCGCAGGATTTGATCAACTATATCGCCAATTCCGAGAAAAAGACGCCGGTGAAGCTGTATATCAAGGAAAAGGCGCCCATCGACTACGGCGACGCGAAGGTGTTCGGAGCGGGGGACAGGATCGTGTTCGGCGACTGGACCAAACTGGGCCCCATCATCGAGCAGAACCGGGAGCGCATCGAGGATATCGTGATCGAAAATGACCGGCGCAACAGCGGCGTGCCGCTGCTGGACATGAAGGCTGTGCCCGCCCGCATCGAGCCCGGCGCAGTGATCCGCGAGCAGGTGACCATCGGCAGGAATGCCGTCATCATGATGGGCGCGATCATCAACATCGGCGCGGTCATCGGTGAGGGCACCATGATCGACATGGGCGCGGTGCTGGGCGGCCGGGCCACCGTGGGCAAAAACTGCCACGTGGGCGCGGGCGCGGTGCTGGCCGGGGTGATCGAGCCGGCCTCCGCCACGCCGGTGATCATCGAGGACAACGTGCTCATCGGCGCCAACGCCGTGGTCATCGAGGGCGTGCACGTGGGCAAGGGCGCGGTGGTCGCCGCAGGGGCCATCGTCATCGAGGACGTACCCGACAACGCTGTCGTGGCCGGCTGCCCCGCGAAGGTCATCAAGCAGGTGGACGCAGGCACCAGCCAAAAGACCGCGCTGGAGGCGGCGCTGAGGAAGCTATAACTTCTGATTTGTCGGGGAGAGGGGGAGCCCTATCCCCCGCTTCGCGGGTACTTCCCCACTGCGGTGGGGAAGCTTTTGGGTGCATCAAGCCGCTTCTTTAGCTTCCCCACCGCAGTGGGGAAGTGGCCCGAAGGGCCGATAGGGCTCCCCTTTCGTCAGATCCACAAATCAGTAGTTATCAAAGGAGTATACTATGCCTGACTATCTCTCCGAGGCTCAGAGCATCGCCCCCGAACTCATCGCCCTCCGACGCGCCTTCCACATGGACCCGGAGCTGGGGAATCATGAGTTCCATACCGCTGCGCGGATCGAGGAAACGCTGAATGGGTGGGGGATTCCCACCCGGCGGCTGCTGGACACGGCGGTGGTGGGGCATCTGGACGGCGCGCTGCCGGGGCCGACGGTCGCACTGCGGGCGGACATGGACGCGCTGCCGCTGGCGGAGGCCACCGGCGCGGACTTTGCTTCCAGGAATGAAGGTGTGATGCACGCCTGCGGCCATGACGTGCACATGACCGCAGCCCTTGGCGCGGCGCGGCTGCTGGCATCTCACAGGGACGGCTTGAAGGGCAGCGTATTGTTCCTGTTTCAGCCCGACGAGGAGGGCCGGGGCGGGGCGCAGCGCATGATCGAGGCCGGGGTTCTGGAGGGCGTGGACGCGGTATTCGGAGCCCACGTGTCTCCGGAACTGCCCCTGGGCCACGTGGGCGTGCGCTACGGCAAGTTCTACGCCGCCTCGGACACCTTCAAGATCGTCGTCCACGGCGTCAGCGCCCACGGGGCCGAGCGGGAGAAGGGCATCGACGCCCTTGGCGCGGCGGCGGCGCTGGTGAGCCGCCTGATCGACCTGCCCAAGTGCCTGCCGGGCGAGCGCGCCGTGCTGTCGGTGGGGTCCTTCCATGCGGGCGCGGCGGAGAACGCCCTGTCGGACCGGGCCGAATTCGCGGGCATCATCCGCACGCTGGGGCCTGCGGCGCGCTCGGAGCTGAAGCGCCTGTTCCGCCTGGCGGTGGACGAGATCACGGCGGCCTGGGGCGCGACGGCGGAGGTGACGCTGCGGGAGAGCTATCCCGGCGTGGTGAACGACGACGCCATGACCGCCCTGGCTGAGGACGCTGCCCGGCAGCTGCTGGGCAGGGACAGTGTGCATGTGATCGAACGCCCCACCATGACCACCGAGGACTTCGGCTATTTCCTGATGGAACGGCCCGGCAGCTTCTATCACATCGGCGCAGGCTGCAGCCTGCCGCTGCACAACACCGCCTTTCTGCCCGACGAACAGGCCCCTGTCGTTGCTGCCGCCGTACACGCCGCGGTAATCCGAAAATTCCTGATGGATGCATGATAAACCGGTAAAAAGCAGTCGGTCGCACCGACTGTTTTTTTACCGGTTTATCATGAACTCTTTTGCGCTGATGATCGTCAAATGATATAAAGGGTATGTACCGGCGGGACAATCCCGCCGGACGTCATCGCATGTCGCCGTCGGGCTCGCCCACGCGCTCGCGGAACAGCAGGGATATGCACCACAGGGCGGCTATGCCCACGACGGTGTAGATCACGCGGCTGATGGTCGCCGCCTGCCCGCCGAAGAGGTAGGCCACCAGGTCAAAGCGGAACAGGCCGACAAGCAGCCAGTTGATGCCGCCGATGATGCTCAGCAGCAGGGATATGCGGTCCAGCATGATTGACATCTCCTTCTCTCAGCCGGTGTTCCGGCGTGATGCTCTTATGTTGGCCCCTTTTTCGCAAAATATACCGAAGCCGGAAAAATTTGCAACGCCGCTGTGAAATCTTCAGGCATCGTGTTGACATCGCGCGGGCAAATGTTATACTTGGAATTGGATTCGCGGAGGCATAAAACAGCTGCTTGCAAACCGTTCAGGAGGTACATATTGATGAAAAACCGCATTATCAAGGTTTTGGCCATGGCTGTGGCACTGATGCTGATTCTGGGTCTTGCGCTGGCGGAGGTGCGCACCACCGGCGACGTCTGGCTGCGAACGGGCCCTGGACTGGATTACGATGCCGTATCCATATTGTCGTCGGGCAAGAGCTTCGAATATCTGGGAGAATCCAGCGTGGACGAGCGCGGCGTTGCCTGGTACAGGATCATCGCCGGTGAAAAAGAAGGCTGGGTGTCCTCACGGTATACCGAGCTGATCGGGGAATCGGCGAAGGCGGTGGACGAGGCGGAGGTCGCCGAAGCGGTCGAGCCTGCCCCCACCGATGCGCCGGCCAGCCAGAACGCGCTTTTTGCCGGCTTGCTGTTCGGCAGCGATGCTTCCAAAGAGGAGACCGATGAAAAGGCCGAAGTTGAGGGCACAGATGAACCCGTGACGGATGCGCCTGCGGAGGAACCGGCAGAGGAAGCTGCCGAAACGCCTACGCCCGTCTCAGCGAATGCGCCTGCCAGGACCGTGGAGCTGTCCACCTACTACCTGCGCAACCTGGTGGAGGCGGCCAATGAAATCGGCCTGATTTCCTATCGACAGGTGGAATCCGAGGTGCCCTATCAGTACTACGACAAAGCCCTGATCCTTGCCGGCAACCAGCAGGTGGAGAGCATCGTGGTATACGGCCCGGGTTATGAGATTTACGGCGTGTCTGTGGGCATGGATATCAATGCCGCCAGGGCCTGCCTGAACGCCGCCGGGCTGGACTACGTGGAATCAGTCAACGGCGTCACCTATGAGCACAAGGCCACCGGAGCCTCCCTGTTTACCGATCCCAGTGGCCACGATTCCTGCATCAACGTGTGGGTAAACGATGGCGGTACCGTCACGGAGATCGACTGGTCGACGTATACCGGCTGACGGGATAAAAACAGGGGGCTGCCTCAAATTGACCTATCGGAATCAATTTGGGGCAGCCCCCTGTTCTATGCGTTTATTCCAGCACCTTCCGCTGGGTTTCGATGTCGGCCTCGCCGGTGGCGGGCAGTCCGTGATCCTGCTGGAAGGCAGCGATGGCCTTCACGGTCTGCGGACCGTAGTAGCCGGTGGAGGGACCGTCCATCTTCAGGTAGCCCATGGCCCGAAGCTTTTCCTGCAGCTGCAGGGCCACCCAGGTGTATTCGCCCTCCACCAGGGTGTGGTGGTCGTCCACGTTGTATTCCGGGGTCGGCATGGCGGCGTCGGTCTGGGCGGAGGTCTCGTTGCCCGGCAGGTTGAACAGCTCGTTCAGCGTCACCAGCTTGTAGCCCTTGGAGACGGCCCAGGGGATGAACTCCTCCAGCTTCTTGGTGTCCGGGTCGGTGCAGTGGAACAGGTACACCTGGCCGGGAGCCAGCGATGCGCGGATGTGCTTCATGTCGGAATCCGAGCCGGAGACGCTCCAGTTGGCGATGCCCAGGTAGCCCAGCTGCTTCAGGTAGCTGTGGATGCGGGGGTCGGTGTCGCCGTCGCCGCCCATCAGCCGCAGGAAGTGCTCCTGGTAGTGCACGCCCAGGGCCTTGTCCAGCGCGGCGTCCTGCTTCCATATCTCGGCGGCCATCTCGTCGTCGGACATGCGGAAGATACGGGAGTGGCTGTAGGTGTGGTTTTCGATCTCGAAGCCCAGGTCGAAGGCGCAACGCTTCAGCAGCTTCGGCATGCCTTCCTTCGACAGGGTCTCACCCACGGGGAACAGCGTCAGCTTGCCACCCGCGGCCTCCGCAGCCCTTGCGATGCGCTCCAGGTTCTTGACCTGATAGCAGTCGTCCACGGTGATGGCGATCTTTTTCGATTCGATCCCGGCGCTGTGGATCACCGGCAGATACGAAAAGGGCGTGGGTTCGGGGGTGGTTTCCGGCGTGGGTTCGGGGGTTGGTTCCGGCGTGGGTTCCGGCGTCGGTTCGGGCGTGGGCTCGGGTGTCACCAGGGGAACCAGCGTGATCACCGGTGCTTCTTCGGCCCTGTGGAGGTCAGCGGTGTCGGCCTCGATTCCGGCACGGGTCTGCACCTCGCTGGCGGCGGGCACATTTGCGGCGGGCATGGACAGCAGCCGGACGGCCAGCACGATGAGCGCCAGCATGCCCAGCGTGAACAACAGCGCCGGCAGCAGGCTGTTCTGCTTGCGCTTGCGGCGCTTTCTGTGGTGGTTCTGTACGCGCTTCGCGGTGCGCGGATCGATGCGCCGGACGGAATTCCGGCTTGCCGCTCTTTTTGGATTGCGATTCATAAACCGTCCCTCCTGTCTTGACGCGGCGCGGTTCAGGGCTTATACTTGAACTGAAGATGCGAGTATGACGATTGTGCAACAACAATGATTATAGCCACAAACGCGGCGTATATCCATCACATTGCGCTAATAAGACGTGACATTTTTCTGAACTGTTGCGGCGCTTTCAATGAAAAATTCTGGAAAAGGAAGTGCGACGACTGTGCGGTTGGACAAGGCGGTGGCCATGACGGGGTTGACGCGCAGCGAGGCGCGCAAGGCGATCGTGGCGGGGCGCGTGCAGGTGGACGGCCGGCCGGTCCGGGACGGGGCCATGCAGGTTCAGCCCGGGCAGGTGACCATCGACGGGTCCGCGCCGGTGGAGGCCGGCGAGCTGTACATCATGGTGAACAAGCCCGCAGGGGTACTCACGGCCACCGAGGACCGCCGCCTGCCCACGGTGCTTGAGCTGCTGCCTCCGGCGTTGCGCCGCAGGGGGCTCGGGCCGGTGGGCCGGCTGGATAGGGACGTGACGGGACTGGTGCTGCTGACCACGGACGGACAGCTGGCCCACCGGCTGATTTCCCCCAAATGGAAGGCGGAAAAGCAGTATCGGGCGCGATGTGAGGGGCGATTGACGGCCAATGAGGTGGAAGCCTTCGCCCAGGGCATATCGCTGTCCGACTTTACAGCGCGGCCCGCGCGGCTGATACTTCTTGAAACCGGTGACGAAGGCTCGACGGCGGACGTCGTACTGACCGAGGGCAAGTTTCATCAGGTCAAGCGCATGTTTGCCGCCGTAGGCCATCCGCTGGTCGCCCTGGAGCGGTTGCGCATCGGGCCCCTCGCCCTCGATCCGATCCTCGGACCGGGTCAATGGCGGCACCTGACCGAGGGGGAAGCAGACGCGCTATATAAGTCCTGTCAAATGAAATCGGGAGAGGATTAGACTATGCCGGACCATTATTATACCGAAATCCCAAGCTCTGCCCACGATGAGCGCCGGGTCGCGCTGCGGGCGCTGGGGAACGAACTGACCTTTATTACCGACGCGGGCGTGTTTTCCCG
This sequence comes from uncultured Eubacteriales bacterium, assembly GCA_902765305.1. Classification (GTDB taxonomy): domain Bacteria; phylum Bacillota; class Clostridia; order Christensenellales; family Aristaeellaceae; genus UBA2862. The sequence goes on from CACWZI010000002.1 coordinate 42,654, forward strand.
GGACGGGCTGGACCGGGGCACCGAGGTGTTGCTGGAAGCGCTGCCGGCGCTGTCGGGCCGGGTGCTGGACCTGGGCTGCGGCTGGGGCGCCGTGGGGGTCGCTCTGGGCAAGCGCTGGCCGGGGCTGGAGATCGTCATGACCGACATCAACAGCAGGGCCGTCGGGCTGGCGCGGCGCAACCTGACCGAAAACGGCGTGAAGGCCACGGTGGTACAGGGCGACGGCTTTGCCGCCGTGGAGGGAAAGTTCGACGCCATCGTTACCAATCCGCCCATACGCGCCGGCAAGGCGGTCATCTACGGCCTGTTCGCCCAGGCGCGGGATCATTTGAAGCCGGGCGGGGCGCTGTATGTCGTCATTCGCAAGCAGCAGGGCGCGCCTTCGGCGTTGAAGTACCTGAAGGAGATCTATGCCCGGGCCGAAACCGTGGACCGCGGGTCGGGCTTTCACGTGTTGCGGGCACAGCTGTAATGAAAGGGAATTCATTGGATACCGCCACGTCGGTTTGCCAGGATAATATTGAATTTTTTTCGTTTAATGAAGCATGAATGAAGCATGAATTCAAGTTTCCTGTTGCGAAAAATGTAAAACGATGGTATAATGTTAAATGATGAGTCTTCGGAAGCTGATTGAGGCGCGGTCAGCATCGTGCGTGTGCCGGAAGGCGGATAAAGGAAAACGGATATGCGAATAGCGCGTGTTTTGCTGGTGATCGTGGCCGTGATATGCCTGGGGGTGGCGCTGTCCTACCCGTTGCGCTATCGCCAGGCGCAGGAGAAGAACGATACAGACATGGGGGATTTGGCCGAGATGCGCCAGCAGGCGCGGCAAGGCCAGGTCGACCGTGCGCAGGACGATGTGGTTTTTCCAGCGCTTCCCGCAAGGTTTGCGGATGGCTTGGACGACGAAGCGGTCGTCCCGGACGGCGAAAGCGGACCGGAAAGCGAAACGGGAGAGGCGATAAGCGGGGCGGGCGGAGATGCCGGCCAAGCTTCCGGGGACAGCGCATCTTCGGCTTCCTGGGGGAATGGAAGCGACGTGTCGGAGACGGCGATTTCCCCGGAAGAGCCGTCGGACAGAACTGGCGACAGCGGGACAGGTGCTCGGGAAGATTCAACGGAGAAAGCCGGTGACAGGTCCCGGGAGGACGCTTCGGAAGCTGACGGCAGGATCGCGGCTGGGCGCGCGGAGGATCGGCATGACAGTGCTGAAGGCATGGATGCCGTTGACGGTCCGGTTGAGGGACTCGAGGGCACCGTCGTGCCGGTGGTAGAGGCAGGGCCGACGCCCGAGCCGACACCGACACCCGAGCCGACGCGGGAGCCCAACTATTGGGACCTGGGAAAATATTACGCGCCGACGCCCGAACCGACGCCCACGCCAAAGCCGGTGGAAGGACCAACCGTCGCGCCGACGCCGACGCCCGACCGTTCCATTCGCAATGGGCCATTGCCCTACGCGCTCCGGGACAAGGCGGAGTTGGACGAGACGGCCATATTGCCCGAGTTGAAGGATATCTACGCCCTCAATAAGGATCTGATTGGCTGGATCAACATCCCCGACACGGTCATCGACTATCCGGTGGTCCAGGCGGAGGACGGCGAGTTTTACCTCACCCACGACTTCTACGGCGAGGAAAACGTCAACGGCCAGATCATACTGGACAAGCTGTGTGATCCCTATACGCCCAGCTACAATCTGGTCGTCAGCGGACACCACATGAAGAACGGTTCCATGTTCGGCGGTCTGCCCCAGTACCGGACCAAGAGCTATTGGGCGAAGCATCCGTTCCTCGAATTTGACTCGCTGATGGAGCGCAAGATCTACGTGATCTTCGCCTGCTTCTATTCCGCGGATTACGACGAGGACGAGACGGGGTTCCGATACAACGCCATCATCGATTACAAGATCGATGCCGACCGCTGGCTGGAGGAGATCGAGGAAAACCAGCTTTACGATACAGAAATCGAACGGGAATTCGGCGACGAATTCATCACACTGACAACCTGCGATCGAGCGCGCCACCGCAACGGAAGATTTGTGGTGGTGGGCCGAAGAATACGGGAAGGGGAGAGTTTTGAATGAAGAGACTGTTGGCGTTGGTTTTGGTATGCTTGCTGTGCGCGACCAGTGCGCTTGCGGCTGAGTGGGCGGAGGGCCTTGGGCCGGATCAGCCCTTGCCGGGCGTGCCAAAGATCGACCTGAGCAAGGAGATGGGCTATGACTATACCTATCCCAGCGCGAAGCTGAAGGTGAAGTATTTCTGCAATGTGCTGGAGATCTACCTGCCCCGTGAGGACATCGAGCTGGGCGAGGGCCATGCCCACCTGTACGATTCCACCGATACCGAGATTGCGGATATCGATTTTGCCAATCCTGACCAGGTCGAGCTGCGCGTCCAGCAGGAAAACGAGCTGATGGCGAAGAAGTGGGGCAGCGGCGTTTGCATTGAAATGCACCTGCCCGTTTCGCTGAAGTTCAATGAGAGCTACTATGTGCTGATGGACCTGAATTGCTTCACGGCGGGCGAGAACCATGTTTCGAACTACGACCTGACCGAGAAGACCCAGTGGACGCCCGTGCTGGAAAGCGATTTCGGCATCGAGGGCCTGTTCTATTTCACGCCGCCCGCCCCGCCGGAGGAGGAAGAGGGCGAGGCGGCCGAACCGGTCGAGGAAGCACCCGAGGAGGCAGCCGAGGCGAACCCCTTTGAGAAGTCGATGGTGACCGAGGAGACAGAAGCGGCGCCCGTGGAAGAGGAGCTGGGCGAGCCCAAGTACAACCCCGTGACCGGCGATAAGATCCACTTCGACCTGGTGCTGGGCGGCGACGCCAAGACCGCCGTCATATTCAGCGAGAATGACTCCGTATTGGTCAGTCAGCAGGACTACACCGAGTCCAGTCCCGTGACGCTGACCATCACCAAGGACGACCTGGACTGGGGCGTCGTGTTCCTGAACGAAAAGGACGAGGTGATCCAGGCGATCAAGCCCAATTGGGTAGGGTAAGCTTATCGCAACGGGAAAGGAACCGAGCGGCGGATACAGAATCCGCCGCCCGGTTTATCAAATAAACGCATTACCCGTAGGGGCGATCTCCTGATCGCCAGCGGGACTGAACAGTTGCTTTTGAAGAACGTTGGAAGAGAACAATGAAAGGCGCATGGATTTAAAAGCAAATCCATGCGCCTTTGGAACCGGTTTTGAAACTACTCTGTACGCATAATGGAAACGTAATTGACATTACTGCTGCCCTGATTGCCAGCGGCTGTCAATACCAGGTAGATGGTTTCGCCATTATATGTTGACGTATAGTAGTATCTATATCCCTCTGTTTTCCAGTATGACCAACCGGCATCTTCTGCCTGCATCCTGCACAAGACCAGATTGCTGCCAGGATGTATTTTGGTTATTGTATATTTACCATTATTATCGCCGCTGGTGAGCATAATTGTCAATATTTTATTGTCAATATATGACACACTCACCATCATATAATTGTTCATATAAACAATATAATCGTCTTCATTGCTGTATAGGATCAGTGGATCGGCAATAACGCTGTTAAAGACACTGAAATCTGTCCCTATAGCATCCCATATATCACCAGAGTATCCTTCTTCCTCCTCCTCTTCTTCTTCTACCGTCACCTTGCAGGTGGCCTTCTTGCCGTTAAAGGTCTTGACGGTAATGGTGGCAGTGCCTTCGCCTTTGGCGGTAACCTTGCCTTTGTTGCTGACGGTAGCCACATTCTTGTTGCTGCTGGTCCAGGTAATCTTGTTGGAGGCGGTCTTGCTCGGCAATGTCGCTTTCAGCTGAAGCGTGTCGCCAACCTCCAGGGTCGCCGTCTTCTTGTTCAGCGTCACCTTTGACGGCGCCTTTGCGACTGTTACAGTAACCGTATACTTCTTGCCCTTCGAGGTCTTGATGGTGATCTTGGCAGTGCCCACCTTCTTGCCCGTGATCACGCCCTTCTTGGTGACGGTGGCCACGGCTGCTTTCGAGGAAGTAAAGGTCAGCTTGCCGCTCAGGCTGCTGGTGTCAATGGTGTATTTCTCTTTGACGCCAATTTTGACCTTTTTGACCAATGCATTGGAAAATACTTCGGCGTCAATGTCCTCTTCAGGGGTGATTATCTCGTCGATTACCGGCTCTTGCAGATCGAGATTCAAATCCGGTAAGTCGAGATCGTTCGCGGGCTCAGACAATTCAATGTCTTCAAGGACGGACAGATCATCACTGTTGATGATTTCATCCTCACCCAAAGCGGTCAGGGAAAGTGTCAGCATTACGGCCAGCAACAGCGCGGCCAATCTCTTCCAATTAAATGTCATGTGGATTTCCTCCTCCTTCAAAAATGATATTGTTGACCTGCGGACAATGTGAAACACGACCCTCCCTCATCAAAATTACGCAGGTGCGTCATAAAACCATTATACACTGTTGTCAACAAAAACGCAAGTGCGTACACGCGTTTGCGTAAAATTTTTCTATCCTTTTTATTGTGAGGTGAGGGGATATGGGCGTAAAGGAAGCAGTGGTGGCACGGTTTCGGGAGATATTTGACCAGCGGAACATGCGGCCCAACGAGCTGGCGTACCGCTCGGGGGTGACGCCCTCTACGGTCTACAGCATGCTCTACGGGCGGCGCAGGGAAGTGGCCATCCACCTATCAAGAAGCTCTGCGGCGGGCTGGACATGAGCCTGGGCGCGTTTTTCAGCGCACAGGCATTTGATGAATTGGGGCGGCAGATCAAATTGGCAGATATAAAGGTTACATGAGCTGGAAATATGACGATCGTTGGAAAAAACTGAAAACGGGCGTTAAAGTCCGTTTTTTTGTACATTATAAATAGTATAATGACATTATAGACAGAATTACCTGCGACAGTACAGACGGCACATAAAAGCAAGATACGCGTTTGAAAGAAGGAGGGGGAGTGCTTTGGATACTCAGATACAGAAGCTGCGCCTGATCGTCAATGGCGCGGTGTGCCTCTATGAGGGGCAGGGACTGGAGATCCCGGAGCTATTGAAAGCTCAACGCCGGGACGACCTGCTGAACGTGTTGGATGCCATTGTTGCTGCATTATACTGGATGCAGCAGGAACTGACCGTCGGAGAGTAGTGCAAAGGCTGAAGATATAGAGTTTCCCCAAAAACAAGCGGCTGTCTCATGATACGTTTCGCCTCGCGGAATATCCTGTGTAACGCCGCCTTTCAGACGCAACATGGGATGTGTTTCCGTTTCAACGTCGCTTTGAGACAGCCACTTGAAGCGCGCTGGTGCTACTTGACTTCGATCCTGTCAATGGTGCAGGAGGGAATGGTCACACTGCCGCCCATGATGGTTTCGTAGGTATAGATGCCGGTGCATGTGCCGTAAACGGTCACCTTGTCGTCCTCCAGGATGCGCTTGTAGTTTTCCGGCGCCTCATAATTGCAATAGACGACATTGTCGTAATTGCCCTTGGAGGAAATGCGGAAAGTGATGTGTTTGCCGCTTTCCATTACCTGAAGCACCTTGCCGGAGAAGGTGATCAAATCGCCTTTGTGGGCGTCCGGGTCACGCGCGACGGCCTTGTAGTCCAGCTTCATATAGACCTTGGACTTGGGAGCGTCGTCGGCATACAGCGCCTTCTGGGTGGCTTCGTCCGCTACGCCGGTTGCACTCAGACCGGCTTCTTTTTGGAAAGCCGATACCGCCGAAGCGGTTCCGTTGCCATAGTCGCCATCAACGCCGCCGCTGAGGTAGTTCAGGTCCTTCAGCCGTTGCTGGAGCTTTTTGACGTCATCGCCCTTGCTGCCCTTCTCCAGCGTGGGTATGCCTGCTTCGACTTCGACGTTCTCAGTCCCTCCATCGCGCTTTTTCAATTCTGCCTGGGCATTCGCAATCTCGGCGTTGATTTGCTCATCGGTCATTTTGGACCAGTCAATGCCCTCGGCCAGGGCAGCGCCGCAAAGTACAAGTACAATAATCAGTGCAATGATTCGCTTCATGTCGATGCCTCCCATTCATGCATTATTGAAGATGTTGTCTCACAATTAATTCACACAATTAACAGGTTATCCGCCTGTTTCAATATTTACACTGCCCTGTCTGTTACGACATAAAATACGCCCCCATTCATCATAATTACGCAGGTGCGTTATAAAACCATTATACACAACTGTCGATAAAAACGCAAGTGCGTACACGCCTTTGCGTAAAATTTTATATCCTTTTATTGTGAGGTGAGAGGATATGGGCGTAAAGGAAGCGGTGGTGGCGCGATTCCGGGAGATACTTGAGCAGCGGAACATGCGGCCCAACGAGCTGGCGTACCGCTCGGGGGTGACGCCCTCCACGGTCTACAGCATGCTGGACGGGCGGCGCAGGGAAGTGACCATCAACCTGATCAAGAAGCTCTGCGACGGGCTGGACATGAGCCTGGGCGCGTTCTTCAGCGCGAAGGTATTTGATGAATTGGAGCAGGAGATCAAATGATAAAAACAACAGCCTCCGCGTGAAGCGGAAGGCTGTTGAATAAGGATAGATATTAGAGTATAGTGGCCTTTTTCCCCTTGAAAGGTTTTTCTCTACTGTGCTTTTCAAGAGAGGCATACAACGCTTCAGGGGTCAGAGTGTCATAATGTTCCCGCTGCCATTTTGTGTAGTCGAAGGACTGGCTCCTGACATAGTAGATAAATGCTTCCAATTCTACGGCCCCTACATGTTCTCGTATGGCATCCATACATTTGTCAGCCGTGATGGACATATTATTTAGCATGGTTCTCCTCCTCCTCTGCTTCCGCGACAAATTGAATCGGATCGAGCAATTTCAGTGCGTCAGTGTGGTATTTCAACAAGCGCTTATCGGTCGAAATCAGGCAATCGCATTTACCTATTATCGCGGAGGCAATGTGGCATGCGTCTTTATACTTGATGCCGGTTTTCATAATGTCATGCGCTATTTGATTGATTTTCTGATTGTTTCCAGGCCCAACATGGATTGTTGAATTTTCTTCAACGAAATTGGTTATTCCTTTTCGTCGGATTTCAAAAGGGCAATCGTCGATCTCTTTCATTAACATTTCAGAGGATACAAGATCGTATTTTCCGCTTTGAATCCAAAATTGGATGTGAAGCTTTGCCTGTGCTTCAAGATTCACTGTCATCTGTGTCAGGTCATCATAGGGGCGATTCAATGCACAGCAATCCAAGTAAATTCTCATGGAGCACGGCCTCCTGTGAGCATTGTTCGATAGTTTATGCTGGTTCAATTCAAATATTATCACGGGCAGGAGTATATGTCAAGCGCATGGCTTGACATGCCGATATCGGGCCTCATAAGGGACAAGCGCCTCCGAACCGGAGGCGCTTGTCCCTTCATAAACCATCACATCGTGATCGTAAACACCTTGTCCAGATAGTGCTCGGCCACGCCGAGGACCTCGGCGTTGGGGCCGGCCTGGGCATAGGAGAGGTCTATGTGGCGAATCAGCGAGGTTCGGCTGCACAGGGCGTGGTAGACCTCCCGCAGGAAGACGTCGCCCATGACCTCGATGCCGCCGCCCAGTACGATGCGCCGCATGCCGGAGCTGCACATGACGCTGTACAGGCCGAAGGCCAGCAGCTGCGCCGATTGCTTGACGGCTTCCAGCAGGACGGGCTCGTCGGGATAGCGCTGCGCCAGCGCCTCCAGGCTGTCCGGGGGTTCGACGCCCGCCGCTTCGGCGGCTTGCCGCGCGTCCTCCAGCATGGCGTTCAGGTTGACATAGCGCTCGAGGCACCCACGGTTGCCGCAGGAGCAGGGCCTGCCCTTGTAGTCGATGGTGAAGTGCCCGATCTCGCCGGATACGTTGAAGGGGCCGGGATAGATATCGCCGTTTGAAATGAACGAACAGCGTATGCCTCCGCGGATCTCAACGAATATCATGTTCTGGGTGTCCGGGGCGTCCGGGGCGTCGGGACTGGCGGCGTCCAGGAACTTCTTCTCGGCATAGGCCATGCTGCGGGTGCTGTTGAACAGGAACACCGACAGGCCCACGCGCTGCTGGAACCGGCGGATGGATTCCTCTGTCAGGGGAAAGCCCAGCGCCGTTTCGGTGTGAAACAGGTGGTCCTGCTCGATAAATATGCCGGGGAAGCAGACGCCGATCATCACGGCGCGGGAGGGGTTGAACCGCTTCGATTGGTTGCGCAGTATGTCGTCGAACAGCTGGATGTAGGCGTCACCGGCGGTGGCTTCGTCAAGCGTGTGGCAATCCAGCGGGAAAAATCGATCCTCGAGGATGCGGCATTCCAGGCTCATCAGCGCAAAGCGGACGCCCTCGGGCTTGACCGAGAACACCGCCAGGTGATGGGCGGTCTTGTTCAGCCGCAGGCTGATGGGCCGCCGCCCGGGCAGGGAGGTCTGCGCAGGGCCGGTCTCGTCGATCAGCTTGCGGTTGGCCAGCTCCTCCACCAGCACCGAGACGCTTGTGGCGCTCAGGTTCATGTGGCGCACGATTTCGGCGCGGGATTTGCACTTCCCGCTGCGCACCAAGTCAAAAATGCGCTTGATGTTGGCTTCCTTGACCTGCTGCTGGTAGCCGGTATGGATGAAACCAAACTTGTCCTGGGGCAAATATTTCATACGGATTCCTTCCTTAAATAACGGCGCGGACGCGGATCAGCGAGGCTGTCCAAACCGGCAGGGGAAGCAGAGAGAGTGAAGGGTATACTTAGAGTGTGAATAGTATACTTATCTACATGGTATCACATTAATTCGTATTTATCAAGCGATTTTAGATTATTTAATAAATACAACGCATTTTTGAATTGGATTGTTCATTTCTGCAGCGTGAATAATGCCAAGGGCGCGGCTCCGTAAATGGGAGTCGCGCCCAAAAGCTTCAGGCTTGCATCAATACATGCCGCCCATGCCGGGGTTGCCGGCGGGGGCAGCCGGTTCCGGCGCGGGGATGTCGGTGACCAGGGATTCGGTGGTCAGCACCATCGCGGCCACGGAAGCGGCGTTCTGCAGGGCGGAGCGGGTGACCTTGGTGGGGTCGGCGATGCCGCGCTCCATCATGTCGGCGTATTCGTCCTTGGCGGCGTCATAGCCAAAGGTGGTAGACTTGCGGCTCTTGATCTTCTCGACGATCAGGCTGCCTTCGGCGCCGGCGTTCTTGGCGATCTGGCGAACGGGCTCCTCCAGCGCGCGCAGCACGATCTGCACGCCGGTCTTCTCGTCGCCGTTGGCCTCGGAGATCAGCTTGGCTACGGACTTGCTGGCGTTCAGCAGCGCGGTGCCGCCGCCGGGCACGATGCCCTCTTCCACGGCAGCGCGGGTGGCGGCCAGGGCGTCCTCGATGCGCAGCTTGCGCTCCTTCATCTCGACCTCGGTGGCCGCGCCGACGTTGATCACGGCGACGCCACCGGACAGCTTGGCCAGGCGCTCCTGCAGCTTCTCACGGTCGTAGTCGGAGGTGGTGTCTTCGATCTGGCTGCGGATGGAGGCGATGCGGGCCTTGATCTCGTCGGTATCACCGGCGCCCTCGACGATCACGGTGTTCTCCTTGTCGATCTTCACCTGGCGGGCGGAGCCCAGCATGTCGATGGTGGCTTCCTTCAGCTCCAGGCCCAGCTCCTCGGTGATGACCTGGCCGCCGGTCAGTATGGCGATATCCTGCAGCATGGCCTTGCGGCGGTCGCCGAAGCCGGGGGCCTTGACGGCCACGCAGGTGAAGGTGCCGCGCAGCTTGTTCAGAACCAGGGTGGCCAGGGCTTCGCCCTCGACGTCCTCGGCGATGATCAGCAGCTTCTTGCCCTGCTGCACCACCTGCTCCAGCAGGCCGATGATCTCCTGGATGTTGGAAATCTTCTTGTCGGTGATCAGGATCAGCGGGTTGTCCAGCACGGCTTCCATCTTCTCCATGTCGGTGCACATGTAGGAGGAGGCGTAGCCGCGGTCAAACTGCATGCCTTCCACGATGGAAAGCTCGGTCTTCATGGTCTTGGACTCCTCGACGGTGATGACGCCGTCCTTGCCGACCTTCTCCATCGCGTCAGCGATCAGCTGGCCGACGGTGACGTCGGAAGAGGAGATGGCCGCGACCTGGGCGATCTCGTTCTTGCCCTCAATGGGCTTGGACTGGGCGGCCAGGCTCTGCACGGCGGCCTCGGTGGCCATCTCGATGCCCTTCTTCAGGACCATCGGGTTCGCGCCAGCGGCCACATTCTTCAGGCCCTCATGCACGATGGCCTGGGCCAGCAGGGTGGCGGTGGTGGTGCCGTCGCCGGCCACGTCGTTGGTCTTCACGGAGACCTCGCGCACCAGCTGGGCGCCCATGTTCTCAAAGGGATCCTCCAGCTCGATTTCCTTGGCGATGGTCACGCCGTCGTTGGTGATCAGCGGCGCGCCGAACTTCTTGTCCAGCACCACGTTGCGGCCCTTGGGGCCCAGGGTGATCTTTACGGTATCGGCCAGCGCGTCAATGCCGGTCTGCAGCGCCTTGCGGGCGTCCTCGCCATATTTAATCTGCTTTGCCATTTTAATATCCTCCGATTATATCCGGCAATTCCTATTGCCTATTCCCTATTGCCTGTTCCCTTGTGTTATTCCACAACCGCCAGGATGTCGCTCTGGCGCACGATGATGTACTCTTCGCCGTCCAGCTTGACTTCGGTGCCGGCGTATTTGGAATAGATGACCTTCTGGCCCTCTTTGACGTTCATCTTGATTTCCTTGCCGTCCACGTTTCCACCCGGGCCGACGGCCAGCACTTCCGCCATCACGGGCTTTTCTTTCGCGGAATTGGTCAGGATGATTCCACCCTTGGTGGTCTCCTCGGCCTCGAGATTCTTAATGACCACGCGGTCGCCCAGCGGCTTGATCTTCATATTATCATACCTCCATGGTTTGATGTTGTTTGTTAGCACTCTTCAAATTTGAGTGCTAACCCTTGCAGAGGATAGTTTAACCATTCTATATGGAAAAATCAAGCCCTTTAAGCAAATAATTACGGTTAAAGTTTGGTAAAATACGCCCGGGAGGGTCCAAACACCACAAAAAAACGGCCCATCGCCTATGCAATGAACCGCGCCTTGCGCAAGTCGTGTCGCTTACAGCTCGACCTTGCCCTCGGTCTCCTTGTTGACCACGTAGTAAACGGCGGCCTCCTCGGGCTTCACGTAGATGTCCAGGTCGACGATCTCGGACAGCTTCTTGCCGGATTCCTTCCAGTTCTTCTTCACGTTCGCCTCGACGGCGCCCAGATCGAATTCACGACCGTTGAACTGCAGGATCATCTGCTGGTTGATCTTAGCCATGTTATTATCCTCCTCATTGATTTCGACCTCATCGGTCTCAATGCTCCGCGCCTTCTGCACGATGCCGGTAACAATATAGCAAAACCAATGTAAAGTTGCAAGATTAATCGCGTGAAATTGCACTTTGAAAAATAGGCGGCTTAGCCAAAAATCAGTGTTTTTCCCCCTTCCAGGCGCGTATGGCATCAAGTTTTTGGCCAAAGGCGACCTCCTCGCCCTGATTGGTGGGCAGATAATAGCGCTTGTCCGCCAGGGCGTCGGGCAGGCACTGCATGTCCGTCAGCTTCTCTTCGTAGTCGTGGGCGTAGCGGTAGCCCTTGCCGTAGTCCAAGTCCTTCATCAGCCCGGTCACCGCGTTGCGCAGGTGCAGCGGCACCGGGTCGGCCAGCGCCTTCTCGGCGTCGGCCTTCGCGGTCATGTAGGCCACCTCCATGGCGTTGGACTTGGGGGCCAGGGCCATGTACACCACCGCCTGGGTCAGGTGCACCGAGCACTCCGGCATGCCGATCAGCCGGCAGGCCTGGAAAGCGGCCACGGCCTGGTCCAGGGCCCTCGGGTCGGCCAGGCCCACGTCCTCGCTGGCGAAGCGGGTGACCCGGCGGGCGATGTAGATCGGGTCCTCGCCGGCCTCCAGCATCCGCGCCAGCCAGTACACCGCGGCGTCGGGGTCGGAATTGCGCATGGACTTGTGGAGCGCAGAGATCAGGTTGTAGTGCTCCTCGCCGCTCTTGTCGTACAGTAGCGACTTTTTCGACACGCACTGCGCCAGGGTCTCCTCGGTCGCCTTCACGCCGCCGTCCGCGTCCAGCTCGCCGTTGAGCACCGCCATCTCCAGCGTGGAAAGGGCCGTGCGGGCGTCGCCGTTGGAAAATACGGCGATGCGCGTAAGCATGTCCTCCGGCATTTCGATGGCCTGCCCGCCGAAGCCCCTGGGGTCGTCCAGGGCATGGCGAAGCAGCTTCACCACGTCCTCCACGCCCAGCGCGTGCAGCACGAACACCTTGCAGCGGCTCAGCAGCGCGGCGTTGACCTCAAAGGAGGGGTTCTCGGTGGTGGCACCGATCAGTATGATGCTGCCCTTCTCCACGAAGGGCAGAAAGGCGTCCTGCTGGGCCTTGTTGAAGCGGTGGATCTCGTCCACGAACACGATGGTCCGCTCGCCGAAGCGCCGGTTGTCGTCGGCCTGCTGCATCACGCTTCGGATCTCCTTGATGCCGCTGGTGACGGCGGAGAAGTCGATGAAGGCCGCCTTCGTGCGCCGGGCGATGATCCGCGCCAACGTGGTCTTGCCCACGCCAGGCGGCCCCCAGAAGATCATCGAGGCCACCTGGTCCGATTCGATCAGCCGCCGCAGCACCTTCCCCGGCCCGATGAGGTGCTGCTGGCCCACGAATTCCTCCAGCGATTCCGGCCGCAGCCGCGCCGCCAGCGGCTGGGAAGCGGCAGGGGCGGCGTCAAAAAGGGATAGCTGTTCCATATTGGCCCTCCGGGGGGATTATTATTTATGCGACTGCGTCGGGATACTTTACGACGGCCACTTCGGTCAGCGCCTGTTTGGCGGTCCTGACGATTTTTTCGAGGTTTTCGGTCACTTCACCACTGTAGGCGATTTCCCCGCACGAATCGCACTGAAGGCAGGGCACATGCCGCACGACGATGCAACTGTCATCCGTGTCGGTGACAAACGTGGTGTAGCCCTGGCGCATTTCGCCTTTGCACTTGAAGCACTTCATGGTTTTTCCCTCCTTGTTTTCAGATCATCGCTCCACTGATCAAGGTCCGGCCTGTATGCCGTAATCAGCCAAAGCATGTCATCACCTATCCCGGCGACGATATGTATTCCTTCGCCAAGGATCAGGCAACTGGGATAAGGATAGTCGTCTGGATAATCCTCTATAACCTCACCCTTTGCGATGGCCTGTTTGATTTCGGTTAATTCTATGCCGCGTTCCATCATGCGTTTAATACAGTGCTGAGTGACGATCAGGCGCTGATTGTTGCACAGGATGCGTAGTCTTTCAATGTCCATAATCATTGATCTCCGTTTGCAGAGATAAAGGATAGAAAGAAGAGTCTTCCTCTCTTTCATTATTATACCTTGTCATTGTGAAGGAAGCAAGGGAAATGAAAGCGTAAGCCGAGAAATACAGGAGGTGGGAAATTAAGCGGGAAATAAAGAACATATGGTGTATTGCGTTTTGCAATACACCATGTTATAATGTATTTACGAGGTGGAAAAAGTATGTATGAACGCTTTGGATTCGATCTAAGCAACGCCTCCTTCGATTGGGACGACGATAAGGACAGGATCAATTTTATCAAGCATGGCGAGGATTACGATGAATGAATTAACGGCGGAACTCACCCCCGAAGAAATCCGGGAGTTGGAGGCCGCTGAAAAAATGCCGCCGGTATTCGATGAGGACAGCCCTGAGATGACGGCGGAGCAGCTTTTGCAATTCAAGCGAATGAATCATGAAAACAGGATAAAGCAGACGGTTTCCCTTCGCCTGTCTCCGGATACGCTGAAGAAGGCGAAGCAGTATGGAAAGGGGTATACCTCATTTCTGAGCCGTTTGCTGGATGCTGCCATTGACGACGAGGAACTGGTTCGAAAATGTATTTGATGTAGAAGTTCGCAGGATACAGGAATTTATCAGGGAACACTATTTGGGAATGTATGAGCTGTGGAAGACCGACAGCACCAATGGTTTCTATGAAAAGCGAATAAGTACGCAAAGGAAACATTGAAATAAAGTCACGGGAGCTTTTCTGTGGCTTTATTCTTTTGGTGTTAGTCGGAAACTGGGATGACGGGGTGCCCCTCAGTCGCCTACGGCGACAGCTCCCCGCTGCGGCAGGGAGCCTTTGAGATGGTCAATTCCGCAAATATAGCTTCCCCACCGCAGTGGGGAAGTACCCGCGTAGCGGGGGATAGGGCTCCCCCGTCTCCCCGACAAATCAGAATTTCTCTGACTGAATGCGTCCCGCGAAGGCAGGACACAGAAACAAGCGCCTGACCATATACGCACATGGCGGGTATCTGGCGCCTGTTTCCGTGTCCTATTCTATCCTTATCCCGTAAATCTTGCAGCTCCGCGTCCCCACCACGATCATGTCGTCGAACACCGCCGGGGTGCCCTCGATGTTGCCGCGCAGCTGGATGGATGCGGCCTCCTCGCCGGTCAGGCCGTCCAGCAGGCGCAGCTCGCCGCTGGAGCTGCCCAGCAGCACGTAGCCCTTGCCGGATTTCGTGTACAGTGTCGTGGGGGAGGACCAGCCGTGGCTGCCCAGGGGCAGGGACCAGGCCGTCTCGCCGGTGGACTTGTCCAGGGCATAGAGCATGCCCTCGCCCTGGCGGGTGCGGCAGACGTGGTAATAGACCAGACCGGACAGGTCGCTCTTGCCCACGGCGGGGGTGGCGAAGCTGCCGCCGCCGTTGTCGTCGTTCTGGTGGATGGGGTCGGAATCCCGGCTCCAGAGCAATTCGCCGGTCAGCGCGTTCAGCTTGAACATCTGGCTGACGCCGTTGTGGCCCCGGTGGTCCAGCTCGTTGGCGGCGTACAGCGCCACCGTGCCGCCGTCCTCGACCTCGATCGCCATGCTGGCGTCGATGTCGTCCACAGCATCGAAGCACCAGACCAGCTTCATCGCGTTCAGGTCCACGCACTGAATGGTGCCGTTGTTCGTGGCGAAGTAGGCGTAGTGGTTGTAGATCGCCACGCTGTTCTCGGTGCCCAGCTTGCCGTTTCGGTCCTTGTCGTATTGATAGGTATAGCGGTTGACCCTGGGGTCGACGTCAATGCTGCCGGCGCCCTCGCGGGTGTTCAGCTTCACCCGGTACAGCACGCCGTTTTCCCCGGCGGTGATCATCGTGTCGGTCTCGGCGTCCACCAGCGGCGAGCAGTCGAAGGCCTGCCAGCCGCGATGGGCCGCGCGGTCCTTGCCGTCCAGAAAGTACAGCAGCTTCTGGTCGATCAGGCTCCAGATGCGGGTGCCGCAGGGCACGCGCTTGCCCTCCACCTCGTAGATGCCCTGGCCGCAGTACAACAGCGGCAGGCCCCTGGGGTCCACGGTCAGGCTGCCCTTGATGGGCGCGTCGATGTCGATGGATTCACGGGCCTTTTCGCCGTCCGCCATGTCGAGGAAGTAGATATGGCCGTCCAACGTGGCGTAGATGACCTCCACGAGGTCGTCCACGCCCTTCTTTTCGGGCTTGATGTTCATCTTTCGGCGCATTTCCTCAGGCCAGCGCACCAGGCTGGCCTGGCCCGTCCAGCCCACGCCGGACCATTCGTCCAGGCTGTGGATGCGCTTTTCCCACACCTGGGTCAGCCGGGTGGGCGCGTCCGGGATGGTTCCCCAGGCACCGCCGTCCCGGTAGTGGCTGCCGCGGAAGGTGGTCACGCCCTCCAGGGTCGCGTAGCTGTCGGAGCTCTTCATGTGGATATCGTCGCTGCCCGGGGCGGTTTCCCAGAGGGCTTCGGTGTCCTTCAGCAGCTTGTTGGAAGCGGGGTCGGAGTAATCCGCGCCGGGGGCCGCCGTTTGCAGCCAGGGCGACAGGTCCGGCGTGGGCTCCGGCGTGGGTTCCGGGGTCGGCGCCTGGGTCGGCGCGACCGTGGGCATGGCGGTCAGGGGCGGCGCGGCCACCTCCGCCACCGGGCGGACCCGGTCCGCCGGTCCGGGCAGGGCGGATACTATGCCCCATGCGGCGAGCCCCCCGACGGCCAGCAGGCACAGCGAAACCGAGGCGACGCGCACAATGGGCTTCGCCTGGGGATGCCTCCGGTACAGGCGTTTCAGCCTGCGCCGCATGAAGCGGAAGGGTCCGGGCGCGGGGGCCTTTTTGCGCCTGGCGCTGCCCTGTCGGGCGGACGGCCTGGACTTTGACGGTTCCCGGTTTGCCATTTTTTCTTCCCCGATTCTTCCCGAAATTGTCACATTTTCATGATACGACATTAGTGTTTCATAAATATTATATATATATTTCAAAACTATGAACTTGATGACCTCGCTCCGCTGTGGTATACTATAACGTGGGCTGCGCCGAGGCGCAGGCAAAGAATACCTCATTGTAACGGCGGGGAGGCGGATTCATGCGCATCATGTTGGCGGGCATCAGCAGCGGCTGCGGCAAGACCACGGCGTCGCTGGCGCTGATGGCGGCGCTACGGACAAAGGGCCTGGCGGTCGCGCCCTTCAAGTCCGGGCCGGACTACATCGATCCCGGCTTCCACCGCATCGCCTGCGGCCGGTACTCCCACAACCTGGACGAGTGGCTCTGCATGCCTCAAAGTGTGGCGCGGATACTGGCCGGGGGCAGCGAGGGCGCGGACATCGCCGTGATCGAGGGGGCGATGGGCATGTACGACGGGCTGGGCGGCGGCACCCAGTGCAGCGCCTACGCCCTGGCCAAACATACCGGCACGCCCATCGTGCTGGTGGTGGACGCCTCCGGCAGCGCCGCCAGCGCGGCGGCCACCGCACTGGGCTTTGTGAAATACCGCTCTGACAATACCATCGCCGGGGTGCTGGTGAACCGGGCGTCCTCCGAGAGGCACTATGCGCTGATCAAAGAGGCCATGGCCGGCATCGGCCTTCCCTGCGTGGGCTGGCTGCCGAAGGACGCCGGACTGGGCATGCCCGACCGCCACCTAGGCCTGGTGCCGGTGGAGGAGCGTCCCGAGGCGAAGAGCCAGATCGACCGGGCGGCGGCGCTGCTCAAGCTGGACATGGAGGCGCTGCATGCCGTGGCGAGCCGGGCGGAGGCCCTGTCGCCCCAGCCCTTCAGCTGTCCCGAGCGCCTGAAGGGGAAGCGCATCGGCCTGGCGAAGGACGCCGCCTTCTCCTTCACCTATGAGGCGAACCTGATCGCTCTTCGGCGCATGGGGGCCGAGCTGGTGCCCTTTTCGCCGCTGTCGGACGCCGCGCTGCCGGAAGGCCTGGACGCGCTGTACCTGCCCGGAGGCTTCCCCGAGGTGTTCGAGGCCGAGCTAACGGCCAACGGGACCATGGCCGCGTCGGTGCGCGGCGTCATAGAGGGCGGGCTGCGGGTGTACGCCGAGTGCGGCGGCATGCTGTACCTGTCGATGATCGGCGCCATTCCCCTGAAGTGGGAGATGACCAGGCGCCTGCAGCGCTTCGGCTATGTGACTGTCACCGACGGCGACGGCTATGCGTTTCCGGCCCACGAATTCCACCACTCGGTGGTGACGCCCACGACTCCGCTGGAGACCCGCTTCGAGGTGGCGAAGGGCGAGCGCCGCTACCGGGAGGGCTACATCTATAAAAATGTCCTGGCGGGCTATCCCCACATCCACTTCTATGACCGGCACGAGCTGGTGGAAAGGCTGTTCCTATGAGCGTTTATCACGGCGGAGACGTCTGGCGGGGGCCGTCCCCCGATGTGATCCTGGATTTCTCGGCCAACCTGAACCCCGAGGGACCGCCCGAATGGGTCCGCGCCGCGATGCTCCGGGGACTTGAAAACGCCCGCTACTATCCCGACTTGCGCCAGGCGGCGGCGCTGGCGGGGCTGAGCGCCCACCTGGGCCTGCCGGAGGCGTGCGTATTGCCCACGGCGGGGGGCATCGAGGCGGCGGCCTGTGTGGCAAAGCGCCTTGACAATCATGCCGTCATCCAGCCTACCTTTCAGGAGTATGGGGCATTGTGCGGCGGGCACAGGGATGTGCTTCGCTCGGAATTGGCCGATTACCGTCCCTTGACGGGGGAGACCCTCTGGCTGTGCAACCCCAACAACCCCACCGGCGACGCGCTGCCCCGGCCGGCGGTGCTGGCGCTGCTCGAAAGGCTGGAGGTCGCCGGCGGACGGCTGGTGGTGGACGAGGCGTTCATCGACTACTGCCCCGAGCACAGCGTGCGCGGCGCGGTCGCCGATCATCCGGCGCTGGTGGTGCTGGGCTCGCTGACCAAGGTGCTGGCGATTCCCGGCGTGCGGCTGGGCTACCTGGCCGCCCATCCTTCGGTGGTTGGGGAGCTGCGGGAGGGGCTGCTGCCCTGGCGGCTGAACTGCGTGGCCGATGCGGTGGCCGCGGCGCTGCCAGGGCACGGGACGGACTTCGAGGCGATCCGCCGCCTGAACGACGCCCGCCGGGAGCCCTTCGCCGCCGCGTTGGCGGGCATCGGGGCGAGGATCTGTCCCAGCGACGCCAACTTCCTGCTCTGCGATTTCGGCCGGGATATGCGCCCGGACATCGAACGGCTGCGGGAAATGGGCCTGCTCGTCCGCCCCTGCGGCATGTTCCCTGGCCTGACCCACGGCCACGTGCGGCTGTGTGTGCGCACGGAGGGGGAGAACGTGAGGCTGGTTGAGGCAATGAAATAACGGAGGTAATCCCATGCGCGGAAAGTCGATCATGCTGCAGGGCACGGGCTCTTCGGTGGGCAAGTCCATGCTGTGCGCGGCGCTGTGCCGCATATTCAAGGAGGACGGCCTTCGGGTCGCCCCCTTCAAGAGCCAGAACATGGCCCTGAACAGCTTCGCCACGAAGGAGGGGCTGGAGATGGGGCGCGCCCAGGTGGTGCAGGCCCAGGCTGCGGGGGTGGAGCCCAGCGTGGAGATGAACCCCATACTGCTCAAGCCCACCAGCGACAAAAAGAGCCAGGTCATCTGCCTGGGCAGGCCCATCGGCAACATGGGCGCGATGGAATATCACAACTACAAGCCCAACCTGCGAAGGCTCGTGAAGGACACCTACGACAGCCTGGAATCGAAATACGACGCCGTGGTGATCGAGGGCGCGGGCAGCCCGGCGGAAATCAACCTGAAGGAAGGCGACCTGGTCAACATGTGGATGGCCGAGGCCGCCGACGCGCCGGTGCTGCTGGTGGGCGACATCGACCGGGGCGGCGTGTTCGCGTCCCTCTACGGCACAGTCATGCTGCTGGAGCCGGAGGAACGCGCTCGGATCAAGGGCATGATCGTCAACAAGTTCCGGGGCGACGTGCGCATCCTGGAGCCGGGGCTGCGGATGATCGAAGAGAAGGTGGGCATCCCTGTGATCGGCGTGGTGCCCTGGTGTGACGCCGACATCGAGGACGAGGACAGCGTGTCCGAGCGCCTGACCGCCGTCAGCGGCACAGGGGAGATCACCGTGGCCGTGGTGCGGCTCAAGCACATATCGAACTTCACCGACTTCCAGGCCCTTTCGCTGCACCCCGGCGTGACGCTGAAATACGCCCTGCGCCCGTCGGATCTGGACGGCGCGGACGTGGTGATCCTGCCCGGCACGAAGAACACCATCGACGACCTGATCGACCTGCGCAACCGGAACATGCTGGCGCCTATCGTGCGCCACGCCCGCTCGGGCAGGCTGCTGCTGGGCGTGTGCGGCGGCTATCAGATGCTGGGCCAGGTGCTGCGGGACCCCCACGGCGTGGAATCCGCCGCCCCCGAGGTGGCGGGGCTGGGCCTTCTGGACATGGCCGTCACCTTCGAGCCGGAAAAACGCACCGTGCAGGCCACGGGGACGCTGACCGGCGCGGCGGACTGGCTGGACGGCCTGCGGGGCGCGCGGATCGAGGGCTACGAGATCCACTCCGGCGTGAACACCTTTGGGGAGAACGCCCGCTTCTGGATGCGCCTTGAAGGGGACAACGCGGCCATCGACAGCGCCTGCAACGCCGCCGGGAACGTGTTGGGCACCTACCTGCACGGCCTGTTCGACGACGGCCAGCTGGCGGACGCGTTGGTGAAGCGGGCAAGGCGGCTGAAGGGCCTGCCCGAGGAAGCGCTCACCGCCGAACAGGCCGCCGTGAATATGAAGGCGTACAGGGAGCAGCAGTTCGATCTGTTGGCCAGGACGGTGCGGGAAAGCTTGGATATGGACGCTGTGTATCGGATATTGAAAGGAGAGTAAATTCTGATTTGTCGGGGAGACGAGGGAACAGGGAACAGGGAACAGGGAACAGGAATGGCGGCTGCCGCGAACATATCGATAACGTACGAGTTGTA
>CACWZI010000003.1 GCA_902765305.1 uncultured Eubacteriales bacterium
AAAGAAATCCGTCAGGATTTCTACCTTCCCTAACACCTAAAACCTATAACCTAAAACCTAAATACTGATTTGTCGCAGCGCGACAAATCAGTATTTGTCGATTCTACCAAAGGAGTAATCTCATGGCGAAAAAGAAGAAGCGTCGTGGCATCTTTCTCTCTCCGGCGATAGCTGCTGTGCTGGCCGTCGCGCTGATCGGGGTCTCCTTCGGTGCTGGGTGGTTCTTCGGGGTGCGGTCGACGCAGTTCCACGGGGACATACTGCTGGTGAACGAGAGCCACCGGCTTTCGGCGGATTACGTGCCCGACGACCTGGTGAACCTGTATACCCAGCGCCACTCCTTCCGCATGGCCAGCAGCGAGATCTACCTGACCCGACAGACCTACGAGGCCATGGAGAAGATGTTCCACGCGGCGGAGGAAGCCGACATGAACGGCTACATCGTCACCAGCGGCTATCGCAGCTACCAGCGCCAGCAGGAGGTCTACGCCGAGAGCGAGCCCGGCAAGGCCCAGCAGCCCGGGGCCAGCGAGCACCAGACCGGCATGGCCTTCGACGTGACGGTGGAGACCAACGAGGGCTTTGAGAGCACACCCCAGTACGGCTGGCTGATGACCCACGCCCATGAATACGGCTTCATACAGCGCTATCCCGCCAACAAGGCCGACGTCACCGGCATCAGCTACGAGCCGTGGCATTACCGCTACGTGGGCGTGGACGCCGCCACCCGCATGCACAGGACCGGCCAGACGCTGGAGGAGTTTTTGGGGCAGTAGTGGCGGGCCAGAGAAAGGTGCCTGTGAAGTCAGGCAAATACTGATTTGTCGAGATGTACGCAGCATCCCAAATGCCTTCCCCAGGCAGCGAAGCTGCCGGTTCAGGGTGTGCGAAGCCATGCCCTTGGGCGGAAGGTGGATTTCGGCGAAAACGCTTGCGTTTTTGCCGAAATACCGCAGGGGGAACGACCTCATCCGACCCGCTACGCGGGCCACCTTCCCCTGAAGGGGAAGGCTTTTGGTTGCGCCCGCTACCTTCCCTAACCCCTAAATCCTAACCCCTTAAATACTGATTTGTCGCAGCGCGACAAATCAGTATTTGCATACGACTGAACGGTTACAAAGGAAGAAAGATCTTTCCCGTATCCTCAATAGCCCTTTTCCCGGTCCACCGAATGCCCAAGCGGCCTGCCTGCGTAGAAATTTCCGAGATCCTCGATGAACATCTCAACAATCCGATCCACGGTGTATTCCAGGGTCATGTTCCCAGCCACGTGGGTGGTGATCAGCAGGCGGGGGCAGTCCCACACCGGGCTGCCCTTTGGCAGGGGTTCCCGCTCAAACACGTCCAGGGCCGCGCCGGCCAGGTGGTCGCCCTGCATCAGCGCCAGCAGCGCGGCCTCGTCGACGGCGCTGCCCCTTCCCACGTTGATCAGGAATGCGTCCTTCGGCATAAGCGCCAATCTCCGCCCGTCCATGATGCCCCGGGTCTCGGGAGTGCCGGGCAGGGCCATCACCAGCAGGTCGGTCTCCGGAAGGATGCCGTCCAGCGCCGACACCGGCAGGGTACGGTCAAACAGGCTGCCGGCGTCCCGCCCCGAGCGGTTCAGGGCGACGATGGACTTCGGATCGAAGGCCCGCAGCCTCTTGGCCGCCTCCCGGGCGATGTCGCCCGCGCCCAGCAGCGTCACCCGGCTGCCCCGAATCGAGCGGATAGGGAGGTCGCGCACCCATTCCCGGGCCGCGACGATGCGGTTGTAGTCCATCTGGCGACGCATCAGCTCCAGCGCCACCATCACGATGTGCTCCGCGATGGTCACGCCGTAGGCCCCGGAAGCGTTGGTCAGCAGCGCCCGGGGGTTTGCGAACGCGCCGGGCAGCAGGAAGGGCTCGACTCCGGCGAAGGCGCAGCACATCCACTTCAATTCCGGCGCGGCCTTGGGCAGCGCCGGATCGGCGCTGAGTATGATCTCGGCGTCGGCGGCTTCACGCAGGGCGGCGGCGGAGTCTTCGCAGAAGACGGCTCTGTAGCCATGCGTTTCGGCGGCTTCCATGATGTCGCGCCGGTTGCCGTCGGTCAGCCGTGGGGTGAAAATCAGTATCTTCTTCATGGCGATGAAAGGATTATTCCAATGTCGTTATGGTGAGTTCATGTGGGGACAAATACTGATTTATCGAGCTGTGCCCGATAAATCAGTATTCAGGTTTTAGGTTTTAGGGGTTAGGTTTTAGGGGTGGTGCAAATCCCTTAACGCTTCGCTAGGCCTTCGGCCACGGGATTTGTTCTAACACCTAAAACCTATAACCTAAAACCTAACTACTGATTTGTCGCAGCGCGACAAATCAGTAGTTGTATACATCAGGCACTCAAACCCGGCGGCGGCCCAAAGGCCGCCGCCGGATGTTGTCACGCCAAAACCGCCCTCGCGGCCTCGGCGCTGGCGAAGGGGCCGGGCAGGCAATCCACGCCCCGGTGGTTGCCCAGGAGATCCCGGTCGAAGGCGATGGGGGTGCCGTCGGGGTTCTCAAAGCGCTGCTCCGGCTGGAAGGCGCGGCCCAGACTCTCGGTGGTGAGTATGCCGTCACGGAAGTCGCCCAGGAGGCCATAGACGTTGGTGTTCAGCGTCCACTTGCCGTCGGCTTCGGCAATTTCCACGGTGACCTTGTCCTTTGTGTTCACCAGCCCGGTCTTCTCGTGCTTGCTGACCGTGGCCCCGCCGAAGTAGGCGTTGCCGCTGACCCAGGCGGGCAGGTGGCCGAAGTGGTACTGTGCCAGGTGGCCCATGTCCGGCTCCCGGTCCATCATGAAGTTGGCGATCCACTCGTCGTAGGACGGGAAGATGTCGAACGGCGCGGTGCCGGCGGCCTGGTGCTCAGGGGAGTCCGGGCCGATGGACGGGTCGGTGACGGGGTACTTCTGTACGATGATGTTGTTGTACACCCGGTCGTCGCCGTGGAGTATGGTCATGAAGCCGGCCACCTCGGTGCGATGGCGGATGTGGTAGGGGGTGTAGCGGGGCTCCCGCTGGCCGTTGACGATGCTGTCCACGCCGGAGTTGATCAGCCCGAACGCGCCGCCCATCAGGTTGTGGATGACCGCCAGGCCCTCGCTGGGCATGATGACCGAGGCCTTTGAAAGCAGCACGTTGTTGTCGATCAGCGTCGGGCCGTGGCCCACCTCGATGAACACGTCGCAGTTGAACATGGCGCCCTGGGCCTGTCCGATGCCCTCGGGGCGCTGGTTGTCGTGCATCAGGTTCTGGGTGATGCGGGCGCCCTGGGCCTCCCAGTCCAGCCACACGCCTTCGATGCAGTGGTGGATGTGGTTGCGGCGGATGGTGACGTCGATCGCCGCGTGCAGCTTGATGCCCGCGGTCTCCGCGCCGCCCAGCTGCTGGCTGTTGCAGACGTGGTGGATATGGCAGTCCTCGATGGTGGAGAACACGCCGCCCATGCGGCCCACGATGCCGGTCTGCTCGCAGTGGTGGATCTCGCAGCGGCGCACGATGTGGCTGCCCACCTTCTCCTTCAGCCAGCCGTGGTACTGGCCCCGGCACACGGCGTCCCGCTCCATCTGGGTGGGGGACTTCACGTGCTTCGTATAAAAGTACATGTCGTTCTCCGGGTCGCGGTACTTGCCAAGGCTGATGCCGCAGCAGCGGCTGCCCCAGACGGCGCAGTCCTCGATGATCCAGCCCTTCGACCAGTGGGGGCCGATCAGGCCGTCCTGGTAGGCGGCGGGCGGGGCCCAGGTGGTCGCGCCCTTGTTGATGTCGAAGCCGGAGACGGTGATGTAGCTTATGCCGTTCTCATCGGGCATGAAGCAGTTGCGGCGGACGGTGATCTCCACCTTCTGGCTGTTGGGGTCCAGGCCGTGGAAGTTGGCGTACAGCACGGTTTCACCGCCGTCCTGCTCGGTGAACCACTTCCAGGTGGATTCCTCCTGATTCCAGGCGCAGGGGTCGACCTCGCCGGCGATGCACGCATCCAGCGAGTCGGCCTCGTACATGGCCAGGTCGTTCAAAAACACCTGGCCGGTGTGGCGCACGTTGGGCGCGAAGTACCAGTCGCCGCAGACCCGGGTCGTGTAGGGGTTGTAATTCCCGAACACGCCGTTGTCCACGCGGTTGACCCACACGTCGCCCTTGTATTGCTTCCAGCCGGTCAGCGCCTCCGCGCCGGTGATCACCGCGCCGAGGGGCACTTCAGAGCGATAGACGATGCGCGCGTCCTCGGTGCCGGCGTGGCGGGGGGTCACCTTCTCGCGGTAGACGCCGGGCGCGACGACGATTTCGTCGCCCGCCACGGACACCCGCGCCGCGTCGTCGATGTGGCGAAAGGGCATGTCCTTCGAACCGTTGCCGTCACGGGAAGCGCCTATATTCACGTAATACCTCATGGGGGAACCTCCTTTGAGATAATGGGGAATCAAGTTTACCTGATTTCACTCTTCCCGCCCATGTACATGCGCAGGGCCTCGGGGATGCGGATGCTGCCGTCGGCCTGCAGGTTGTTCTCCAGGAAGGCGATCAGCATGCGGGGCGGGGCGACGACGGTGTTGTTCAGGGTGTGGGGCAGGTACTTCTTGCCGTCCGCGCCCTTGACGCGGATCTTCAGCCGCCGGGCCTGGGCGTCGCCCAGGTTGGAGCAGGAGCCCACCTCGAAGTACTTCTGCTGGCGGGGGCTCCAGGCCTCCACGTCGCAGCTCTTGACCTTCAAATCGGCCAGGTCGCCGGAGCAGCACTCCAGCGTGCGCACCGGGATGTCCAGCGTGCGGAAGAAATCGACGGTGTTCTTCCAGAGGCGGTTGTACCACATCATGCTGTCCTCGGGCTTGCAGACCACGACCATCTCCTGCTTTTCAAACTGGTGGATGCGGTAGACGCCGCGCTCCTCGATGCCGTGGGCGCCCACCTCCTTGCGGAAGCAGGGGGAGTAGCTCGTCAGGGTCTGGGGCAGCTCGTCCTCGGTCAGCATCTGGTCGATGAACTTGCCGATCATGCTGTGCTCGCTGGTGCCGATCAGGTACAGGTCCTCGCCCTCGATCTTGTACATCATGTTCTCCATCTCGGCAAAGCTCATCACGCCGGTGACCACGTTGCCGTGGATCATGAACGGGGGCACATAGTAGGTGAAGCCCCGGTCGATCATGAAGTCCCGGGCATAGGAAAGGATGGCGCTGTGCAGCCGGGCGATGTCGCCCTTCAGGTAGTAGAAGCCATTGCCGGAAGTGCGGCGGGCGGCGTCCAGGTCGATGCCGTTCAGGCGCTCCATGATGTCCACGTGATAGGGGATCTCCCACTCGGGCACCACGGGCTCGCCGAAGCGCTCGTTCTCCACGTTCTGGCTGTCGTCCCTGCCGATGGGCACGGAAGCGTCGATGATGTTGGGGATCACCAGCATGCGCTTGCGGATCTCCTCGGCGTATTCCTCCTCCTTCTGCTCGATGGCGGCCAGCTCGTCCTGCATGTCCTTCACCTGCTGCTTGGCGGCCTCGGCCTCTTCCTTCTGGCCCTTGCCCATCAGCGCGCCGATCTGCTTGGAGATCTTGTTGCGCTGGGAGCGCAGGTAGTCCGCCCGCTGGATGGCCTCGCGGTTCTTCTTGTCGAATTCCACGACTTCGTCCACCAGCACGAGCTTCTCGTCCTGGAATTTCTTCCTGATGTTCTCCTTGACCAGTTCGGGGTTCGTGCGAATCAGATTGATGTCCAGCATGGTTGCTTCTTCCTCCTTGAAATGACTGCGAAAAAAGAAAAGCCCTCCCGTCCCGTTTGCCTGGGACGGAGAGCCTCCGCGGTGCCACCCGGCTTGCCTGCAGATGAATACAGGCCGACTTGACGTGCGCTGTAGGGGGCGCACCCCTCCGGTTCGTCGCCGGATGCTCGGAAAGCGGAAGCGAAGGTCCGCGCCGCCGGTTCACACCCGCCACCG
This sequence comes from uncultured Eubacteriales bacterium, assembly GCA_902765305.1. GTDB lineage: Bacteria > Bacillota > Clostridia > Christensenellales > Aristaeellaceae > UBA2862. Next base: position 5,928 of record CACWZI010000003.1, read on the forward strand.
GCTCTCTGGACGCGCCGTGCCATCGCCTTTTTCCTCGATCGCAGTCTGTTTGATTGGTTTTATTATAGTGCCTGGCGGGGCATTTTGCAAGTAAAGAAAAGGTATATCCACGCAGTTGTTGGTTTGGTGGCAACACAGCAACCCCTGTCATATGGCACAGGGGAAAGATGTTTGACAGGGTACAGGCTGGACGGTTTGCGGGCCCTGTCAAGCTGATCGTCGCGGCCAACGAAGAGATGCGCTGGAAAAATGATCGGAGGACGGTTGAGATGACGGGTCAGCGCAGGAAATAGCGATCTATTGATCCGTCCGCCATAGCAGCAGGACCTCCCGCCGCTCCAGCGCGCCCATGGCGTAGTGGGTCCCGTCGGTGCGGTTCAGCACTTCTACGCGCACCTCACGGTTTTTGCGGTCGGGTGCGCCGGACACGGGCCAATAGTCCTCGCAGGGCTCGATTTCCTCCGCAAAGGGGTCGAACAGGCCGACCACTGCGTCCGACACCTTTTCCGTCACCAGCACGTAGTGCCCGGTCTTTCCGTGCCAGACGCGCACCACCGCGCAGCCGCCCCTCTCAAGGCACCTCCAGGCGAGGCTGCCGCTTTGTATGGCGGCAAATTCCATATCCAGGAACGTAGCCTTCAGTGGAAAGCCGCACTTCTCGGCGAAGCACTCGAACCAGGCGGCCATGTAGCGCATGGAGGCCTTGGAGGTGCCCGCCTTGCCGGGCTCGCCGCCGTCGGCGTAGGCGTCGAGGCCCATCGTCCAGATGTGCTTGAGCAGCACCGGGGGAATCTCCTCCCGTTCGAACAGGAAGCGCATGGCGTTTGTGATGCTGGTGGGTCCGCAGTCGTAACAGGAGGTTTGGTGGATCAGTTGGTTCTTCATGTCTGTCGGCCTCTTTTGCAATGGATTGAGTTCAGTTGCGGATGGATTGCAGGAAGTCCAGGGCGCGCTGGCTCCTGGGTTGGGTGAAAAACGCCTCCGGGGTGTTCTCTTCGACAATGCTGCCCCCGTCCATGAAGATCACCCGGCTGGCTACCCGGCGGGCGAAGTTCATTTCGTGGGTGACGATCAGCATGGTCATGCCGTCAGCGGCCAGTTCGGTCATCACGTTCAGCACCTCGCCGATCATCTCCGGGTCGAGGGCGCTGGTGGGCTCGTCGAACAGCATGGCCCTGGGATGCATGGCCAGGGCGCGGGCGATGGCGGCGCGCTGCTGCTGGCCGCCGGAGAGCTGGGCCGGCAGCTTGTGGGCCTGGTCGGCCACGCCCACCCGGTCGAGCAGCGCCATGGCCTCGTCCTTCGCCGCCTTCCTGTTCAGCTTCAATACGCCGGTCGGCGCGAGGATCATGTTGTCCAGCACCGTCATGTGGGAAAACAGGTTGAAGGACTGGAATACCATGCCGATCCGGCTGCGCAGCGCGGCCAGCTGTCGCCCGTCCTGGGGCAGGGGAACGCCTTCGATGAGGATCTCTCCGGAATCGATGGTCTCCAGCCGGTTGACAGTGCGGCACAGGGTGGACTTGCCCGAGCCGGAGGGCCCGATGATCACCACCACCTCGCCCTTCCCGACGGACAGGGAGATGTCCTTCAATACGTGGAGATCGCCGTAGTGCTTGTCGACGTGCCGAAGCTCGATGACCGGCACATCCCGGCTTTGAATCTGTGTCATGCGGCGCCTCCTTGACGTTGGACGGTCGGACGCCGGTTGCCCTGCGCGATGCGGTCGGACATCCGGTTCAGGGCGTAGTTGATGAGGATGTAGATCACCGCCACCACCAGGTAGACCGATACCAGCGCGTCATGGCTGGTGATCAGCACCTTGGCGTGCTGCATCAGGTCCGCGTAGGAGACCACGTAAGCGAAGGTGGTATCCTTCAACACGATCACCAGCTCGGAGATCAGCGAGGGGATCACGAATCGCAGGGCCTGGGGAAACACGACCTGGTAGAAGGTCCGCGTGTTTGACAGCCCCAGGGACAGCGCGGCCTCGGCCTGCCCCTTTGGCACGGCGTTGACGCCCGCCCGAAAGGCCTCGGCGATGATGCCGCTGGCGGAGATGGCGCAGGGCAGCGTGATGCGCCAGAACGCCCCCAGGTTCAAGCCCATGCGGGGCAGCACCAGGAAGAAGAAATAGATCAGCAGCAGCGTGGGCACGCCCCGGGTGAATTCGATCACCGCCGTGGCGATCCACCGCGGTACGGGGTTTTGCCTCAGCTTGCCGCGCATCAGTATAAAGCCCAGGGCGATGGCGATCACGGCAGCCGTGAGGGCCGCCTTCAGCGTGCTGAGCAGGCCCTGGCCGAGATAGCGCCAGGTGCTCCACTTCAAGAAGAAATCCCAGTACCTGGCCTCCAGCTGGCCCTGCCGGGCGAACTGGCGTATGATGATAAAGAGCAGGAAGCCCAGCCCTATGAGCGCCAGCACTGTGAAGAGGGCGACGCGGCGGCGCGTTCTGGGGCCCGGGGCCTCATAGAGCCGGTCTCGGATCGTTGGCGCGCTCATCGCAGTATCCTCACTTTCCGATCAATCCTGCCGCCCACCCAGCCGATGACCAGCGCGGTGGCCACGTACAGCGCGGCGGAGATGGCAAAGGCCAGTATGCCGCCCACGGCGCGGCTGTTGATGTAGTTCACCGCGCCGGTCAGCTCCAGCTGGTTGGGCCGCAGCGGCACCTGGGAGCCCAGCGCCGTGGTGAGCATCGTGCCCACGACCAGGCTGGTCATGGGCAGCACCGTGCTTCGCAGCGCCTGGGGAATGACGATCCTGCCGATCAGTTGGGTGAAGGTGAGCCCCAGGGCGCGGGCGGCCTCGATTTCGCCGGGGCTGATGGTGTTCATGCCGCTCATCAGGTGCTCCGAGCAGAAGGCAGAGGGAATCAGCACGGAGGCGACGATGACGCACATCTCATAGGAGAGCAGCACCCTGAGCCTCGGCAGCGCGTAGACCAGCAGGATCAGCAGGGCCGCGCCGGGGATGTTGCGGAAGACCTGCACGAAAAAATCCCCGAACACCCGAAGGGGCTTCACGGGGCACACGCGCAGCACCGTAATCGCCACTCCGATGGCAAAGGCGCCGGCAAAGCACAGCGCCGTCAACCGCCAGGTGTTCAGCAGCGCACGGAGGTAGAGGTCGCCGTATTCAGAAAGCAGGGCGGATAAGCTCATGGGGCTCCTTTCGGGCGCAGGGCCTCGCGCCATGCGCGAGACCCTGCGAAGGGATTTGGGTTATTCGCCGATCACGGGCGGTTCGGGGGCGGTCTCGGCGCCGCCGGTGCGGTCGCCCAGGCTGATCTGCCACAGCTGGGTCCACAGGCCCGCTTCCTCGATCTGCTTCAGGAAGTCGTTCACGAAGGCCACGCCGTCTTCCTTTCGATACATTTGGATTATTGGCGGGGAACGGACGACGCGGAGCGGTCACATTCGATCCAGCGTCTGCTTCCAACATCGCCGGTTTGTGCAGATGTTCATCACATTGGCTCCTCCCTGAAGAATTGATAAAATTCTACCTGATTGGTGGGAAAGTGTCAAATACCGAAGATTTATCCCTGGATATAGATTGAATTTATAGACATAAAATGCGCAAGCCCGGTCATGCCCACATATTGCGCCGCCATGGCGTTCATTGGCGCAGGACAGGTTATGCGCTCGCGGCATCTGCGCGCCTCCTCAAGGATTCAGCTTGTTTACTCGGCACAATCTGAGCGATTGACAATTCGGTCGATGTCATTTATAGTATGTTTGATAAGCCGCTCTGTATGAACAACGGGACCGCCGATTTAACCATTGACCGGGATGGCGACGGGATGGAATGCTGTCGCCTGCGCGACTTCACCCTACAGTCCTGCCCGCCGCCTGATCGAGATGGACTATGGCCCCTACGAGGGCATGGATCTCAACGCGCTGGCGCCCGAGGTCGTCACCTTCTTCAGCGATTTCATACACAATCCTGCGCCCGAGGGCATGGAGCCGCTGTCGGACGTGGTGGCCAGGACCGGCGCGTTCATGGAAGCGGTGAGGCAATGCCATGGAAACGTGCTGGTCTCTACCCACGCCATCGCCATGAAGGGCATACTGGAATACCTTACGCCGGATTCCAACGGCGGCTATTGGTCGAAGCATATCGGAAACTGTGCCGTTTACACCGTGGAATGTGGCGAAGACGGGTATACGATTCCGATTGAACTGTAGGGGAATGCGGTTGCGCAGGGAACCGGGCGCAGAAGGTTTTTCATAAGAAGCTGTATCACACGGGTATACTGGATCGATTCGAGGGAAAAAAGGAGGAACGAAGCCATGAAGGAAGCCATAAAAATCAACGACTATGCCAACCGTATCGTGAGCGCCATCCCGAAGGGCGTGCTGCTCAACACCAACGGCGAGAAGTTCAACGCCATGGTAATCGGATGGGGCCACCTGGGCACCCTGTGGAGCCGGCCGACCTTTCATGTGTATGTGCGCCAGGGGCGCTATACGAAGGGCCAGCTGGACAGGACAGGCGAGTTTACCGTCAGCATCCCGCTGGATCAAGTGGACGGGACCATCAATCGCATCTGTGGCGGACAGTCCGGCTATAACATCGATAAGGTCAGGGAAGCCGCGCTTGAGCTGGAGGACGCGAGGACCATCCATACGCCCGGTGTGCGCCAATATCCGCTGACGCTGGAGTGCAAGGTCCTGTATGCCCAGGACCAGGACCTGAGCCGGATTCCGGAGGACATTCGGGCGCGCATGTATCCCCAGGACGTGCCGGGGACGAACCCCATGGCGAACCGCGACTGCCACACGATGTACGTCGGCGAGATCGTGGACGCCTATATCATACGGTGAACGGCATGGAAATGAGACGCTTTACAGGCAAGGTCGCCGTCGTCACCGGCGGCGCCCACGGCATCGGGAAGGCCATCGCCGAGGCGTTTGAGTCGGAAGGCGCGACGGTGCACATCGTCGACATCACCCCCGGCGAATGGTTCGTGGGCGACATCTCCGACCCGCGGGTTTTGGAGCGATTCGCCGCATCGGTGATCGAAAAAAGCGGCCATGTGGATTGCCTCGTCAACAACGCGCCGCCGCCGATGATTGGCATCGACGATTGCGGCTGGGATGGATTCCAGAGGGCGCTGGCGATCGGCGTCACCGCGCCGTTCTACCTGACGAAGCTGTTCATGCCGCACTTCGCCCCCGGCGCGTCGGTGATCAACCTCTCCTCCTCCCGCGACCGCATGAGCCAGCCCCGGACGGAGAGCTACACCGCCGCCAAGGGCGGCATCGCGGCGCTGACCCATGCGCTGGCCGTCAGCCTGGCGGGCAGGGCGCGGGTGAACAGCATCTCGCCCGGCTGGATCGATACGACCGGGTCGGATATCGCCGGCGCGGACGCGCTCCAGCAGCCGGTGAGGCGCGTGGGCAAGCCGGAGGATATCGCGGCCCTGGCGCTGTTCCTCTGCTCGGACGCGGCCGGCTTCATCACCGGCGAAAACATCTGCGTGGACGGCGGCATGACGAAGCTGATGATCTATCACGGGGAGCATGGGTGGGCCTACAGCGACGCCAACTGAGTGAGGACACCACGCAACAGGTTCACAGCAACAGGTACAGCATAGGGAAGTCCTGGTCGATCCCATGGAGAAGATTGCAAAAAGATGGCCCCCAGCCAATGTATTTTTATACACGGGCTGAGGGCCACACTGCCTTACAGCGACTTCAAAAACGCCGCGATGGTCGCGTCCTTGCAGTTGGGGTAGAAGCGCTCGGAGAAGTGCGCGCCGCCAATCGTTCCCTTGACGAAGTCGCGATCCAAATCCTTCAGGATATCGATCAATGGCCGGTAGGTCTTTTCCTTTACGCCGTCCAGGATCTTCTTGTTGCGCTGTTCGGGCACGACCCTTTCCTTCGGATATCCATTCCCATGGCCGAAGCCAAACAGCTGCTGGAAGATCATTTCCAGCTTCAACTCTGCGCCCCAGCCGAAATCCTTGGCGAAGGGCAGCGCTACGCAGTTCCCATCATTGATCTGGGCGAACATGAAGCCGTCGGAAGGGTCGACGATGTGACCGCAGATCACCCCGGGGAAGCTGTTGCACGCCAGCATGGCGCCCTCGCCGGTGCCGCAGCCCGTCACGACGTAGTCTGCCGCGCCAGTGTTGAGGAGGATGGAGGCGAGGAGCCCGCACTGGACATAGGTCAGCTGCGCGGCGTCCTCCGCAGAATACATCCCGTAATTGTCCACGACGTGGCCCATCGGCTCCACGACCTTCCGGAGCGTGGCCTCGATGAGGCTGTTCTTTGCCGCCTGGCTGTTTTCGTTGATGAGTGCAATTCGCATGATGAGATCATTCCTTTCATGATTGAATAATAAGGCCGAGGATCGTGTGCGGAGGATTCCGCAGGGAATGCCCGTACCGGCAGGGCTATTGATAATTCAGTTACACATCCACCCCGATACCGTTTACGGTGATGTCGCCTTCGACCCAGATCGTGATCGCTCTGCGCCCGTCGACCCGTTTCACTTCGACCAGGTCGGATCGACCGGGGTCGACGTTGATTTTCACGTTTTCCGTTTCGATTTCAAAGCGCTTCTGGTCGGCGATCAGGGTTGCGTCCAGCCCCACCGCGCCAAACTGTTCAAGGTATGCGTTGTCAAATGCCTTCTGCTCGGCGGCATCCACGTCACAGCTGTCCAGCAGGCTGGCGATTTCCTTTCGGGAGACCTGGAGCGATTCGCCCTTTTTCTTCTCTGCGGCCTGCGCGACCAGGTTCTCGTGGAGGGTCTGGACCACATCAAAGGTAAGGCCCTTTTCCAGGCTGTCCCCCAGCACGCCATAGAATTGCTCGCGCCTGTCAGCCACGCTTTCCGGGGCGGCGGTGTGGAAGATGGCGTCGATGAAGTCGGCGTGGAGGTCAGTGCTGTCCTTGGTGTAGTAGAGGGCGCTGTTCACATCCGCGCCGCCATCGCAGAACACGGGATACATAAAGCCGAGGGCCGGGCTGCCTACAGCCAGATCCGGTTCGACGGTGTGGAAGTCCCGGTCATCGCTGAAGAACGTCAGCAGGGGCTTCGTCAGCTTGACAGGGCAGATGCTGACCATGACATAGTTGAACACCTTATCGGTGAAATCCGGGGTGTCCGTGTGCGCATCTTCCCTTTTATAAGGAATGGAATACGCGTCGTGCATGGCGAGGATAAGGTAGCTGCCTTCGAATTCCATCTTCTCCCTGACGGTATTGAACAACGCCTCCACAGCGGCCTCGTCTTTCAATTCCGAGGTTTGGAGCTGTGTGAGGAGCTGGAGCGCATCGTCGTGCACAGGAAGGGAGAATTGATTTCTTCCGGGGGCGCCGCCCAGCGCCTTTTTGAATGCGTTGAGATAATGCGCCGCTTCAGAGGCGGGAAGGGAGACGGGGGACTTTGAGAAGGTGGAGACAATATCGCCTTTCTCGTTCACAAAGCAACCGCGGATGATGCTGATATCGTTCTTTTCCGGGGAGAAGCGCCTGCGGAGCGCAGCGAGGTCTTTCTTGTTCATCGTATTTTCCTTTCAATGCTGTGGGGCCGGTACGACCCTGTGTTTTCCTGTATTCTATCAAAAGAATATGACAGGGATATTATCGCTCCGTCCGCTCGTTGCAGATCTGCTGTTGCGCATCTTCTCCTTTGGCGCAAATATTTCCTTGCGGAACAGGCGTTATACCGCCGGCGCGCTGTGCCGGTCGATGTATTGCTTTCGTGGCGGTGTGCTTTCAACCGCTTTTTACGGATTCCCGGACGGCGCGGCGGCCATGGCTCTGAAGTACCTGCCCCCTGCCTCCTGGGAGGCTCGGTCGCGGGCGGCGTTGACAACGTCGAAGTTGGCGATCAACAGATCGGTGATCAGCCTGGATAACTCGCCCCTTTCCGCGTTTTCCTGCAGGATCGCTTTTACCTTTTCCTCCGGCATGCCCTTTCTGTAGGGACGGTCTTCGGTGATAGCGGAAAACACGTCCGCGACCGCCATGATCTGTGCGCCAAAGGGGATTTCACCCGCCTTCAGGCGGTAGGGGTACCCCTTGCCGTTCAGCTTCGGAAGTCGATGATCATGCCGATCAATTTGGCAACCTGCATAATGGTGTCCAGGTTGGCCTCGCCATCCATCATCAGTTCATCCGCGATTCGGTCGCTGCTGTAGGCCAGCTCCAGCCATATGCGTTCGCTGTCCGCCAGCTTCTCCAGGGCTTCTACCGCTTTGGGCGCGTAGAGGTCCCCGGCTCCGCGCCGTGCCGCCGCCACGATTTTGTCGACCTGGTTCAGTATCGGCGCATCGCGCTTTACCGTGAGGACCACATCGTCGGCGAGTTGGATGATGCCTGACAGGAAGAGCGGATCCTGCAGCGTTATGTCAGCCATCTTTTCAACGATGTCGGAAAGCTCCCCGGGCAGCTCCGACTTGTCGATTGCGGGAAGGCGAAGGGGAGGAATGTGCAGTTGCAGGGTTTCCCGATAGGGCGTCTGGCTGTGCCTGACGATGACAGATATCATGGCACATACTGATACTAAAAACCATTTTCAGTATATACGATAAGTATTCCGTTGTAAAGGATCATTTTTATCACAGGGACCGTGTGTATACCGTTCCGTGACATCTCAAATTCTTAACATCAGAATTAGCACTCACCTATTGACAGTGCTAACAAAACGAGTATAATAGAATGCGAACCGAGGGGGAAGGAAAGAATCCCGAGGTTCAGGGTAACAACAGACAAAGACCGACGCCGACACGACAACCTGCAAAGGCGTGATACCCGCAAGGGCGCACACCGAAGGCGGGTGCGCGACCAGCGCAAGAGGGTCAAAAGGAGGTATTAGTTATGTTGATCCCGAGCATCTTTGGTGAGAACCTGTTTGATGAGTTTTTCAATGACTGGAATCGCGAGTTCCGGAATATGGATCGCCAGCTTTACGGCAAGAATGCCGCGCGCGAGATGAAGACGGACGTGCATGAGCACGAGGATCACTACGAAGTTGACATCGATCTGCCGGGCTTCAAAAAGGAAGACATCAACCTGGAGCTGCAGAACGGCTACCTGACTGTGAGCGCAACGAAGGGCCTTGAGAAAGAGACAAAGGGCAAAACCATCCGGCAGGAGCGGTACGTGGGCAGCATGCAGCGCAGCTTCTATGTCGGCGATGCGCTTACGGAAACCGACATCGGGGCAAAGCTGGAAAACGGCGTGTTGAGCCTGAGCATTCCCAAGGTGGACGCCAGGAAGATCCCCGAGAAAAAGACCATTATGATAGAAGGATAATTGGAACAAAGGCATTCCCCCGGCTGGGACGCAGGTCCGGCCGGGGGCTTTTCAATCCCATTTCCCAGTGGACATCGCTTCGCCCGACTGCAATAATAGTCCTGTGACGACGGCCATAAAGCAGGATTCATCCCAACGAGTGCTTTGTACGGATCCAGATCACTGACGCGGATGGGAAAAAGGCGTGGAGTTCGCCGATCGTGTTGTGATAAGGGAACTGTCACTATGAACATGCTTCGCAGGCGATCTGAACGATCGAAAGCCAAACCCGCAGACGGACTGACGCTGTCGGCGGGTTTGCTGTATTATGATTGCTTTAAGGCTGTCACAGTACGGCTTAAATAACCGTCCGGTTCATTACTTCGCCACAGCCGCAGCCTGCTTGCCGGCGATCTCGCCGGAAACGAAGGTCCAACTCTGCGCCTGTCCGCCCCAGGGGGTGTAGGCCTTGCCGTCCTTGTTGCAGACGCCCTCGGAATCCTGGCCGACGGCGAACAGGTTGGCGATGGGGGTGCCGTCCTCGCGGAGCACGTTCATGTTCACGTCCACGTCCAGGCCGCCCACGGTGCCATAGGCCCAGCTGGTGCAGGGCACGGCGTAGTAGACCGCGTCCTCGCCGTTCAGCGTCGCGGAAAGGGTGGCTTCGTCGCAGCCGATGGCCGCGGCCAGCGCGGCGACGCCGTCCGCCTTGATGACGTCGCCGTAGGCTTCGCCCACGGACAGGATATCGTCGATGTCGGCCACCGGCGTGCCCGCCTCGGGCAGCGTGCCGCCCTGGGCCAGGAAGTTGGAGGTGGCGGCGGCCTGGGCCTCGCTCAGGCCCTTCTCGCGGATGGCGTCGATGTCGGCCTGGGTGTAGAGGTTGTAGTACATGAAGTTGGGCGCGAACACGATCTCCACCTCGATGCCGTCGGCGGTGGTGCCGCTCTGGTTCACATTGCCCCAGGGCTCGCCGGTGGTGGTGATCATGGGCCGGTCGGTGGTCAGCGCCAGCGCGGTCAGTATCGCCTTCTGGTCAGCGGTCAGGTCGTCGGTGCGGATGATGTTCTTCACCTGGCTGATGTGTACCATGGGCAGCGTGCCCATCATGTACAGCGCGCCGCCGGCGGACTGGCCCATCTTAATGCCGGCGCCCTTGTTCACGGTGTCGCCGATGGCGTTCACGGTGGAGCCCAGGTATTCCACCATCATCTCGTCGTTGCCCAGGAAGCCGCCGGTGGCGAGGATGATGGCCTTGCCGTAGATCTCGTAGGTGGTGCCGTCGTAATAGGTGGCCTTCACGCCGATGGCCTTGCCGTCGTCGTCAAAGATCAGGCTTTCGGCGGTCAGCTCGGTCATGTACCGGTTCTTTTCGTTCTTCGCGTTGGCGATGTCCAGCGCCCGCAGGAACTGGTAGGTCTTGTTGGGGCCGAGGATGTTCCAGGCGGTGTTGCCCTCGTCGGCGGTGTACACGCACCACTCCTTGTCCCATTCGGGCACCACGAAGCTGCCCAGCAGGCCCAGACCCTCGAACTCGAAGCCGAAGTTGTCCACGTAGTAGTCCAGTGCGGAGCCGGAGTTGTAGACGGCCTCGCGGATGACGTCGGCCTTCTCGTCGCCCTCCACATAGTCCATCCAGACCTTGTAGACGTCGTCGGGGTTGATGTAATCCTCGCCGTCGTTGAACTTCTCCTTCAGGTACCGGCTGTTCAGGGCCATCGGGCCGTAGGTGCAGACGGAGTTGCCGCCGATCTTGCCCGCCGCCTCGATGCCGAACACGGTCGCCCCCTGGTCGGCTGCCGCGCAGTAGGAGAACACGCCGGAGCCGCCCATGCCCACCACGATCACGTCGTAGTCCTCGATGACCACGGTGTCGTCCTTCTTGGGCACCTCGGCGTACCACTGGAGGCTGTCGCCGCCCGCCGCGTCGATGGCTGCCGCCACGGCGTTGCGGATGCCGTTTGAGGAAGTCGTCGCGCCGGTGATGGCGTCCACGGCCAGGGACTGGCTCTCGATGATGCGGGGGATCAGCAGCGCTTCGGCGGAGCCGAACCACTCGCCGGTCAGGCTGTCGGTCTCGGAGACGACCTTGATGTCGGTGATTTTGCCGTCTGACAGGGTGACCTCGGCGGTCAGGGGGCCGGTCAGGCCGAAGCTGGGTGCGGTGCCGGTGTAGGTGCCGTCGGCGACGGCGGTCTTTTCGGCGGCGGTGACGCCCGCGGCCTGGTTCAGCGCGTCGGTCAGCGCCAGCTTCACGCCGGTGCTGGTCTCGGTGGCGCCGGTGACGCCGTCGATATCAGCGCCCTGCGCGGCCATGATCTGCTCGATCAGCGCGTCCTTCGCGGCGCCGCCGATCTCCGGGGTTTCATTGCTTACATCCAGATCCACGGCGGTGATGCCGGTTTCGTCCACGGTTACGGTGACCACAAGGCCGGCTTCATGGCCGGCGGCCTCCGCCGTGTAGGTGCCCGGCGTATACTCGGCGAGGGCGGCGGGGATGGCGCACGCCAGCAGAGCCAGCGTGAGCGCAAGGCAGCAAAGTCTCTTCATGGGGGTAACCTCCTTTGTTGATTTTTTTGTAAACCATTATAACATACTGGAATGGTGGTTGTCCATGATTTTTTTACGCTGTCAAATAGCCGCGCGTGCCGCCTTGCGTTGCGCTGAGGTGAAGAATACGATGGACAGCGCCGCGCCGACGATCCAGCCCACGGGCCAGGCGGACCATATGCCGCGATAGCCCATGCCGGGGGAGAGTATGAACGCGAAAACGATGCGCAGCACGAGGTCGGTGAAGGTGGCGATCATGAACTGCGTCATCAGTCCGGAGCCCCGCAGCACGCCGTCGGATACCAGCTTTGCCGCCACGACGAAGTAAAAAGGCGCGACGATGCGCAGAAAGGACACGCCGGATTCCAGCGCCAGTCCCTCCGCGGATTTCAGGAACACGCTCACCAGCGCGGGTCCGGCGAAAAAGTACAGCGCCGTCAGCGGCAGGCACAGCATCCATACCAGCTTGAGTCCCGCCAAGAAGCCTGCCTGCACGCGCTCGGGCAGCTTTGCGCCGAGGTTTTGCGCCGTATAGCTGGAAATGCCGTTGCCCAGGGTGGTCAGCGATGTGATGACCATGTTGTTCAGCTTGATGGCGGCGGAGTAGCCGGCGATGACGCTGGAACCAAAGCCGTTGATGAGGCCCTGTATGATGATGTTGCCCACGGAGATGGAGCTCTGCTGGAGGATGCTGGGCACGGCGATGACCACCAGCTGCCGGAAGACGGGCAGCGAAAAGCGCGGCGCGGGAATGTCGGCGGGCAGGAACTTCAGGCGCTTGAATACAGCCAGTACCGCCAGCACCATGCTGACGGTCTGGCACAGGAAGGTCGCCCAGGCGACGCCCTCTACGCCCATGCCGAAGGTCGTGACGAACAGTATATCTACCAGTATGTTGGCGGTGGAGGAAGCGGCCAGGAATAAAAAAGGCGTGCGGGAATCCCCCAGCGCCGAGAAGATGCCGGTGGCGACGTTGTAGTAGAAAACCGCCGGCAGGCTTCCGACGTAGATCACGAGGTACAGTCTGGATGGCTCCATGATGTTCTGCGGCGTATGGATCGCCGTGAGCATCTGCCGGTTGAAGGCGAAGCCCAGCACCATCAGAATAAGGCACAGCGCGCCGCTTGCGATCAGCGTGGTCGAAACCGTCGTTCGGACCCCGGCATAATCCTTTCCGCCGAAATAACGCGCCGTCACCACCGAGCAGGCGATGTTGCAGCCGAAGGCAAAGGCGATGAAGATCAGCGTGATCTCATAGCTGTTGCCCACGGCGGCCAGCGCCTCCTCGCCGATAAATTTCCCGGCGACGAAGCTGTCGGCGATGTTGTACAGCTGCTGGAAGATGATGCTGCCAAACAGCGGCATGCAGAAGCGCCAGAGTACGGAAGCCGGCTTTCCCACGGTCAGATCCCGGTTCACATTGATTCCCTCTTTTTCTGAATAGATACCTGCCTGATGAGACCCGAAAAATTATAGCACACGCCCTCACGGGTGAAGTCACCGCGTTTGCGAAATTGGATGTGAAAATGGAGTTAATGTGTTGAAACTTTGGTTAGAAAATGCTATACTGTAAAGTACAACAGAATACACGGGTATTCACAGGTGCCGGATCGCCTGCAAACTGGTACAAGGCGGGCGATCAGGAGAATAGGGAACGGAGTGCAAGTCTCCGACAGGACCGCTGCTGTGAGGTGGAGCCGAAGCCATTTGCCATTGATCGAAAGATCGAGAAGGGGCGCAGGCGATGAAGCCGAGTCAGAAGACCTGCCTGTGAAAAACGCATATTTGGTTCTTCGGACTATGCGCACCGCCGCCCACGCGAAGCGGGTCGGCGGCAGCGCCGCGCTGGAATCCAAAGGATTCAGGGCGACAATCCCAATGGGATTGTCGGTCGGCCCATAAGGGCCGACTGGTGACGTTGGAAATCGAAGATTTACCGACGCACCACCACACCGGGCTGGTCGCGCCTGCCAAAGGCAACGGCGCGACTGCGATCAGGAACAATATGTCCCTTGCGCGACGGGTAACGCGGCTCTATCGCCGCGACGCTCGATGCGCGATTGCAAAACCGATCGGCGGGTCAATGATCTCGCGACGCCGCTCTTCGCAGAATGCGTCGGTTTCCCCAAACAAGCCGCACATCCACCGCAATCACATACACAGGACATGTTGGACGTTGATTCCGCGTGTTCTGTTTTTCTTTTGCGGCCTCCGGGCAGTGCCGATGCCTCAAGTAGACGTTTCCCCTTGTTTCGTCTGCGGGAGGCCGCGCAATCTCATACAACAGACGACTAAAGGAGGAAGATCATTATGGCACGTTTTACTCTCCCCCGGGACATCTACTTCGGCAAGGGCGCTCTGGAGAATCTGAAGAGCCTGAAGGGCAAGAAGGCCATCATCTGCGTGGGCGGCGGTTCCATGAAGCGCTTTGGCTTCCTGGACCGCGCGAAGAAGTACCTCGAGGAGGCCGGCATGGAGGTCGCGCTGTTCGAGGGCATCGAGAGCGATCCTTCCGTGGATACCGTGATGAAGGGCGCGAAGGTCATGCAGGACTTCGGCCCCGACTGGATCGTGGCCATCGGTGGCGGTAGCCCCATCGACGCAGCCAAGGCCATGTGGATCAAGTATGAGTACCCGGAGTGCACCTTCGAGGACATGTGCAAGGTGTTCGGCATCCCCGAGCTGCGGCGCAAGGCCCACTTCTGCGCGGTGTCCAGCACCAGCGGCACGGCCACCGAGGTGACCGCGTTCTCCATCATCACCGATTACAACAAGGGCATCAAGTATCCCATCGCGGACTTTGAGATTACCCCCGACGTGGCCATCGTCGATCCCGAGCTGGCCGAGACCATGCCCAAGAAGCTGGTGGCCCACACCGGCATGGACGCCATGACCCACGCCATCGAGGCCTATGTGTCCACCGCCAACAGCGATTACACCGACCCGCTGGCCATCCACGCCATCGAGATGATCATGAAGGACCTGGTGCCCAGCTACAACGGCGACATGACCGCCCGCGACCACATGCACGACGCCCAGTGCCTGGCCGGCATGGCGTTCTCCAACGCGCTGCTGGGCATCGTCCACTCCATGGCCCACAAGACCGGCGCGATCTTCGCCGACTATGGCGCCCACATCATCCACGGCGCGGCCAACGCCATGTACCTGCCGAAGGTCATCGCGTTCAACGCCAAGGACGCAACCGCGAAGAAGCGCTACGGCGTGATCGTGGACTACATGGGCATCGCGGACAAGGCCGATTCCGACGACGTGAAGGTCGAAAAGCTGATCGCTTTCCTGCGGGGCATGAACGACCAGCTGAACATTCCGCACTGCATCAAGAACTACGGCGCGGACAGCTATCCCTGCGAGCAGGGCTTTGTGCCGGAGGACGTGTTCCTTGAGCGGCTGCCGGAGATCGCGAAGAACGCCATCGCCGACGCCTGCACCGGCTCCAACCCCCGCCAGCCCAGCCAGGAGGAGATGGAGAAGCTGCTCAAGTGCTGCTATTACGACACCGAGGTGGACTTCTAAAACAAAGCAGGAATCAATATGGCAGAATCGCCTATGTGCGGTCCTGCCATATTTGCAATCGCTACGGTCACCGGCGCGGAAGCCGTGCTTTCCGTGTGATTGCCGTCGCCTGCCACTTTATACCAGACATAATAGGTTCCCGCGTCGGTTTTTGCAGGGATGGATGTGATATAAAGGGATTCATCCGTCGGTGCTTTGTTCTCGGTGGTCACGGCGCAATAAAGTGTGCCGTCTGTTGCTGTATACTGCCTGCCGTGATGGTAACGTCATATGAGGCTGCCGACCTATTATGGTTCCTGTATCCACCGTGTGGCCGACGTGCAAAGCACGCAGAGGTGGTTTGGGTGACATCCACCGCTCTGTCTGCTTCTCCACGGATGCACACACTGTGCCCATCCTCTTCCTGCCGGAGAGTAGGATGGGCACGGAAGGGTAGTAGAAAAGTTGGTTGAGATTAGGGGGGTACATTCCTTTATTTCAAGTCTTATATCTGGCACGGAACTTCCGATACATCTTATGCCTGATTCGTGCCTTGATCACCCTCGCAACAAATCGATAGTAATCCTTTCTGTCCAGATGATCCTTCATCCATTTCCATACGAGTTTATCTTCTTTGGTTCTGTTTTGTGTTCCTTCAAGGTGATAACCTGCAGTAATTGACATGTTTCTATAATGCCATTCCTTTGGGTCATCCAACAGTCCCGCTTTCATAGCTCTTTGATAAATGTCCTCTTTTGATTTTAAATTCGCTATGATAAATCCAGGAAGTGTGTTCCCAGTAATGTTACCTGTATGAAATCGATATACCCCTACAGCTTGATTGATGGTATATACATTCCCTTTTCCAAACAACCCAAACAGAAATAAAGACGTGTCATTGAAACATAGTAATTCCTCATAATGTATAGTTTTAAGCGCAGTACTTTTCAAAGACATTGTCAATATCCCCGGTTTTCTGTATCTTCCCATAAAGCCATTCAAGTACTCTCGGGAACCCAACACCTCCGGCGTATTCAATTCAAGAAACTTATATACACCATCCCGTTCAAAGTGCAGAATCATTGCCGCAATTGTCATTGTACAGTCAGAGTGGTTTTTATACAATTGATTTAGTCTGGAGAAATACGTTGGCTCAATAAAATAGTCATCGTCATCTGCAAAAATGATGATATCTCCTGACGCCTTTAAATATGCTCGTTTCTTACTTTCACTGGCTCCCAAATTTCTCTCATTCACAAAATAGATGATATTGAGATCCAGATTCTCTGCTTCATATTGCTTTACAGCCTTTTCTGTATCATCGTCTGAAGCATCATCAGCAATGATAATCTCATGATTTTGATACTGCTGCATCTTAATGGAATCCAAAAGCTGAATCAGAAAAGCATGCCTCCTGTATGTGGAAATCAAAACAGAAATTTTTAGTCCACTTTCTATTTCAGAATCATTCTCCACTTTACCTTCTATTAATTTTACATACGCTGAACGGCTTATCTTCTCTTCATCCAGCATCTTCTTTAACACTTTATCCATTACATTTCATCCATTTTTCAAAATACTACCTTTGATAAACCGTATACCATGCGTAAACTCTTTCGTCCGACAGGTACATATTACAAATACCAGAATCGAAACAAGTGCTGAAATAATGAAGTTATGAAGCACTGTTATGAAACCACGATCTGGACTTAATCTACACAATGCCAATGATATTATGCATGAAATAGCTGTCGCCATGAAATACAATCCTGTGTTTAGGTAGTAACCTCGTGGGCTGCTTTTCAAACAATATTTAAACACCACAACCGTCTCATAAATAAAGCCAAAGAAAATGCAGGCTATTGATGAAATAATAGCTCCATTAATCCCTATTGTTCTCAGTAGAATCAAATCGATTACCAGATCAATTACAATCTGGAAATAAGGCTTTAGTACATCCTTCTCCCATAATCCAGCTGCATCCTTGAAGAGCAAACCAACATTCTTGATCTTGACTATGAAAAAATAAAGGGTAAAGAGTACGACTGAGCTAAACGGAAGAAGTGAATTGTCACCAACCCATACCTTTATAAACGGCTGATACATATTAAGCAGACTTGTGCAGCAAAAACAAACACCAAATGCAATATAGAAATGCATATTATTGAACAAGCCATTGATCTCTGACTGATCTTTTTTAATGATATAATTGCCTACAATAGATGTCAGGCCATTCGTCAGCATAAGAAACAGTCCTGACAGTGCTGTGAATATATAGAAATAATTGTTATAACACGTGGGGACGGTTCTCTGTGCGCTCCTCTGACTCCCAAACTGTCAACACAGAGAACCGTCCCCGCATGTTTTTTAAATGCCTTCTGTCAACCCATTTCCTGCCAAAAGCTCCGCTGCCGTGCCCGCATGTTGGATTGGTGGGGGATTGCCGGGGGAGGATGTGATGGAGTAGATCCCCGACGACGCAGAATAAAGGCGACAGGCTCTCCGCCGCATTTTGATATTCTCTTACCAAGCGGCTTTTCGTCTTGCAATTTGCATAACATCGTAGTACAATGGGTGTGAAAGGTGGTGTTTCCATGAAAGACGCGACTGTCAGTGCCCGGGTAGAGTGCGGCGTGAAGGCCGAGGCCGAGGATATCCTAAAGCGGCTGGGCATCCCGGTGTCCGTGGTCATCAATTCCTTGTACCGCCAAATCATCTATAAGCGCGGCGTGCCGTTTCCCATGAACCTTCCGTCGGAGCCTAAGACGCTGGACGCCATGACCGACGCGGAGCTGAACGCGAAGCTGCAACACAGCTACGAGCAATCCCTTGCGGGTGAGGGCCGTCCCTTCGAAGAAGTGTTTGACGAACTCGAAAGGGGCCTGTTCTGATGCCGGATTACCGAATTATCATCACCCCGGACGCCATCCGCGACCTGACCGAGCTGCGGGACTACATCGCGGATGTGTTGCTTGCGCCGGAAACCGCTCTGGCCTATATACAGACCATTCGCCGGGAGATCGGCAGCCTCGCCCGGATGCCTGCCCGCAACAAATGCGTGGATCATGAGCCCTGGCATTCCCGCGGCGTGCGGAAGATCATCGTGAAGAACTTCTACGTGTATTACCGGATCGACGAAGCGACCGGTACCGTCTATGTACTCAATGTGATCTATGCCAGGCGCGACCAACTGAAAGCCCTTTCACACATGAAGCTGGATATTCCGCCATCCTGAAAGTATAAAACCGCCAAACCTGACAGGGTATACCAACCCCGTCAAATCCGACGGTTACCCATTGCGAGGGTGCAGTCAACCCATGCTGTGGCGTGCGGGTAAAGCGCGGTTCTCCATGGCTGTCAAGTTCTGAACGCCCCCTCACTGCGCCGCCGAATAATACCGCTCCAGCCTGCTGCGGCAGCTCAGGAACACGACGTGCATGCTGGGGTCGAACTGGGTGCCCATGCCCTCTACCATGATCTGGGCGGCCTTGTCGTAGCTCATGGGGGCCTTGTAGACGCGCTTGCTCACCAGGGCGTCGTAGACGTCCGCCACCGCCATGATGCGGGCCTCCAGCGGGATCATCTCGCCCACCAGGCCCTCCGGGTAGCCCTTGCCGTCCCAGCGCTCGTGGTGGTAGCGGGCCACGTGATAGGCGGTCTGCACCAGGTGTTCCTCCTCCATGCCCTCCAGCAGGATCTTGACCATCTGGCCGCTGATGGTGGAGTGGGTCTTCATGATGGTGTACTCCTCCGGCGTCAGCCGGCCGGGCTTGTTGAGGATGCTGGAATCGATGCTGACCTTGCCCAGGTCGTGCATCGGCGCGGTGCGCACGAGGTCCTTGGCCAGGGCGTCGGGGAGGGGGAAGTACTGGTTCAGCTGGATGTCCTCCACCAGGATGCGCACCACGTCGCTGGTGCGCTTGACGTGGCCGCCGGTGTTGCTGTCACGGTTTTCAACCATGTCCGCCAGGCTCAGCACCAGCTTTTGCTGCATGGCCTCGACGTTGTGGGTCTTTTCGGCCACCTCCTGGTTGAGGCGGGCGTTGAAGTCGGCGAGGATCTCCATGTTCCGGGCCTCCTCGGTGGCGTCCCGGATGTCGATCAGGTAGCCCTGGGTCGGGCCGTTGCGGTAGCGGATCGGGGCGATCTCATAGGCGAGGGTCTTTTCGCCCACGCGAAAGGTGGCCGTGGTCGTGCCGTTGTCGTTGTAGTTTTCGATGACGCTGCGCAGGTGCTTCCCGGACGGGCTGTCCGCCGGGATGACGGCGTCCGCCCGCTGGTTTTTCAGGTCGGGCAGGATGTCAAAGCACCGCTCGGTGGCGCTGAGGAACAGGCCGTTCAGGTCGATGGCGATATAGCCGCGGCTCAGGGTCTTCTGGTTGTCGGCAATCAGGCTGGAAATATCGTGGGCGCGGTTGCGGTCGTAATTCAGCACGAGCAGCACGTCGCCGGCCATGTACAGGTAGGGCATACCGGAAAAATTCATGTCCAGCAGGCTTTCAAGCCCATAGATCACGATGCCCGCGACGACGAAGAACATATAGAAGCCCAGCGTGCGGCGGGAATAGGTCCTTCGGTGGGCCTGGAGGATGGCCACGATGCCGACGACCACGATCAGCAGCGCCAGCAAAAAGGTGAGGTGGGAGAAGGCGAAGGAGCCGCCGACCATACGGGTGGCGTAGCCGTCGCCGGTATCCGTGATCTGGACCATGCCTTCGGGCACGCCCCTGCGGAAGGTCGCCCAGATGGGAAACAGCTGGGCAAAGGCGGCGATGTATACGAGGAATTTGAGCCAGGGATTGACGGGGATCGCCAGGTGTCGCAGCAGGGAAAAGAGTATGACGGCCAGCAGCACCGTGGTGCCCAGGTTGATGAACACAAACAGCACCAGGGCGGCCTCCCGCGAGGCGGTCTGCGTCTTCAGCCAGTACCCCATGATGATGAAGGGCAGCAGCAGCGATATGGACCAGTCATAGCTGTTCACGCGATCGTCGTTTCTCAGCGCAAACAGGAGCGTGGCCAGAACCGAGATCATCAGGCAGATGCCAAAGCCGGCAGTAACCATCATTCAGCTTCCTTTCCCCAGAAATACAGATCGGCAGTGTGCGGTCGCGGCCCGATCTACGCCTGCCCGTCCCCGACGGTGAGCTTGCCGATGGGCGCGGCATCCAGCACCCGCTGTTCGATCTCGAAGTAGACCTCGCTGCGCCCGGCGGGGGAGCGAACGGTCTTCAGCGCCGAGCCCATGCCGGCCAGCAGCGTGGAGACCACGGTCATGCTCATGCCGGAGGGCGCTTGGGCATGTGCGGAATCCGAAAGCACGCGAACGGAGAACAGCAGGTGGATCCTGTCGTCCAGGGCCTTGCCGTAGGTAGCCAGCTGCAGCGTTCCGCCGCTGATCGGGGCGATGCTTCCGCAGGCCAGGTTCACGAGGATCTCCCGCAGCACACGGGGATCCCCCTGCAGCCGGTCGGGCAGCGCTTCCGCCACGTCCAGCGTCACGGTGAACCCGCGCTCCCGGGCCAGCGGCAGAACGGTGTCCAGGGTGTCAGTCATCACCTGGCGCAGGGAATAGGGCGTGGCGGCCAGTTTGATCTTGCCGGATTCGATGCCCAGCCCGTCCACAAGGCCGTCTGTCAGCGTGAGCAGCTGGCTTGTGACGCTGCATGCGCTGCGGGCATAGCCCCGGACGGCGTCGTCGCGGCTCTCCCGCAGTATCTTTTCGTTGAGCCCGAGCAGGTCCTGCAGCGGCCGCTGCAGGTCGTCGGCCATGTTGTCCACAAACGCGGCCTTGGCCTCGTTGATGGATTGGACCGCCTCGATCTGGCGGATGATGGCCTCCTGCTCCTTCTTTTCCTCGTTGATGTCCTGGATGGCAAAGACCACATCCTCCAGCGGCTTGCCGTCAGCCCGGTCCATGGCGAAGAAGCGGAAGGAACACCAGCCGTATTGCAGGCTGCGGAATTCGGTGGCGACGCTGTTGCGATCCTTCAGGCGCTCGGCCAGGGTATCCGTGTTCACAAATTCAAGCATGCGCTCCCGGTAATTCTCCTCCACATCCTGGGTGATCACGTCGGTGAGCAGCTCCTTCGCGGTCCGGTTTTTCGGGCGCTCGCGCTCCATTTTATCGTCCACGGAAACCGGCGTCATCTCCCCGGTGGGCAGGTGGATGATATAGATGAGGTCGTAGATGTCGGACATGCTGAAGATGCCGGACTTGCGCAGGTCCATTTCCTTCATGGTCCGGCGATAGGTGAGCATGCTGACGCCGCTGACGGTCATCGACAGCATCCACAGCGCGAGCAATGCGATGAAGATATAGAAGGTGGTGCCCTGGACGAAGCTCCGATGGAAATGGAGCTGCACATCGTAGTCGGACAGGTCCAGCTGATCCAGATAGTAGAAGATCACGCCGATCTTGACGTCGTCCCCGCCGTTGATGGGCATTTCGTCGAACCGGCTGCTGGGGTAGTAGATCACATAATCGCCCTGCTGCAGGGGAATCAGCAGGTCCCCGTCGTAGCGGTATTCAAAGTTCACGTCCTCCAGCTGGTAATTCTGGAGGTTCATCCGCTGGACCACTTCCTTGTCCGTTCCGGTGAACTGGTGGACCTCCACCTCGCCGTTCCAGGCCTGGTTGATAAAGCAGTCTCCCGCGATGTTGATCCGCAGCTCCCAGTCCCGAAGGGTATCCTTGCTCTGGTTGCGCAGCGTGCCGTCGATGGTCTGCCCGGTCAGGTCCACCTCGTTGCCGTCGTCCATCACAAAGGAACGCTTCAGCCACGTGCTCGTGCTGTCCGCGCGGGCGTCGATCTCCATCTGGACGGGCCCGGCGCTGTCGTTGCCGTGGATCTGGATTTCACGCCGGTTGAACCGGACCATGCCCTCTATATGAACGACCAGCATCACCAGGGAGAGGAAGAAAAGTATGATGTTGAGCCGTCTTAATCTGTTTTGTTCGATCATATCCGCCGTTCCCCCTCTTTAACCTCCCATTATAACCCAAATTAAGTATAACATTGCGATATGGTTTTGTCAATTGCGTGGATGTGGCGGCAGGGCATGGAAAAGGCCCCCTGAGGCGCTGGCCGCGCCCCGGGAACCCCTTGAAGCTGTTCTATTTGCGAATGTTGTCGATGGTTTCGGTGGTACCGCCGCCGTGATCGTCGGGATCGCGGAATTCACCCTTCTCCACCAGCCGCAGGAAGGCGTCCACCACGTCCGGGGTGAGCTGGGTCCCGGAGACCTCCCTGATGATGGAGACCGCCTTTTCAAAATTCATGCGGCTGCGATAGGGGCGGTTGGAATACATCGCGTCAAAGCAATCCGCCACGGCGATGATCTGGGCCACGCGGGGAATCTCGCCCGCCTTCAGGTGGTTGGGGTAGCCCTTGCCGTCCGGGCGCTCGTGATGGGATTGGGCGCCGACGGCGAGCTCCGGCATGATGCTGATGTCCTTCAGCACGTCGTAGCCCTTGACGGTATGGGACTTGATGATCTCGTATTCCTCGTCCGTCAGCTTGCCGGGCTTGTTCAGTACCGATTTGGGAATGCCGATTTGTCTACCTCCACGAAGAACACCCGGATTATACGATCAATCAGCTGCGCGCCCTGCTGATGGATAGGACGCAGTTTCTCCCGCAGCCGGAGGCCGTGGCGGTGCTTGATGCGTATATCAAGATCGGGGAGGGCAACACCGTTCCACGCTGGTGCTGACTGTTTTTGAAATACTTGCCAAAGTCAAAAAGTTTTCTCTTAAGAGTCTTGACAAGAGCTACACCGCTCGAATATAATGGTTATGAGCAGAGATGCTTGTCGGCCATGACGGCGAGAATATCATGGACGTGTATGTTTAGCCTCCGGGAGTGACGGGGTGCCGCAAGGCGTAGAGTATCACTCACTTGTAAGTCGGGGCATCCGAAAGGTTGCCCCATTTTTTGTATCATTGATAAAAATCAAAACACAATTATTGATGGTTGTCAAGAGTACCACAGAAGATACGAAAGGGGAATACGTTCCCAGTATTCAACGGATATTGATCTGCTATTATATGCTTTGCACAATCTCACAGATACATAAAGACAGGATGAGTATTTCCCAGTAGTTTAGGGTTAGTTTTGAAAGTTAATCACAAGATAGAAAAATACCGGGGCGGTTAATACCGCCTCGGTATTTTGAGGATCAGCGCAAACACGTTCTCATAGAATACGAGTTCGTATCCGCGCTTTATGGCGGACCCTAAGGGATTCGAACCCCTGACCTTCTGGTCCGTAGCCAGACGCTCTATCCAGCTGAGCTAAGGGACCACGCTTCGCTTCTCTCAAAGCGCTTATATATAATACACCCAAAGCCCGGATTTGTCAAGGGTTTTTCAATGTAAAAAACAAAAGACGATTTGTGAACAGGTTACAGCGCCTCCAGGGCCTCCACGATGTCGCCGATCATGTACAGCGAGCCGCAGGCGCAGACCACGCCGTCCCTGCCGGCCTTTTCGATGGCCGTGCGAACGCCGTCCGCAACGGTGGGGCAGGGGGTGGCCTTCGCGCCGAGGTTCTCGGTGATGTAGCGGGCCAGGTCCTCCGCGGGCAGCGACCGGGGATTGCGGGGGGTAACGGTCACGAATTCCTTCGCGTAGGGCGACAGCCAGCGGAACATGTCGCCGTAATCCTTGTCGGCCATGCAGCCGTTCAGGAACACCAGCTTCTGCCCGGGCAGGTAGGCCTTGATGGCGTTCTCCAGCGCCTCCAGGCACTGGGGGTTGTGACCGCCGTCCACGATGAACAGCGGGTCCCTGCGCATCAGCTGGAAGCGCCCAGGCCAGGTGACGGTGGCCAGGCCCTCTCGCACGGCGGCTTCGGGGATGTGCCACCCGCGCCCGCGCAGCACGCCCACGGTGGTCAGCACGTTGCAGGCGTTCTTCAGCTGGTGGGCCCCCAGCAGGGGGATGTGCAGGTCCTTCAAGTCGCCCCAGTCGAAGCGCTGGCCGTCCAGCCCGGCGTAGGTGGGCCTGAGGCTGTCGAAGTCGGCCAAGGTGAAGGGGGCGTCCATTTTGCGGCAGACTTCCTCAAACACGGCCTCCACCGACGGCTTTTGCCGGTACATCACGCAGGGGCAGCCCCGCTTGACGACGCCGGATTTGGTCAGCGCGATCTTTTCCACGGTGTCGCCCAGCACCTCGGTGTGGTCCAGGCCGATGTTGACGATCACCGCCGCCTCGTTGTCCTCGATGACGTTGGTGGCGTCCCATTCGCCGCCCATGCCCACCTCCAGCACCACGATGTCGCACTTCTG
Organism: uncultured Eubacteriales bacterium; assembly: GCA_902765305.1. Lineage (GTDB taxonomy): Bacteria > Bacillota > Clostridia > Christensenellales > Aristaeellaceae > UBA2862. The sequence goes on from CACWZI010000003.1 coordinate 30,542, forward strand.
GCGCTTGAAGTATTCAAAGCCGATGGCGGTGACGATCTCGAATTCCGAGGGATGGTCGGCCATGGCCTCGGCGTGGGGCCTGATGAACTCGGTCAGTTCGCAGACGGCTTCGTCGGGGATCTGCTCGCCGTCCACCTGTATGCGCTCGTTGAAGCGGATGATGTAGGGCGAGGTGTACAGCCCCGTGCGGTAGCCCGCGCGGCGGAGGATGTTCGCCAGCATCGCTGCGGTGGAGCCCTTGCCGTTGGTGCCCGCCACGTGGATGTACTTCATGCCCCTGTGGGGATTGCCGATGCGGCTGAGCAGCTCCAGCTCCCGCTCCAGGCCGGGGATGGTGCCCAGCCAGCTGACGCCGTGGATGTATTTGAGGGCCTCGTCGAGATTCATGATATCACGCTCGCTTGATTGTTATTTTCCTGTACGGGGGCCTGGACGCCGACCGGCGGCCACAGGTGCAGCACGTCGAACACCCGGCTCTTGAACAGGCCGAAGATCACCGCCGCGTTTACCACCGACGTGATGGCGAACTGCACGGCCCGGGAGCCCAGGAACCACACAAAGCTGTGGGTACCGTAGAAGAAGGAAAGCCAGTAGCTCTGCCACAGCACGCTGCCCACGATGACCGCAGGCAGGAAGGTGGCCAGGATCCGCAGGAAGCTGACCTTCTTGTAGAGCATCGGGCGCATGAGCCCCGCGCACAGCCCGATCAGCATCGGGGGCACGGCGAACAGCGGGTTGTAGCCGTAGCCGGAGAACAGCGTGCCCACCGCGTCGCCCACCAGGCCGACGATGGCGCCGGCGACGGGCCCGTACAGGTAGCCCGCCACGATGATGGGCACGGCCTCGATGGAAAAGCGCATGGTGGGGTTGGGCATCGGTACGATGAAGCGGGCCAGCACGACCTCAATGGCGGAAAGCAGCGCCATGGTCACCAGCATACGGGTGGTGTTTCTTCCCTTGAACATAAAAAATCCTCCGTTCTTCATGGAGGAGGTTGATCGATGGTATGCGCGTCACGCCCAGGGGGCGCGCGCCTGTGATTGTGTTAGCGGATGCGATAATGGCATCGCGGAGCCGGAGAGCTCCTTCGCCCGGCGGCAACCTCCCATCCGCCGGTACTTGACGCGCCATTCCTACTCATACAATCGGAAAAAATCAAGTATACTTGCGCCCGCATGATTTGACGGAATCCGGCATCTCGTTCCGCCAGCGCCTGCGCACAGCCTTCCTTTCGCGGATATTATAGCGTAATTATTCATGGAATGCAATGGGAAAATGGGAATTAATCCGATGTTAATAAATTGGCGACAGGGCATGATATCCTTTGGATTTCATGCCCTGTCGCCAATCGAGCGTTAACCCGTCACGTCCATATACAGGTCGATCAGGCGCGGGTAGTATTCGGACTGGTACATCTGCTGGCCGTCCACGTAGGCGTAGGCCTGGTAGCTGCGGCCAAGGGTCGGGCTGGTGATGCTCGACTGGTTGACCAGTATGACCAGCTGGCGCGTGTCGGTGCCCACGTCCATGACCAGGCACTTGTTGCCGTCGTCGTCGGTGAAGCTGTCGATGATCGGGCCCTTGCACACGAAGCTCTTGTAGCGCCAGTTTTCGAACAGTATGCGCAGCTGCTCGTAATCCATGGCCCAGGCGCGGCCGGACATCTCGGCCAGGGAAGGCTTGTAATTCACATTCAGCACGATCTCAGCGTCCTGCTTGCCCTCCTTGGTGGCGCGGAAGCGGATGATGTTGTTGCCGTAGGTGGAGAAGTTGGCCACGAAGGAGAAGCGGCCGGTCGTCGGGTCCACGGTCAGGCTCTCCGGAATGTGGTCAGTGTCCACCACGATGGACGCCCCGGGTTCGGTGGTGCCGGTGACGGCCATGGTTCGGGCCGGCGATTCGGTGCTGACGGTGGTGTCCAGCTCCACCTCGATGTCGTAGTGCTGGCGGAAGATGACCAGCTCCCGGCGGCACTCCCTGTGGCGGGGGGTGCGCACGATCAGTGTGATCACGTTGTCGCCGATGGGCTTTACGCTGACATAGGTGGACAGGTAGCCGCTGCGGTCTACGGAGCCGGTGACGTCCTCGCCGTTGACGAAGACGGTGCTGCCGGGCACCACGTTCAGCGTCAGCGGATACACGCCCGTAACCACGGTGGTGCGCGCCTCGGCGGGGCTGGTGACCTGCAGCGGGCTGTCGGGCACGTCGATCTGGAAGTTGAACTGGGGCAGTTCGGTCTTTTTGCCGCTCTCGCTGATCAGCATCGGCGACAGGGTGATGTCCGCATATTCAATGTCCTGCACGCTGGAAGTGAACCATTCGGAATCCGGTACCTCCATGCGGGCCACGCCGCCCGAGATCGTCAGCGAGCGCTCAAGCTCCGGCACGTAGATCTGGTCCCCGTCCTTTCCGAAGAAGATCATGGCGTGCCCCTGGCGCATGTCGTCCATCTGGACCTCGGACAGGGTGGGGGCGTAGGCCCCGCGGGTGTACAGTCGGGTCAGCTGGTAGCCCTTGATCCAGCTGACCAGCTTGTACGCGCCCACGCTGAGCCCCGCCAAAAACAGCACCACAAGCACCGCCGTCAGGGCCTTCTGGCCGGCGGTGCGCCTCTCGCGGGGCTTCTCCTGTCGCGATTCCGATTCTTCTCGGGCGGTGGGCAGCGGCTGTTTGCAGCTGGGACAGAACAGCGCCTCGTCCGCGCACACGCCGCCGCAGTAGGGACATTTCATGGGTGTAGCCTCCAGGGGATTTGCCTGTCATTATACCACAACCCCACCGCCGACGCAAAGATTTATGGGTCAATTTTGTGTTTATCTATCGACAATCCTGAAAATTGTGCTATAATATATTCGTGGGATTTTGACTTATCAGGGCCATAGGCGCAGAGCGTCTGGCCGGGAGGTGTTTCCAGATGGACGATTTCCTTGAAACCATCGCCGTAAGGCGCAAACAGGGCATGTACACGCTGATGTATTATGCGTGTTGGTTGCTCATCATCGTATTCGGACTGGTGGCGGTCTATTCGCTGGCCGGCATTGTCGGCGTCAACCCCGAGACCGGGGGCATCGTGTTCACGTGGCAAAACCTGCTGATGACGGTGGTGTTTGGCGGCGCGGCCTATTTGCTGTGGCGCGCCAGCGACAACTGCCGGGTGGAGTACGACTATACCTTCACCAACGGCTGCCTGGACGTTTCCCGGGTGCTGAACAACAAGCGCAGGAAGTACCTGACGGCCCTTGAGATGAAGGACGTCATCCGCTGCGGTCCCGCCGCCGGCCCCGCCTTCCAGAAGACGCTGAAGGAGCCGGGCGTCAAGGTGCACAACTGGTTCGTCAACCGGGACGCCAACCTGTATTTCTTCTATTTCCAGCGCAAGGGCGTCAAGCACGTGATCGTGGTGGAGCTGACCGACGAGATGGTGGCCATGATCCGCAGCAAGAACTACCTGCCTCGGGAGGCCTGGTACGACGCGGAGGGCAAGCAGAGCTATGGCGTTCGCGTATCTTGACAACAGCGCAACCACCCGCCCCTGCGAGGCCGCCGTCGCGGCGATGGAAAGGGCGCTGAGGGAGGAATGGTACAATCCCTCTGCCGTCTACAAGCCGTCGGTGGAGGCTTTCCGATCATTGCGCGATGCCCGCCAGAGGCTGCTGGACGCCGTGGGCGGCGCCGGTTGCGACGCCGTATTCACCTCCGGGGGCACGGAATCCAACAACCTGGCCATACTCGGCGCGGTGGGCCGCATGCGGGGCAGGCAGGTGCTGGCTGTCAGCGCGGTGGAGCATCCCTCGGTGCGCGAGGCCTTCAACCTGCTGGCTGAACAGGGCCACGACGTGCGCGTGATCGGCGTGGACGCGGCGGGACAGCTGAAGTGGGACGAACTGGAGGCGGCGTTGGACGACGGTGCGTCGCTGGTCAGCTGCATGCAGGTGAACAACGAGACCGGCGCGGTGCTGGACGCCGCGCGGCTGCATGATACCGTGAACGGCAGGGCGCTGATCCACGTGGACGGCGTGCAGGGCTTCTTGCGCGTGCCCTTCGACATGAAGTTGGCGGACCTGTATACCGTCTCAAGCCACAAGCTGCACGGGCCCAAGGGCGTCGGCGCGCTGGTGGTGAAAAAGGGCGTCCGTCTGAAGCCCAATCACGTGGGCGGCGGGCAGGAGTCGGGCCTGCGATCGGGCACCGAGAACACCCCCGGGATCGCGGGCATGGACGCTGCCATCGCCGAGCTCGTTCATATGGGCTCCGACATGCCCGAAAAACTGATGGCGAAGAAGCTGAGATTCGTTCAGGCGGTTCGCGAGGTCGTACCGGACGTGATCGTCAACGGCCCCGACCCGGCGGCGGGCGCGCCCCACATCGTAAACCTGGGCTTTCCCGGCGTGCGGGGCGAGGTGATGCTCCACGCGCTGGAGGGCGACGGCGTCTACGTGTCCACCGGCTCGGCCTGCTCGTCCAAGAAGCTGAAGGTCAGCGGCGTGCTGACCGCCATGGGCATCAGGCCCCAGGTGGCCGAGTGGGCCGTGCGCTTCAGCCTCAGCCCCCACACCACCGAAGAAGAGATCGATTATGCCGCCCGGCGCATCGGCGCACAGTACGATTTGCTGAAGCGGTTCCAAAGGAGAAAATAAAATCTATGCGGGATGTTTTGCTCGTCCGGTACGGCGAGGTATTCCTGAAGGGTGCGAACCGCCCTCATTTTCTGAAGGTGCTCACCGACAACGTCAAGCGGGTGGTGAAGCCCCTGGGCGGCCACGTGTGGCTGTCCGATTCCCGGGTCTACGTTTCCGATTTCAACGATTTGCAGGCCTGCATCGACTGCGTCACGAAGGTGTTCGGCGTATACTCCGTCAGCCCCGCGGTGGAGATGGAGAAGGACCTGGACGTCATCGCCGAACAGTGCATTAAGATGATGGCCCCCTACAGTGGCACCTTCAAGGTGCAGGGCAAGCGCAGCGACAAGAAGTTCCCGATGAACTCCATGGAGCTGGCCGCCGAGCTGGGCCACCGGATCCTGGAGGCCAACCCCAACCTGAAGGTGGACGTCCACAAACCCGAGCACAAATTGATGGTCGAAATCAGGGACAACGCCTACATCTGCGTGGAGGAGATCATGGCGGTGGGCGGCATGCCCATGGGCACCGGCGGCAAGGCGGCGCTGCTGCTCTCCGGCGGCATCGATTCCCCGGTGGCCGGCTACCAGCTGATGAAGCGGGGCGTGCGGCTGTGCGCCATCCACTTCCAGAGCCCACCCTACACCGGCGAGCTGGCCAGGGACAAGGTGCTGCAGCTGGCGAAAAAGCTGGCCTGGTACTCCGGCGGCATGCGGGTGTACCTGGTGCCCTTCACGAAGTGCCAGCTGGAGATCCACGAGAAGTGCCCCGACGAGCTGGGCACGCTGATCACCCGGCGCTTCATGATGCGCATCGCCCAGGTCATCGCCCGTCAGTTCGGCGCCCAGGCGCTCATCACCGGCGAGAGCCTGGGCCAGGTGGCCTCCCAGACCATGGACGCCCTGGTGTGCACCGACGCCGTGGTGGACATGCCGGTGTTTAGGCCCCTGATCGGCCTGGACAAGACCGAGATCATGGACATCGCGAACAAAATCGACACCTACGAGACCTCCATACTGCCCTACGAGGACTGCTGCACCGTGTTCACCCCCCGCCACCCGGTCACCAAACCCAAGCTGGACACCATGCCGAAGGCCGAGGAAAAGCTGGACATCGACGCTTTGGTGAATGAGGCGGTGGAGGGAACCGAGATGGTGATCCTCGAACCGTAAAAACGAATTAGGAATGAGGCGTGAGGAATGAGGAATTGAGATAGCGTGGAGCGCCCACTATTCATTCCTCATTCCTAATTCCTCATTCCTCATTATAATTATGACGATCGCTGAATACATTTCAAAACTCCGTCAAAACCCGTCTTTCATGGACAACGTGACAAGCTGGCAGGTCATGCCGGCGCGGCCGGCGGTGTATGGCGAATTTCCGCCGACGCTGGACGGGCGCATCGTCGATACGCTGAAGAAGCGGGGCATCGAAAGGCCCTACATCCACCAGAGCCAGGCCATCGGGGCCGCCCTGGCGGGGGAGGATTTCGTGGTCGTGACGCCCACGGCCTCGGGAAAGACGCTGTGCTACAACGTGCCGGTGCTCCAGTCGATACTTAAGGACGAGGCCAGCCGTGCGCTGTACCTGTTTCCCACCAAGGCGCTTTCCAGTGACCAGGTGGCGGAGCTGTACAGCATGATCCAGGACATGGGCGTGGGCATCAAGGCGTATACCTATGACGGGGATACGCCTGCTTCGGCGCGCTCCGCGATAAGGCAGGCGGGCCACGTGGTGGTCACGAACCCGGACATGCTGCACCAGGGCATATTGCCCAACCACGCCAAGTGGGTGAAGCTGTTCGAGAACCTGAAGTACGTGGTCATCGACGAGATCCACGCCTATCGGGGCGTGTTCGGCTCGAACCTGGCCAACGTGATCCGAAGGCTCAAGCGCATCTGTGCCTTCTACGGCGCCGCCCCCACCTTCATCTGCTGCTCGGCCACCATCCGCAACCCGAAGGAGCTGACCGAGACGATGATCGGAAAGCCGGTGCGGCTGATCGACGAGAACGGCGCCCCGGCGGGTGAGCGCCACGTGGTGTTCTACAACCCCCCGGTGGTGAACGCCCAGCTGGGCATCCGCGCCGGCAGCATTCCGGAGACCCGGAAGATCGCCGCCTCGCTGCTGAGGGCGGGGGTGCAGCACATCGTGTTCGCCCGCTCCCGGCTGACGGTGGAGGTTCTGGTGCGGTATTTGAAGGACATGGTGCGCGACCCGCTGGGCAACGCCGGCAGGGTGCGGGGCTACCGGGGCGGCTACCTGCCCACCCAGAGGCGGGAGATCGAGCGCCAGCTTCGGGCGGGGCAGATCACCTCGGTGGTGTCCACCAACGCGCTGGAGCTGGGCATCGACATCGGCCAGCTGGACGCCTGCGTGCTGTGCGGCTATCCCGGCACCATCGCCTCCACCTGGCAGCAGGCGGGCCGGGCCGGGCGGCGGGGGAGCGTATCGCTGCTGATCGTGGTGGCGTCGTCCAGCCCCCTGGACCAGTACATCATCCAGCACCCGGAATACTTCTTCGCCCAGTCGCCGGAGCAGGCGCTGATCAACCCGGACAATCTCTATATCCTTCTGAACCACATGAAGTGCGCCGCCTACGAGCTGCCCTTCGAGGAGGGGGAGATGTTCCAGGGCGTCGAGGATACCCCGGAGCTGCTGGGCTACCTGCGGGACGAGAACATACTTCACCAGGTGGCCGGGAAATACTACTGGATGGCAGAGGAGTTTCCCCAGGCGGGCATCAACCTGCGCAGCGCCACCGACCAGAACTTCCTGATCGTGGACATCACCGACCCGAAGAAGCACCGGGTCATCGGCGAGATGGACCGCTTCACCGTGCCGATGCTGCTGCACCAGTACGCCATCTACATGCACGAGGGCACCCAGTACCAGGTAGAACAGCTGGACTTCGACGACAAGAAGGCCTACATCCGCCGGGTGGACGTGGGCTACTACACCGACGCCGACCTGACCACCAGCCTGAAGGTGCTGGACGAGTTCGACCGGGAGGGCGACGGCCCGCTGTCCCGCAGCCGGGGCGAGGTGCTGACCTCTTCCATCGTGACCGTGTTCAAGAAGATCGCCTTCGACACCCACGAGAACCTGGGCTGGGGCCCGGTGACGCTGCCGGAGCTGGAGATGCAGACCACGGCCTGCTGGTGGACCCTGCCGGAGGGCCTGGAGGAAATCTACGAGCGGGAGCCGCTGAAGAACGCGCTGATCGGCCTTTCCCACCTGCTGCGCCACATCGCGCCGATGTACTTGATGTGCGCGCCCCAGGACATCAGCGTGGTCTACCACGTGAAGGACACCTTCACCGGCGGGCCGACCATCTACCTGTACGATTCGGTGCCCGGGGGCATCGGCCTTTCCGACCGGGTCTTCGAGATGCACCGGGAGCTGTTCGCCAACGCCCGGGAGCTGCTCACGGCCTGCCCCTGCCATGACGGCTGCCCCAGCTGCGTCGGCGCGACGGCGGGACCGGGAGCGAAGGGGACGCTGGTGTCGCTGCTGGATCGGTTGCTGAAATAATGGAAAAGGAGAATGAACATGGCAGAAGTCAAGATCTACACTTCCGAGGACATGAAATTTGAGAACCTGTCGAAGAACCACCTGACCCTGGTGGACTTCTGGGCCACCTGGTGCGGGCCGTGCCGCATGATCGCCCCCACCGTGGAGGAGCTGGCCGCCGAGACTGAGGGCGTCACCTTCGCCAAGGTGAACGTGGACGAGAACCCCGACGTGGCCATGGGCCTGGGCATCCAGGCGATACCGACCCTGTTCCTGTTCCGTGACGGCAGGGCCGTGGACAAGGTCGTGGGCGTGCAGAGCAAGCAGGCCCTGAAGGCCATGATCGACCGGAACCGGTAGTACACTTCAATCAGCATTTTTTGTTTACGCACAATTTCCGATAAAAACATCACCCACGCTGTGATTTTATCGGAAATTGTGCTATACTTATTTTGGTATGCTGTGCGGTAGTATGCGCAGCTTTAGAGATCGAATCATGCGTTCGCCGGAGTCGGGCGACGTATAATATAGAAATATCATAACAGCAAAAGGAGGCTGTGTCTTGTCCAGAAAGAACAAAGAGGCGAAACTGAAGATCATACCGCTGGGCGGCCTGGGCGAAATCGGCAAAAACCTGACGGTACTTGAATATCAAAACGACATCATCGTCATCGACCTCGGCAGCATATTCCCCCGGGAGGATATGCCGGGGGTGGATCTCGTCATTCCCGATACCAGCTATCTGGAGCACAACCGGGAGAAGATCCGGGGCTATTTCATCACCCACGGCCACGAGGACCACATCGGCGCGGTGCCCTATGTGCTGCGCAACCTGCCCGCGCCGGTCTACGGCACGAAGCTGACCCTGGCGCTGTGCGAGCACAAGCTGAAGGAGCACCGGCTGCAGAACGTGGCCCCGCTGAACGTGGTCAGCGAGGGCGACGTCATCCATGCGGGCTGCTTTTCCGTGGAATTCATCCACGTGAACCACTCCATCGCGGGGGCCTGCGCCCTGGCGATCAAAACCCCGGTGGGCACCATCGTTCACACCGGCGACTTCAAGGTGGACTACACCCCCATGGACGGCGCGCCCATCGACCTGGGCCGGCTGGCCGAGCTGGGGCAGGAGGGCGTGCTGGCGCTGCTGTGCGATTCCACCAACGCCGAGCGCCCGGGCTACACCATGTCCGAAAAGAAGGTGGCCGCCACCTTCAACGAGCTGTTCCAGAAGGCGGACGGCCGGGTGATCATCGCCATGTTCGCCAGCAACGTGCACCGCATCCAGTCGGTGGTGGACTGCTGCCAGCACTTCCACCGCAAGATCTGCCTGATGGGGCGCAGCATGGTCAACGTGTCCAAGGTGGCCATGCAGCTGGGCTACCTGAAGATCCCGGACGGCATGCTGATCTCCGCCGAGGAGATCGACCGCTATCCCGACGAACAGATCGCCGTGGTCACCACCGGCAGCCAGGGCGAGCCCATGAGCGGCCTTTCCCGCATGGCCTTTGCCGAGCACCGCAAGCTGGAGATCCGCGAGGACGACATGGTCATACTGTCGGCCTCACCGATTCCAGGCAACGAGAAGTCGGTCTCCCGGGTCATCAACCAGCTGATCCGCATCGGCGCGAACGTGATCTACGATTCCCTGGCCGAGGTGCACACCTCCGGCCACGCTCGCCAGGAGGAGCTGAAGCTGATGCACTCGCTGATCAAGCCGAAGTTCTTCATACCGGTGCACGGCGAGTACCGGCACCTGTACCACCACGCGAACCTGGCCCTGTCGCTGGGCATGTCCCCGGACAACGTGCTTATGGTGGAGATCGGCGACGTGATCGAGCTGGGGCCGGATTCACTGGATGTGACCGGCGTGGTGCCCAGTGGTTCGGTGCTGATCGACGGCCTGGGCATCGGCGACGTGGGCGCGGTGGTGCTGCGGGATCGCAAGCACCTGGCCGAGGACGGCCTTTTGATCGTGGTGATGGGCCTGGATCACGAGCTGGGCTCGGTGATCTCCGGGCCGGACATCATCAGCCGGGGCTTTGTGTACGTGAGGGAATCCGACGAGCTGGTGGAGGGCGCCCGTGCGGCGGCCATGCGGGCCATCGACGCCTTCGGCCCCATCGACGCCACCGACTGGAACCGTTTGAAGAACGACGTGCGCGAATCGGTGCAGCGTTACATCTTCGACACGATCAAGCGAAACCCGATGATATTGCCGATCATCGTGGAGATATAGGGATTAGGGATTAGGAATGGCGATCTGCCGCCACAGACCCTGTAACAGCGGCAACCTGCCGCCACAGATCCTTTAACGGCGGCAACCTGCCGCCACAAAACGGAGGACATGATGAATCCATACGATCAGGCCCACGCTCTGGCAAAATCGCTGAAGGAGAGCGAGGAATACACCGAATACATGCGCCTGAAGCAGGTCGCCTACGACGACAGCACCAACAAGGCGCTGCTGGACGAATACAAGCGGCTGCAGTTCAGGATGCAGGCCAAGCTGGCCTCGAGGGAGAATATGCCCGAGGAGGATTTGCAGCGCCTCCAGCAGATCGGCGCGCTTTTGCAGTTCAATCCGGATGTCAGCGCCTACCTGATGGCGGAATTCCGATTCCAGCGGATGCTGTCGGACATCTTCAAGATCCTCGCCGACGTGGCTGGCATCGACCTGGACATGCTGTCGCAGGGATAAGCACGTTATAGGAATTCCTTTGGAGGCTCAAATGGCAAGAAAGAGAAAGCGGCGCGGCTCACAGCAGCGCAAGCCGCTCTTCCAATCGGAAAAATACAGCATACGCGCCCTGCACGAGGACCGCGAATACGGCATGTACTGGTACGCCTGGCTTTGGAAGATCGTCAGGCCCCTGCTGATCTTCCTGTGCGCGGTGCTGATGGTCACCGGCATCGTGAAGGTGGGCTATGATCGCGTCTACAACGCATTCTTTGCCCCTGTGCAGGGGGACAACGCCGAGATGGTCACCTTCCAGATCGACAGCGGCGAGACTGTCGCCAAGATCGGCGAGCGCCTGCAGGCGGCCAACCTGCTGCGGGATAGCCGGGTGTTCAAGTACATGGTGCAGTTCCGGGGGCTGACCAACGCGCTGAGCTACGGTACCTTCAAGCTGTCTCCAGGCATGAACGCCGACCAGATCATCACCGAGCTGACCTCCGGCAGCCAGACCAACGAGCGGGTCATCACCATCGTGCCCGGCTGGACGGCGGAGGACATCGCGAAATACCTGGTGAGCATCGGCGCGCTTGAGGATACCGGCGAGTTCCTTCGGCTGTGCAACGACGTGGACCGCTTCGTGGGCAGCAGCTACGCCCTGCGGGACGCCCAGAACAACGGCACGTTGAAGGGCCGCAAGTACGCGCTGGAGGGCTACCTGGCCCCGGACACCTACCGGATCTTCATCTCTGCCACCGCCGAGAGCATCATTCGCACGCTGCTGAACCAGCACAACAAGGTGGTGGACACCGTGTTCTACGCCGATCACACCGCGTACTACGCTGACGCGGAGGGCGTCTACCACGAGGTGGAGAAGTACGACAGCAAGCTGACCATGGACCAGACCGTCACGCTGGCTTCGATGATCGAAAAGGAGGCCGCCAACCGGGAGGATTACGCCAGGGTTTCCGCGGTATTCCACAACCGGCTGAACCTGGGCATGAAGCTGGAGAGCGACCCGACGGTCACCTACCTCAGCGGCGCGCACAAGCTGGCCCTCTCCGACGCGGAGATCGCCCAGCAGAATGCGTACAACACCTACTATGTGCCCGCCCTGCCCGCCGGTCCCATCTGCAACCCGTCGGCGGCGGCGCTGGAGGCCGCCATGCTGCCGGATATGCAATACATCAAGGACGGCTACCTCTACTTCTGCGCGACGGAGCCCGGCTCCGGCAAGCTGGCCTTCTCCATCTCCAAGGCGGAGCACGAGGCCAACGTGGCGCTGTACCGCCCGCTGTGGGAGGAGTACGACCGCCAGCAGGCGGCCGCCCAGACCCCGTAGCGGCGACCGTAGCGGCGACCGTAGCGGCGACCGTAGCGGCGACCGTAGCGGCGACTATCAGTCGCCACAGGGCAACCGTTGCCAATATACGCAGGCTCTGTGGTGGCGGCAGGTTGCCGCCGCTACGGAATGGGTGCGCGTGGTGGCGGCAGATTGCCGCCGCTGCGGAATGGGTGCGCGTGGTGGCGGCAGGTTGCCGCCGCTACGGAATGGGTGCGCGTGGTGGCGGCAGATTGCCGCCGCTGCGGAATGGACGCGCACTAAATCGACAAAAACCGCATACGATATAGGGCAGACTTCCCATCGACAAGGAGGTAAGCCCTATGTTTTTGCCCGAAATGCTGGCGTGGCTGTCCAGGAGCGGGTGGCTGTTGCTGTTGCATCTCAGCGCCCGGTCGTCCTTTCCCAAGCCCCTGCCGCCGGATGAAGAGCAGGCGTTGCTCGAGGGCATGCAGGCGGGGGACGCCGATGCGGCCAACACGCTGATCGAGCACAACCTGCGGCTGGTGGCCCACATCGCCCGGAAGTACGCCCAGCCCGGCGTGGACCAGGACGACCTGGTGTCGCTGGGCACGCTGGGCCTGATCAAGGCGGTGCACACCTTCCGCCCCGAGGCGGGACGGCTGACGGCTTATGCCTCCCGCTGCATCGAGAACGAGATGCTGATGTTCTTTCGAGCCAACCGCAAGAACCGGAACGTGATGCTGGTGGGGGACAGCGTGGGCCAGGACAGCGAGGGCAACGACATCCAGCTGGACGACCTGCTGGGCACCGAGCCAGACCTGGTGCCCGACGCCGCGGAGACGGCCATCGAAACCCACCGCGCCCTGCGCCTGATGGACGAAGTGCTTCAGCCCCGTGAACGGGAGGTGCTGCGCCTGCGCTACGGCCTGGAGGACGGCGAACCCTGGCCCCAGCACCGGGTTGCCGCGAGGCTGGGCATATCCAGAAGCTACGTCTCCCGGATTGAAAAGAAGGGGCTGGAAAAACTGCGGGCGGCGATGGAGGGAGAACACGGATGAGTATATGCTTGCTTTTCCTGTCGTGACCGTTTATAATAAGGGCAGAAGACAGACAGAAGGAGGCGTATCGCCATGCTGACGGCTGTACAGGGTTACTATAATGGAACTCACATTGTGACGGATGAGCAAATCAATCTGCGCAAGGGTCAGAAAGTGATCATTACCGTTCTGGAGCCGGTGACAGAGCCTCGGCAAAAGAACGTCGACCTGCGTAAATACATGGGCCGAGGAGATAAGATGTTCCATGGAAACGCGGATGGCTATGTGAAGGAGTTGCGGTCCGATGACAGAATATAGCAAGGTATTTCTGGATACGACTCCGTTGATATACTTTCTGGATGCTGATGAAAACTTTGGCGAACGGACGCGATTGATACTTGAGGAGATACTCACAAGCGGGAGAATGGTTGTATCTTCCGTGATTACCTGCATGGAATACCTTGTTTATCCATACAGAACGGGTAACCGGCAGAAGATCGACGCCTGCCATAAGCACAGACAGCGTCCCGAAGCGATTTCGCTTCGGGGCGCTGCGTATTACTTCGCCTTGATCCGATGGTAGCTCTTCTTGCCCTTCTTGATCAGCAGGCCGTCGCCGGCGAGCATCTCGGGGGTGATGCGCGTGTCCACGTCGGTGATCTTCTCGTCGTTGACGCTCAGGCCGCCGGCGGTCATGGTCTGGCGCGCCTCCTTGTTGCTCTTGCACAGGCCGACCTTTGTCACCCAGGCCAGCAGGCGGTTCTCGGCCTCCAGCTCCGCCGGGTCGATCTCGGTGGTGGGCACGCTGCCCGCCAGCGCTCCGCCGCCGAACAGCGCTTCCGCGGCCTGCTGGGCCTTCCTGGCCTCCTCCTCGCCGTGCACGTTCTTGGTGACCTCGTAGGCCAGCACCCGCTTGGCCTCGTTGATGGCGCTGTCCTTCAGCGCGCCGAGGCGGCGCACCTCGTCCATGGGCAGGAAGGTCAGCAGTCCCAGGCACTTCTCCACGTCCTGGTCGTCCACGTTGCGCCAGTACTGGTAGAAGTCGTAGGGCGAGCACTTGTTGGGGTCCAGCCACAGCGCGCCCTTCTCGGTCTTGCCCATCTTGCGCCCGTCGTGGGTCAGCAGCAGCTGGAAGGTCAGGGCGAAGGCGGGCTTGCCGTCCTTGCGGCGGATCAGGTCCGCGCCGGAGAGCATGTTCGACCACTGGTCGTCGCCGCCGCACTGCAGCGTCACGCCGTAGCGGTGGTTCAGCTCCAGGAAGTCGTAGCTCTGCATCAGCATGTAGTTGAACTCCAGGAAGGTCAGGCCCCGCTCCAGGCGCTGCTTGTAGCACTCGGCGGTGAGCATGCGGTTTACGCTGAACAGCGCGCCCACGTCCCGCAGGAAGTCGATGTAGTTCAGATTGCGCAGCCAGTCGGCGTTGTTGACGATTTGGGCGCAGTTGGGCTTGCCTTCATCGAAGTCCAGGAAGGATTCCATCTGCTTTCTGATGTGGGCCACGTTGTTGTCGATGTCCTCCACCGTCAGCACCTTGCGCAGGTCGCTCTTGCCGGAGGGATCGCCGATCATGCCGGTGCCGCCGCCCATCAGCGCGAAGGGCTTGTGGCCGGCCTTCTGCAGGTGGGCCATGGCCATGATCGGAATGTAGTGGCCGATGTGCAGGCTGTCCGCGGTGGGGTCGAAGCCCACGTAGAAGGACACCATGCCCTCGTCAAAGGCCTTGTACATCTCGTCCTCAAAGGTGATCTGCTTGACAAAGCCGCGCTCTTTTAACAGGTCCAGTGCGTTCATAATCTATCGTTCCTTTCTTTATCTCATTCCCTTTATGACCTTCCCCAGCCACGCCATTCCTTCCTCAATGGTCGGTATATCGCACATCGAGAAGTTCAGGCGCAGGGTGTTTTCGTGGCCGCCGTCGGCATAGAAGTGGATGCCAGGCACGAAGGCCACGCTCTCGCCTATGGCGTCGTCGAAGACCTTTACGGCGCTCATTCCCTCGGGCAGCTCGGCCCAGACGAACAGGCCGCCCTGAGGTACGGTGTGCCAGGTGCCTGCAGGGAAGGACTTAAAGCCGTCCAGCATGGCGTTCAGCTGCTTGCGATAGTCGTTGCAGATGCGCTCCAGGTGACCGGGCATCAGACCCTGGCGCAGGTAGGCGTCTACGATGGCCTGGTTGAGCAGGGGTGAATGGACGTCCACGCTCTGCTTGCCGATGATCATCTTTCGAAGCAGCAGCGGGCTTGTTACCACCGCTGCGCCCAACCGCAGGCCCGGGGAGATGTACTTGGAGAAGGAGGACATATACACCACCCAGCCCTCCGTATCGAAGGACTGGATCGGGGGCAGCGCCTCGCCGGAATAGCGCAGGTCGCGGTAGGGGTCGTCCTCGGCGATGACCACGCCGTACTTGGAAGCCAGCGCCGCCAGGGCCTTTCGACGCTCCAGCGACAGAGTGATGCCGGTGGGGTTCTGGAACGTGGGAATCACGTACATCAGCTTCGGGTGGTGCTGCCTGATGAGCGCCTCCGCCGCCTCCACGATCACGCCCTCATCGTCGGTGGGCATGGAGACCAGCTTCGCGTTGTATTCCCGCATGGCCTGTATCGCCCCGAGGAAGGTGGGACTCTCGCACAGCACCACGTCGCCCGGATCCACCAGCACCTTCAGCAGCAGGTCGAAGGCCTGGCTACCGCCCTGCACCGGAAGGATATGGGAAGCGTCGCAGTTCACGCCGTCGCCCCGAAGGAATTCGGCCACGCTCTCCCGTAAAGGCCCGAAGCCCTCCGTCGCGCCGTATTGCAGCAGCGCCGTGCCGTACTTGTCCAGCGCCTCGACGGCCAGCCGGGAGATGACCTCAGGTTCCAGCGAGGTGTTGGAGGGGTTGCCGCCCGCGAAGGAGATCATGCCGGGCTTGGCCAGCAGTTTGAAGATGTCGCGGATGGCGCTGCCGTTGATGGGCCGCATGTGCTTTGCGAATTTATCCTCGGTGAATTGCATTTTAATTACCTCCATGAATCAAAAATAGCCGCCTTTCCCATCGGGGAAGGCGACTGTGAATCGCGGTACCACTTCCGTTCGCCATGCGCAGGGCATGGCCTCGTGTGCGCTGTGTCGGGCGCGCCCGGGCGGCCTACTGCCGTTTCAACCGCCGGCTCCGGGATGTATTCGCCCGCGCGCCCGCATCCCCTTTCACCTGCCGGGGACTCTCTGGATAAGGCTGACGCAGCCTACTTGCTCCCATCATCGCAATATATGGAATTCTTAAACGAATAATAGCATGACACAGGGGTTCTGTCAAGGAAAGTGGGGTTAAATCATCAACCTTGCAGGCCCCGGCTCTGGCGGTCCATGTCCTCCACCACGATGTCGTAGATCTCGCCCAACGTCGCGCAGTATTCCAGCACCCTCCAGGGCTCGTTGGTGTGGTAGTGAATCTTGATCAGCTCGTCGTCGCCCACGGCCAGCAGGCTGTCGCCCTTGAAGGCGGTTTCGAAGTGCTCGCGGATGGCGTCCTCGTCCAGGCCCTGGCCCTCGATCAGCAGCTGGGTATCGTAACGAAATTCGGTGTATTCGCCGCTCATGGGTTTAACCTCCTACAACAGCGGTATCATGTCCGACAGTCTCCCGAACTTCAAATCCGGCTTCGTCGGGGATTGGGCCAGCATTGCCTCGGTGGTCTCGCCGCTCATTACCAATATGGACAGCATGCCGCTGCGCAGGCCGGTCTCGATGTCGGTATACAGCCGGTCGCCCACCATGGCCAGCTCGCCGACCTTCAGCCCCGTGCGCTTCAGCACCGCCTCCACGATGCCGGTGTGGGGCTTGCCGACGATCAGATCGGGCCTTCTGCCGGTGGAGGCTTCGATGAAGGCCATGATCGCGCCGATGTCCGGCATGAAGCCGGTCTCGGTGGGGCAGTTGAAGTCCGGGTGAGTGGCGATGTAGGGCAGGCCCGCGCGCACGAAGTCGCACACCGCCTGCATTTTCCCATAATCGAGCGTGGTGTCGAAGCCGATCACCACGATCTCGGGACGCTCCATGTCCACGGGTATGCCGGCCTCGTGAAACTCCTCCACAAGGTATTCATTGCCCAGCACAAATGCCCGCTTGCCGGGGTAGAGCTGCTGCAATTTGGCGCAGGTGGCCTCGCCGGAGGTCAGCACCCGGCTTCGGTCGATGGACAGCCCCATCCTTTCGAGCTTCTGAACATAGAAATTGGCGTTGTGGCTGGAATTGTTGGTCAGGAACATGAAGTCCCGCCCGGTGGCGCGCACCTTCTCGATGAATTCCAGCGAGCCCTCGATCAGCCGCCCGCCCAGGTAAAACGTGCCGTCCATGTCCAGCAGAAAGCACTTCACGTCCGATATATTCATGATGATACCTTCGATTGATCAGAATTCAATATGTCCCTCGCTCATCGCCTTCACCGGCGCCAGGGCCTCGACCCGGTAGCCCGCGGCGCGGAGCTTGTCCATGCCGGGCTGGAAGACCTTGGCGATCACGGCGCCCACGCCGGCGATCTTCGCTCCGGCCTGCTCCAGCAGCGCGATGCCGCCGAAGGCCGCCTCGCCGTTGGCCAGGAAGTCGTCGATCAGCAGCACGTTGTCGCCGGGGGTGACGAAGTGGGCCTTCAGCGTCAGCAGGTAGGGGGCGTTCTTGGTGAACGAAAAAACCTCCCGCTGTATGATGCCGTCCTTCAATATGCTGGAAACCGACTTTTTCAGGATCACCAGGGGCAGATCCATCGCCAGCGCCGTCATGGCGGCGGGGGCGATGCCCGAGGATTCGATGGTGGCGATGCGGGTGACGCCCGCGTCCGCGAAGCGCCGGGCGAATTCCTCGCCGCAGGCCTTCATCAGCTTGACGTCCACCTGATGGTTCAGGAACGAATCCACCAGCAACACCTGCTCACTGAGCGCCCGTCCGTCCTTCAGTATCCTCTGCTTGAGCAATTCCACGGTCGATCACTGCCTTTCTTAACGTATCTCAATTCCTAATTATGCGCACCCTCATTGGAATCCGCGCCTTCGCTCTCCGACTGGGGATCTATCTTCTCTACGATGGCCCACTCTACCCTGCGGTCGGCGATCTGCTCGACGCTGATGCGCAGGCCGAAGCACTCCACCACCGGGTGCTTGCCGTCGGAGGGGATCTCGGTCAGGCGGCTGAACACCAGGCCGCCGAGGGTGTCGTATTCCAGGTCGTCGGGCAGATGGATGTCCAGGACCTCGGCCACGCTATCCAGCTCTGCCGAGCCGGAGATGCGCCAGCGCCCGTCGGACAGCCGGGTGATCTCCGGCTCCTCCTTGGGGTCGAATTCGTCGTAGATGTTTCCGACGATCTCCTCCAAAAGGTCCTCCAGCGTGATCAGGCCGCTGGTGCCGCCGTACTCGTCCACCACGATGGCCATGTGCTGCTTGCGGGACTGCATCTCCTGGAACAGCACGTCCGTGCGCACCGACTCCGGCACGAAGTGGGCCGGACGCACCAGCGCCCGCAGGGGCACGTTGCGGCCCTCCGCCCGGCTGAGCAGGTAGTCCCGGGTGGTCAGTATGCCCAGCACGTTATCGATGCTGCCCTCGTACACGGGAAAGCGGGACAGGCCGCTCTGCCGGATGGTCTCCAGGATCTGGGCGTCGGTGGATTCGATGTCGATGGCGGTGATGTCCTTGCGGTGGATCATGCAGTCGCCGGCGTTCATGTTGTTGAACTCGAATATGTTCTCGATCATTTCCCGCTCGTCGGACTCGATGGCGCCCTTTTCCTCGCCGATATCCACCATCTGCATGATGTCCTCCTCGGTCACGGCGTCGCCGGCGTCGGCGGGTTTGATGTGGAAGGGCTTCAGTACCAGCGCCCCAAGGGTCATGCACAGCCGGGTGACGGGGGAGAGGACCGTCATGGTCACGTCTGCCACCGGAGCGATGGCGTCCAGTAGCGGGCCGCGAAAGTGGGCGCCCAGGTGGCAGGGGATCGCTCCGGCGAGGATCAGGCTGACCAGTGTAAAGGGCAGCAGCCCGTACAGCGCGAAGGCGGGCATCCCGCTGACCCGTCCCTTCAGCAGCGCCCAAAGCGCCGTGAAGGCGATCAGCACCAGGCAGATCCAGCTCATCTGGAACTCGCCAAAGGGCTTTTCAGCCTTACGGGCCAGCTTCAGGGCCCGGCGCGCCTTGGCGTCGCCGGCGTCGGCCTTCTTCTGGGCCTCGCCCTCGTCGATAAAGGGAACGGCGGCCTCGGCCATGCGCACGATGACCGCCAGTAAAAGCGCGATGAAAATGACGATACTCGGACCGAACGGGTCGTCCATGAAAGGGAAGCCTCCTTGATCGTTTCGTTGATGGGTTATATACAGACATTATATCAGATTTCAGCGCCTTTTCATGCGTGGTGTGCAAATTTAATGTAATAATGGTATAATGATAGAGCGAAAGGCAGATACTGATTTGTCGCGCTGCGACAAATCAGTATTTAGGTTTTAGGTTATAGGTTTTAGGTGTTAGGGAAGGTAGAAATCCTGACGGATTTCTTTTATTC
>CACWZI010000004.1 GCA_902765305.1 uncultured Eubacteriales bacterium
GCGAAGCGTTAAGGGATTTGCACCACCCCTAAAACCTAACCCCTAAAACCTAAAACCTGAATACTGATTTATCGAGCTTTGCTCGATAAATCAGTATTTGCCGGACAGAAATAGATACGAATGGGGAATGAATGGCGGGCGCGGGCATTGGCTCATGAATCTGATCCGTTCAGCAGTTCTGCCGCGTAGTCGGTCATTTTCATGTTGTGGCGCATGGCGTATTGCTGCATTCTCCGGTGGGCCTCCGGTTCGTCGATTTGGTATCGGCGCATCAGCAGGCGCTTCGCGTCCTCCACCAGTGTCTTATCGTGGCCGCGCCGGTGGGGCAGGCGCATGTAGTGGAGTTGGGAGAGCATTTCGATCGCGCCGATGACCGTGCTGCCGGCGCAGGGATAGGCCAGCTTGAATACCTGGGTGGATTCACAGGCGGAGATGGATTCCGGCCTGCCGATCATGAGGAACTGGAAGCTGTCGCCGAAGTCAGCGGCGATGTCGTCCGGATTCATGGCGCAGACCAGCACGATGCCGTCCTCGCATTCGGTCAGCGTCCGCCTCAGCTCGCCCTCCGAGCCGCACAGCCGGAAGACGCCGAAGCCGGAGGCGGTCAGCAGCCGGTTCAGCTGTGTCCGGCTCGCTTCCGACGGCCCGGCGATGATGATCCTCGGCATGTGAACACCTCCTGCTTTTAAATACTGATTTATCGAGCTGCGCTCGATGAATCAGTATTTAGGGGTTAGGTTTTAGGGGATAGGGGTTAGGGAAGGAGCAAATCCTGACGGATTTGTTTGATTAAATAGGAACGGCAGGGGTTATATCGATTCTCGATCTATTTAATTAAAAGAAATCCGAAGGATTTCCTCCATCCCTAACCCCTAAAACCTAACCCCTAACCCCTCAAATACTGATTTGTCGCGCAGCGACAAATCAGTATTTGTCAGTACATCACCAAATACCGCTCGATCTCCCAGGAACTCACGTGCGTCCGGTAGGCGTCCCATTCCCTTTCCTTGCCCTGGACGTACTGGGAAAGCACGTGCTCGCCCAGCGCCGCGCAGATGACCTTATCGGCCTTCAGGCACTTTACGGCCTCATGCAGCGTGCCAGGCAGGCTCTCGATGCCCTTGGCCTCGCGGGTGGCGGCGTCCATGGCGAAGATGTTCTCGGTGATCTCATCCGGCGGCGTCAGGCCCTTTTCGATGCCGTCCAGGCCCGCTGCCAGGCAGACCGCCATGTTCAGGTAGGGGTTGCAGCTGGGGTCGGGGCAGCGCAGCTCCACGCGGGTGCCCATGCCCCGGGCTGCGGGAATGCGGATCAGCGCGCTACGGTTGCTGGCGCTCCAGGCCAGGTAGCAGGGGGCCTCGTAGCCCGGCACCAGCCGCTTATAGCTGTTCACCAGCGGATTGGTGATGGCCGCCATGCCCCGAACGTGGGCGAGTATGCCCGCGATGAAGCTATAGGCCTCCTTGCTCAATCCGCGGCTGTCGGACGGGTCGGCGAACACGTTCCTGCCGTCCCTGAACAGGCTCATGTTGGTATGCATGCCACTGCCATTGATGCCGAACACCGGCTTGGGCATGAACGTGGCGTGCAGGCCGTTCTTCTGGGCCAGGGTCTTGACCGCCAGCTTGAAGGTCATGATGTTGTCGGCGGCGGTCAGGGCGTCGGCATACTTGAAGTCGATCTCGTGCTGGCCCGCGGCCACCTCGTGGTGGCTGGCCTCGATCTCAAAGCCCATCTGCTCCAGCGCCATGCAGATCTCCCGCCGGGTGCTCTCGCCGTGGTCCAGGGGGCCCAGGTCGAAGTAGCCGGCCTCGTCGCCGGTGGTGGTGGTGGGCCTGCCCTGGGCGTCGGTCTGGAACAGGAAGAATTCGCACTCCGGGCCCACATTGAAGCTGTAGCCCATGTCGGCGGCCTTCTTCAGGACGCGCTTCAGCGTGCCCCGGGGGTCGCCCATGAAGGGGGTGCCGTCCGGGTTGTACACGTCGCAGATCAGCCGCGCCACCTTGCCGTGCTGGGGCCGCCAGGGCAGTATGGCGAAGGTATCCAGGTCGGGCCGCAGGTACTGGTCGGATTCGTTGATGCGGACGAAGCCCTCGATGCTGCTGCCGTCGATCATGATTTCATTGTTGACGGCCTTCTCCACCTGGCTGGCGGTGATGGCCACGTTCTTCAGCTGGCCGAAGATGTCGGTAAACTGCATGCGGATGAACTCCACGTCGCCCTCCCGGACCAGGCGGATGATGTCTTCCTTCGTGGTCTTGCTCATAATCACACCTCCGAAATAAAAAAGGGGCAAGGGAACCGTTCAACACGACTCCCTTGCCTTGTCACGGGAAAAGCATAGCATATCCATGGGCAGGCTGTCAAGGGGTTATGAATGTTAAATGAATGGTTTATGCGAATTTGACGCAGAATCAGCCGCATAATAATGTAATATTGCAAGTTTACAAATTCTTAATTGCATTTTGCTATTGACAATTCCGTTTTACCATGATAAAATGCCTGCAAAATTCCAGATCAAAAGCGTTGCGGAAGACGAGTAACCCGGCGGGAATGAAGCCCTTGCCCATTCCCACGGCGGCATCCCAGAGAGCGGGCGACGGTGGAAATCCCGCATGTGCCACCGGGCGAAAAACCCTTCCAAGTCCAGGCTGAACGGCAAATCGTTTGCCCAGTAGGTGCGGCGTGACGGCAGCACGTTATCCCTGCCAGGGTTTGTTGGAACCCGAAAAGAGAAGCAAATCAGGTGGCACCACGGAGCGGCGGCCTTCGTCCTGGAAACCAGACAGGACAGCCGACCATTTACGGAGGTGCTTTTTATGTGTTCCATCTTTGGCGTTGAAGGAAAATCCATTCCCGAGGAGACGCTGCGCGCGTGCTTTGACCGGACGGTCTCACGGGGCCCGGACATGAGCCGCTTCATCGAAATCCCACGCGGGTACCTGGGCTTTCACCGGCTGGCCATCATGGGCCTGACGGCGGAGGGCATGCAGCCCTTCAGGATGGGGGACAGCTACGTGGTCTGCAACGGCGAGCTGTACGGCTTCAGGCCGCTCAGGCAGCGCCTGATCGACGAGGGCTTTCCCATCCAGAGCGCGTCGGACTGCGAGATACTGCTGCCGCTGTATAAGGAGTATGGGGTGGAGATGTTCAAGGCGCTGGACGCGGAATTCGCGATGATACTCTACGACGGCGAGGCCGACAAGCTGATCGCCGCCCGAGACCCCATCGGCATCCGCCCGCTGTACTACGGCAAGCTGCCCGAAGGCGGCACGGCCTTCGCCAGCGAGCCGAAAAACCTGATGGGGCTGTGTGATGAAATCCTGCCATTCCCGCCGGGATGCTATTGGGTGGACGGCGAATTCGTCCGCTACGCCGACCCGGCCCACGTGGACCAGTTCACCATGAAGGACGAGGACCACGTCTGCCAAAAGCTGCGCCGCCTGCTGATCGACGGTGTCGAGAAGCGCCTGGACGCCGACGCGCCGGTGGGCTTCCTGCTCTCCGGCGGGCTGGATTCCTCACTGGTGTGCGCCATCGCCCGGAAGCTGCTCGGCAGGCCCATCCGCACCTTCGCCATCGGTATGGACGTGGACGCCATCGACCTGAAGTATGCCCGCATGGTGGCGGACTACATCGGCTCGGACCACACCGAGGTCATCATCTCGGAAAAGGACGTGGTTGAGGCGCTGCCCACGGTGGTGGAGCTGCTTGGCACCTGGGATATCACCACCATCCGCGCGTCCATCGGTATGTACCTGGTCTGCAAGACCATCCACGAGCACACCGACATCCGGGTGCTGCTGACGGGTGAGATTTCAGACGAGCTGTTCGGCTACAAGTACACCGATTTCGCCCCCAGCGCCGCGGCCTTCCAGGAAGAGGCGGAGAAGCGCATCCGCGAGCTGCACATGTACGACGTGCTGCGGGCGGACCGCTGCATCAGCGTGAACAGCCTGGAGGCCCGGGTGCCCTTCGGGGATTTGAAGTTCGTGCGCTACGCCATGTCCATCGACCCGGAGCTCAAGATGAATAGGCACAACATGGGAAAATACCTCATCCGCAAGGCCTTCGCCGACGACCACATACTGCCCGAGGCGATCCTCTGGCGGCAGAAGGCGGCCTTCTCCGACGCGGTGGGGCACTCGATGGTTTCAGACCTCAAGGCCCTGGCCGAGCGCACCTACACCGACGCCGAATTTGCGGAAAGAGCGGCGAAATACGACTACTGTCGCCCGTTTACCAAGGAGAGCCTTTTGTATCGGGAGCTGTTCGAGCGCTACTATCCCGGCCAGGCGCGGATGATCGCGGACTTCTGGATGCCCAACCGAACCTGGCCCGGCTGCGACGTTGACGACCCGTCCGCGCGGGTGCTGAGTAACTACGGGGCCAGCGGAGAATAAATGATCACAGGGTGAGAGGTGGCTGTTCACAGAAAATTCTCAAATTGAAACCAATTTTCATATTGACAATTCGCTGTACAATGCTAAAATAGGGGCAAACTATAGGAAAAGGGGGGACGGATGATGGACAGGCGCAGACATGTGATTGCCGCGATCATTTGCGCGGCGCTGCTGATGACCATATTCGTTTCCTCCGCCTATATCGTGCATGAGGCGGCGCATCACCATGATTGCACCGGCGAGAATTGTCCCATCTGCCAGTTTATCGCGCAGATCGAACAGACGCGCCGGGGCTTCGGCATGGCGCTGCTGGCATTGCTGCTCCTATGCTTCATGCTGGCCGTGGGCCATGGATGGCACACACGGGCAGTGGCGGCGCAGGTTCCCGCGCTCTGCACGCCGGTCGGCAGGAAAATCCGGTTAAACGATTAAACACTTTTGAACGCAAGGGTTGACGCGCCCCTGCGCCGTTTGGATGGCGCAGGCTGGCTTTGCGCGGTACAGCCCTTGCCTTTTTATGCCCATTTGGGCCAATCATTGATTCAATACAATCGAATAATCGGAGGTATATCCATGAAAAAGTATATTGCGGGTATCGTAGCCCTTGTCATGCTGTCTGCATTCATGTTCGCCGGCGCTTCCACTGCGGAAGCGAAGAGGATCAACGTCGTGACGACTATTTTCCCCGTCTATGACTGGGTGCGTGAGATTGTCGGCGATAACGATGACGTCGAGATCACCATGCTGCTGGACGACGGCGTGGACCTGCACAGCTACCAGCCCACCGCCCAGGATATTATGAAGGTCGCCACCTGTGATGTGTTCGTTTACGTGGGCGGCGAGAGCGACGAGTGGGTCGGGGACGCGCTGGCCGAAAGCGTGAATAACGACATGGTGGCCGTCAACCTGGTGGAGGCCATGGGCGAGGACATCAAGATGGAGGAGATCGTCGAAGGCATGGAACACGAACACGAGCACGAGGACGAAGAGCACGAAGACGAAGAGCACGAAGACGAAGAGCACGAGCACGAAGACGAAGGGCACGAAGATGAAGAACACGAGCATGAGGACGAAGAACACGAGCATGAGCATGAGGACGAGGTGGACGAGCACGTATGGCTCAGCCTGCGCAACGCTCAGAAGCTGGTGAAAGCGCTGGCTGCCGCCCTGGGCGAGGTTGACCCGGCCAACGCCGCAAATTATGCCGCGAACGCCGACGCCTACGCCGGGAAGCTGGCTGCGCTGGACGCGGAATACGCCGCCGCCCGCGAGGCCGCGGAATTCGATACCTTGCTGTTCGGCGACCGCTTCCCCTTCCGCTATCTGGTGGACGACTACAACCTGAATTACTATGCCGCCTTCTCCGGCTGCTCTGCCGAGAGCGAGGCCAGCTTTGAAACCATCGTGTTCCTGGCGGGCAAGGTGGACGCATTGGGCCTTACCACCGTGCTGACCATCGAGGGCGACAACCATCGCATCGCCGAGACCATCGTCGGAAATACCCAGGCGAAGGACGCCAGGGTGCTGGCGATGGATTCCCTGCAGGGCACCACGAGCGAGGACGTGAAGAACGGCGCGACCTACTTGGGCGCGATGGAAGCCAATCTCGAGGTGCTGAAGCAGGCGTTGACGAGGTAAATGGGTATTGGGATTGCGGGGCCGCCGTTTCTTCGGCGGCCCCGCGGAAAGGGTTGAATATGGCGCTGATAACCTGTCGGGATCTGGCCCTGGGCTACGAATCCCACGCGATACTGGAGCATTTGAACTTCTCGGTAAACGCCGGGGACTACCTGTGCATCGTGGGAGAAAACGGCTCGGGCAAGTCCACGCTGATGCGCACGATGCTGGGCCTGCAAAAGCCGATGGGCGGCGCCATCGCGTTCGGCGACGGCATGCGGCCCAACGAGGTCGGCTATCTGCCCCAACAGACGGCCATTCAGAAGGATTTCCCGGCGACGGTCTGGGAGATCGTTCTGTCCGGCTGCCAGGCGCATGTGGGCAAACGCCCCTTCTACAACAGGGCGGAGAAGGCGCTGGCCGAGGCGAACCTTTCGCGCATGGGCATGGGGGATTACAGGCGGCGATGCTATCGGGAGCTGTCCGGCGGCCAGCAGCAGCGCGTGCTGCTGGCCCGGGCGCTGTGCGCGACCCGGAAGCTGCTGCTGCTGGACGAGCCGGTGTCCGGCCTGGACCCGAAGGTGACGGCGGAGATGTACGCGCTGATCGAGCGGCTCAACGGCGAGGGCGTCACCGTCATCATGATCTCCCACGACATCGCCGCGGCGGTCCGGTACGCGACCCACGTTCTGCACGTGGGCAGCGGGCAGACCTTCTTTGGGACGGTCGACGATTACCGGGCAAGCGCCCTGGGAAGCCGATTCATCGCCCTGGAAGGGGGTGAGGGCGCGTGATCCAGACGATCCAGCAATATCTTCAATTCCCCTTTGTGCGCTATGCCCTGGTGGTGGGCACGCTGATCGCGCTGTGCTCGTCGCTGCTGGGCGTGACGCTGGTGCTCAAGCGGTTCTCCTTCATTGGCGACGGGCTTTCCCACGTGGCCTTTGGCGCGATGGCCATTGCCGGGGTGCTGCAAATCACGAACGATATGCTGTTCGTGATGCCGGTCACCGTGCTGTGCGCCATCCTCCTGCTGCGCACGGGCAGGAACGCGCGGATCAAGGGCGACGCCGCCATCGCCATGATCTCCGTCGGCGCGCTGGCCATCGGCTATCTGCTGCTGAACCTGTTCAGCACATCCTCCAACCTGTCCGGCGACGTGTGCTCGACGCTGTTCGGCTCTACCTCGATCCTTACGCTGACGAAGGCCGAGGTGTGGCTGTGCGCGGCGCTGTCGGTGATCGTCGTGGTGCTTTTCGTGCTGTTCTACAACAAGATCTTCGCGGTCACCTTTGATGAGGATTTTTCCCGGGCTGTCGGGACGCAGGTGGAGGCCTACAACCTGCTGATCGCGGTGGTGATCGCCGTCATCATCGTGCTGGCCATGAACCTGGTGGGCTCGCTGCTGATCTCCGCGCTGATCATCTTCCCCGCGCTGTCGGCGATGCGGGTGTTCAGGAGCTTCATGAGCGTCACCGTCTGTTCGGCGGTGCTGTCGGTGTTCTGCGCGCTGACGGGCATGCTGATCTCCATCGTCGGCGGCACGCCGGTGGGCTCCACCATCGTGGCCGTGGACATCGTGATGTTTTTTGTCTTCGCGGGCATCGAACGCTTTTGCAGAGGAGGAAAAAGACTATGAAGAAAACAATATTGCTGGCGGCACTGCTTATTGTGACGACGGTGCTGACGGCCTGCGGCAGCAAAGATGATACCAACGCGCAAATGGGCGCTTCGGCACAGCAGGCTTCCATTGGCGCACAGGCGGAAGCGGCCGTCGCCGAAACGCCGCTCCTGACCGGCGGGGCAGTCGCCGAGCAGATCGGAGCACAGAGCGATTTGCAGGAAGCGGTCGCAACCGCTGCTGCAGAGTTGACATCAGTGACTTCGGCTGAAGAGCGCCCCGTCGACCTGGATTTGACGAAGCTCAGCGGCACGGTGGTCTATTCCCAGGTCTATGACATGATGATGAATCCGGACAGCTACATGGGCCAGATCATCAAAATGAGGGGCAGCTTCAGCTACTTCCAGGATCCGGAGACGAAGCAGGAGTATTTTGCCGCAATCATCGCGGACGCCACGGCCTGCTGCGCCCAGGGCATTGAATTCGTCTGGGCAGGCGAACACAGCTATCCCCAGGATTACCCGCCGCCGGAGACCGATATTACCGTGACAGGCGCGTTCAGCACCTATGACGAGAACGGCTTTATGTATGTGCAGCTGGTGGACGCCCAGGTGGAGTGGGATGCCTGAACAGGCGCCACTTCCTAAAGGACTGGCTACGCCACTTAACAATCTGTTATCTTGACAAATCAAGGCAACATGCATAAAATGTGACCAATTCCAACAAAGCGCAAGGGTGCGCAGTGAGCTTCGTCTCACCGCCGCCCTTGCGCTTTTGTTTTGGAATCCACCGGGAAAGGAGCGATCACTATGAAATTTTCCGCTGTCAACACGATCTGGGTGCTGCTGGGCGCGGCGCTGGTGTTCTTCATGCAGGCGGGCTTCGCCATGTGCGAGGCGGGCTTCACGAGGGCCAAGAACACGGGCAACATCCTGATGAAGAACCTGATGGACTTCTGCATCGGCACGCCGCTGTACTGGCTGATGGGCTTCGGCATCATGTTCGGCGCGGGCACGGCGGCCTTCGGCTGGATCGACCCGTTCATCTTGAAGGATTACAGTCACATACTGCCGGCGGGCGTGCCGCTTTGGGCCTACGCCATCTTCCAGACGGTGTTCTGCGCCACCAGCGCCACCATCGTCTCCGGCGCGATGGCCGAGCGCACGAAGTTCTCCGCCTACTGCGTCTACTCGGCGGCGATCTCACTGTTCATCTACCCCGTGTCCGGCCACTGGATCTGGGGCGGCGGCTGGCTGGCGGAGCTGGGCTTCCACGATTTCGCCGGCTCCACCTGCGTGCACATGGTGGGCGGTGTGTGCGCCCTGATCGGCGCGAAGCTGCTGGGCCCCCGCATCGGCAAGTACGGCACGGACGGCAAGCCCCGGGCCATACTGGGCCACAACCTTTCCATCGCCGCGCTGGGCGTATTCATACTGTGGTTCTGCTGGTTCGGCTTCAACGGGGCCAGCACCGTGGGCATGGACAGCGACGAACTGATCGTCTCCGCCGGTCTGGTGTTCTTCAACACCAACCTGGCCGCTGCAGTGGCGACGCTGACGACGATGATCTTCACTTGGCTGCGCTACGGCAAGCCGGACGTGTCCATGACCTTCAACGCCTCGCTGGCGGGGCTGGTGGGCATCACGGCGGGCTGCGACGCGGTCAATCCCTTCGGCGCGGCGATCATCGGCCTGTGCTGCGGCCTGGCAGTGGTGCTGGCGGTGGAATTCTTTGACAAGGTCGTGAAGATCGACGACCCCGTCGGCGCGATCTCCGTCCATGGCGTGTGCGGCGCGCTGGGCACGCTGCTGACCGGCCTGTTCGCCACCGGCGTCTCCACAATGAAGGGCGTGTTCTACGGCGGCGGCTTCAAATTCCTGGGCGTGCAGCTGCTGGGCGTGGCCTCGGTGATCGCCTGGACGGCGGTCGTCATCACCGTCGTGTTCTGCGCCATCAAGGCCACCATCGGCCTGCGGGCCAGCGCCGAGGACGAGGCCATGGGCCTGGATCGCTCGGAGCATGGCCTGCACACCGCCTATTCCGGCTTTGCCATTATGACCGACAGTGCCGTGGAGGACGCCGAGCCCGTGGCGATTCCTCACGATGAATACGAAGCGCCTGTGCGCGTGGCGAAGGAGAAGGCCCCCGACGCGCCGGTATACACCAACGTGCGCATCATCTGCCGTCCCGCCAGCCTGGAGCCCCTGAAGAAGAGCCTGAACAAGATCGGCATCACCGGCATGACCGTCACCAACGTCATGGGCTACGGTACGCAGAAGGGCAAGCCGGAATACTACCGCGGCACGCCCGTGGAGATCACGCTGCTGCCCAAGGTGCAGGTGGACATCGTGGTCAGCAAGGTCCCGGTGCGCATGGTCATTGAGACCGCCAAGCGCGTGCTGCACACCGGCCACATCGGCGACGGCAAGATCTTCGTGACCGATGTCGAAAACGTCGTGCGCGTCCGCACCGGCGAGGAGGGCTATGACGCGCTGCAGTCCGATTGATTTCACGAAATAAACTTTTAACACTTTAACATGGTTGCACGGTGTTGACATTTCCGAAGTTCGTGGTATAATGCCTACCATAAAAGCAGGAAAGGTGGGAAACGGTATGAAGCGTCGTCATTGCTGCGATTTGACCGTTTCCCGCCTGTCCGTTTCCCGCCTGTCCGTTTGCCGCGCCGGGGAAGCTTCGTATGCCAATTTCAATGCTGTGCGATTTATCTTCGCACAGCTGTTTTTTGGCTTTATCGGCTTTTCACCGACGCCCGTCTGAAGAATCGCGCGTGTGGACCATGGGTTCATCGAGGCGGCTCTCCGGATGGGAGGGCCGCTTTTATGATACATACTTACTTTAGGAGGAACCCCGTTATGAAGAAACTGCTTGCCATCGTCGTCGCCGTCGTGTTCTGCCTGGGCATGGCCGCCGTTGCCGAAGAGACCTACACCGTGGGCGTGTGCCAGCTGGTGCAGCATCCCGCGCTGGACGCCGCCACCCAGGGCTTCCAGGACGCCCTGACCGAAAAGCTGGGCGGGGCTGTCAGCTTTGACGTGCAGAATGCCTCCGGCGATTCCAACACCTGCTCCACCATCGTGAACGGCTTCGTTTCCGACAACGTGAACCTGATCATGGCCAACGCCACCCCGGCGCTGCAGGCCGCCGTGGCCGCCACCGGCGACATCCCGATCCTGGGCACGTCCGTCACCGACTACGCCACCGCCCTGGACATCGCGGACTGGACCGGCGCGACGGGCATCAACGTGTCCGGCACCAGCGACCTGGCCCCGTTGGACCAGCAGGCCGCGATGCTCCACGAGCTGTTCCCGGACGCCAAGACCGTGGGCCTGCTGTACTGCTCCGCCGAGCCGAACAGCAAGTACCAGGTGGACGTGATCACCGGTTACCTCACAGAGCTGGGCTATGAGACCGCGGAATTCACCTTCGCCGACAGCAACGACGTGGCCTCCGTCGCCCAGAGCGCCTGCGACGGCAGCGACGTGATCTACATTCCCACTGACAACACCGCTGCTTCCTGCACCGAGGCCATCCGCAACGTGGTGGAGCCCGCGGGCAAGCCGGTGATCGCCGGCGAGGAGGGCATCTGCAAGGGCTGCGGCGTGGCGACCCTGTCCATCAGTTATTACGATCTGGGCTACGCCACCGGCGAGATGGCCTACGAGGTGCTGGCCAACGGCGCGGACGTCGCCACCCTTGACGTCGCCTTTGCCCCGAACGTCACCAAGGAATACAATGCCGAGCTTGCCGGGCTGCTGGGCGTGACCGTCCCGGAGGACTACGTGGCCATCGAAGGATAAGTGGGAATGCGGACATCGAGCGCCCGGAAAAATGTCCTGTGGACAATTTTCAGCGAGATGGGGCCGGCAGGCCCAAGGGAATGAGGAATTGAGTCAGAGGCAGTCTCTCATTCCCCATTCCCAATTTCCCCTTAAAGAATTGGAGGCAACGACCTTGAACATAACCTCATTGCTGAACGCCCTTCCCGGCGCGGTGGCCCAGAGCCTCATTTGGGGCATCATGGCCATCGGCGTATACATCACCTACAAGGTGTTGGACCTGGCGGACCTGACCGTGGACGGCACGATGGCCACCGGCGGCGCGGTGTGCGTGATGCTGATGCTGGGCGGCGTGAACGTGTGGCTGGCGCTGGCGTGCGCGGTGCTGGCCGGCATGCTGGCGGGGCTCATGACCGGTATCTTCCACACGGCCATGGGCATCCCTCCGATCCTCTCGGGCATACTGACCCAGCTTTCGCTGTATTCCATCAACCTGGCCATCATGGGCTTCAAGGCCAACCAGGGCATCAACGTCACCAAGTACGACCTGATCGTCAGCCAGCGGAACGTGCGGGCGCTGGGCCTGTCCAACCCGATCGTTACAACCCTTGTCGTACTGGCGCTGGTGATCGGTGTGCTGTACTGGTTCTTCGGAACGGAGCTGGGCAGTTCCCTGCGCGCCACCGGCGCGAACGCGGCCATGAGTCGCGCCCAGGGCATCAACACCAACGTATGCAAGATACTGGGTCTGATGATCTCCAATGGCATCGTGGCGCTGTCCTCGGCCATGCTCGCCCATTACCAGGGCTTCGTGGACGTGAACATGGGCCGAGGGGCCATCGTGATCGGCCTGGCCGCCGTGATCATCTCAGACGTGCTGTTCGGGAAGCTGTTTCGCAACTTTGCGCTGAAGCTCACCGGCGTCGCCATCGGCGCGGTGATCTACTACATCGTCATACAGGTCGTGCTGTGGCTGGGGCTGAATACGAATCTGCTCAAGCTGCTGTCGGCGCTGATCGTGGCCGTGTTCCTCGCCGTGCCCCACTGGAAGGCGAATATGCAAGGGGGGAAAGGCCGTGCTTGAGCTGGTGAACGTGCGAAAGACCTTCAACCCGAAGACCGTCAACGAGAAGGTGGCCCTGGACGGCCTGAACCTGCGCCTTGAGGAAGGCGATTTCGTGACCGTCATCGGCGGCAACGGGGCGGGGAAGAGCACCATGCTGAACGCCATCGCGGGGGTCTGGCCCATCGACAGCGGGCGCATCGCCATCGACGGCTACGAGGTCACCCACCTGCCGGAGTACCGCCGCGCCGCGCTGCTGGGGCGGGTGTTCCAGGACCCGATGACCGGCACCGCCGCCACCATGCAGATCGAGGAAAACCTGGCTCTCGCTGCAAGACGTGGCCAGGGGCGCACGCTGAAGGTCGGCATCACCCGGCAGGAGCGGGAGGCTTACCGGGAAAAACTGGCGAAGCTGGGCCTGGGCCTGGAGGACCGCATGACCGCGAAGGTGGGTCTGCTCTCCGGCGGCCAGCGGCAGGCGCTGACCCTCTTGATGGCGACGCTGAAGAAGCCGAAGCTGCTGCTTCTGGACGAGCACACCGCCGCGCTGGACCCCCGCACCGCGGCCAAGGTGCTGGCGCTGTCCGAGCAAATCGTGACGGAAAACCACCTCATGACCCTGATGGTCACCCACAACATGCGCGACGCCATCCGCTACGGCAACCGCCTGATCATGATGAACGAGGGCCGCGTGATCCTGGACATCTCCGGGGAAGAAAAGAAGCGCCTCACCGTGGAAATGCTCATGGACGCCTTCGCCAAAGCCAGCGGTGAAGCGTTCGCCAACGACAGGATATTGCTCTCTTTTTAAATTAACCCCGTTTCTGTTGACGGGCACATGCAATACATCTATAATATCACACCGAGAGAAGATACCATCATTCTCCGTCCCTGCCTGGACCTGCCGGACCTCCGGCGCGGCGCGGCGTTCGTCCGCTTCCGGGCAGGGCGATTGGGAATGCGGGTCGCGGTCTGCATGGACAGTACGAAGGAGGTGGGGGAAGATCCCTGCGACGCGAAGCTAGTCCTTTAGGGCGACGCGAAGCTAGTCCTTTAGGGCGACGCGAAGCCAGTCCTTTAGGGCGACGCGAAGCATGTAGCGGCGCCTATCAGGCGCCACATGGCGGCAGATTGCCGCCGCTACATCACTCTCAATACACAGTAGAACAAGGAGTAATAGATATGAGCATTCTGAGCATTATCCTGGGTGTCATCATGATCGTCGGTGGCGTTTTCTGCATGTTCACCCCCTTCGCCACCTTCCTGTCCGCCGGCTTTATGATCGCCATCATGCTGTTCATGTACGGCATCTTCGGCGTCGTGCGCTTCTTCCAGAAGGAAGCCGGTGCCCTGGAGCTGATCTCCAGCATCCTGGCCATCATCGTGGGCGTGATCGCCATCGTTCGTCCCGGCGGGGCCCTCGTCATCGACGGCTTCGTGCTGAACATGGTTTCCGCTTGGCTGCTGGTCAAGGGCCTTATCAACATCATCATCTCCATCCAGGCCAGGAATGAGATCAAGGGCTGGGGCTGGGGCGTCGCCATCGGCGTGCTGAGCATCGTCGCCGGCGTCCTCTCCTTCCTGCATCCCACGATCACCGCCCTGACGGTGGGCATCCTGATGGGCCTGGTCTTCGTGGAGAACGGCATCGACATGATCGTGCTCGGCACAACCCTGCGCGCGATCGATCGCTGATTCGGCAACCCGTAGAACCGACAGGAATGGCAAAATCGTCCGACCGCAAGGCCGGACGATTTTGTCATTCCGGGTAACTGAACAGACACCGTTCCCAATGGGCCTTTGGGTTCAGGCCCTGTTTCTGTATTTCAGGAAAAGGGCCCGGACCGTATTGGGCAGGGCGCCATTTACCGCCCACAGCATTTCTTGTATTTCTTTCCGCTGCCGCACGGGCAGGGATCGTTGGGCCCGACCTTCTTCTTCGGGATGTCCTTCGAAAGGGATTGCATAAGCTGCTGACTGACTCTCTCGCAGCCGCCGTACTGCGCAAGCATCTTTTCCAGGGTTTTCCGGCTATCCGGGATATCCTCGTCCTTTTCCGGGATATCATCCGGCAGCACAGGAGGATTTTCTATCTCCGACGGTTTCCATCCCCGTAAAACCGGGTTGGGCATGGCTGCGTAAAAACGGTTTCCCAATTCACGGAAGCGCTTGACCTGCGCTATGGTTCGAAAATGAATCTTCCCTAGGGATTCTCCGTGAAGAACGGACATGACCCAGGATTTTCCGTCATACAGGGCGATCGGCTGGTTTAAAACGCAGTCGTCCACGAGCTGCCTGCACCAGTCATCTTCAAGTCCGAATTCTTTCCTTCCAAACTCGATGATGGCCTGCTTCTCCGGTATGTCAAGGCGCTCATCCTCAAACCTGAGCAGCGTTTGCTCGTCACAATCACGATAGGGAAGATCAAGCCGGGCGGCGATGAAACGCTCAAAATCACTGTAATCGATGGCGATCAGGTGCTCGACCACGATCTCGGGTTCGTCCAAACCCTCTGATTCTACATAATAATGGTATTTCAGGATTTTGTCCCTGCGCAGAGCCCTTGTAATCTGTTGGGCCGTTACCTCCGGATGCCATTGCGATATCTTGCTGATCATGTAGCTTACCGGCACAGACCAGTAGTAATCCGCAAAGGCCTGGATAAGGATACACAGCTTTTCATTCGTCATATTCAATGCACTCCCTCAGAACAGAAATAGTGATCCGCCCTTCCCGTATCACTTGCCCGTCCAGACCCCGATGAAGCGTTTCACGGCGGCGCGCTTCTCAACGTCGGTCATTGTTAAGGAAATACCGCGCAATTAAGGTGGTCAGCTGGCGAGTGAATTTTTCGACAGATGCAATTGCAGATTTCGAAGGTTTACTGGCGGTAAATCGAGACGGAAAAGGCACCGCCAGATGTGCCGCCGTATTGTGCGGTATTTCCTTAAACGACGCCCTCCGCAACTGCTTGCGAAGGGCGTCGTCATGGCTTCGGTCACTTGACCAAGCTGAGGCCGGCGACGACGACCTTGACCTGCTTGAGCAGGGTGGTGATCTCGTCCAGGTTGATCTTCGGCAGCGGCATGATGCGGATGACCTGGTAGCCGCCCTGAAGATAGACAAGGAGTATCAGGACGATGCCCACGATGGGGATGAAGATGTCGATCAGCTTGTTCTTGTGGGTACGGGTGTAGGAGAACAGCAGTACGAAGGGCGGCATCAGCAACAGCTGTATGGCGTTGCCAAAGCCCATGGCCGTGGCGCCCAGCACCAGTTTCGGGTCGAGGATTTGCGTGAGGGTGATGTTGCTCAGCTTGTCCAGCTTGAGCATCTCCAGCACCTCATAGGCGGCGATGTCCAGGAAGAACAGCAGGTCCAGCAGGCCCGCGATCAGCAGCAGCACCGCCGCGAACACGGCGAAGTGCAGTGAGTTGCGGTTGGTGCCCAGGAAGGCCTGGTATTCCTCGTAGGTCTTGCCGTGCTTCAGGAAGTGGCGCTCCCGCACTTTGATGTAGATGGCCAGCACGATGAACACCAGGAAGGTCATCGGCGGCTTGACGGTCAGGAAGGGGAAGGCGTGGACGGGGATGTGGGCGATGCCCTTGGCGGAATACCACTTCCACCAAATGCAGCCCAGCTCGTAGGCCACCGGCAGCAACGCGCACAGCCGAAGCAGTATGACCCACTTGCCCTGGAAGAGCTTCTTCGGCCGGTAGCACAGGAAGAACAGGAACAGCGTGCACAGGAACAGGTCCACGAACACGTTGAAGGCGATGAAGCCGGTGCCGCTGGAATGGATCATGTCCTCCAGGAAGCGCTCGGCGCGGCCCGGCTCCGGGTCCAGGGCCGACAGCGAGCCCAGCACGAAGTGATAGATGCCGATATAGAACACCGCCGCCAGCGCCAGCATCAGGGCGAAGTTCTTTACCAGCTGCATCAGGTAGCTGGTGTTGTGGTTCAGCATCGTGGCGAAGCTGGCCAGCAGCAAAAAAGGCAGGGACATCGCGCCGATCCAGGAAAGCCCCTCGGCCATCAGCGCGTAGTGGTTCGCCGTGTCCGGGTTGGCCTTGCTCGCCATGGTGGCCAGCACCACCGCCTGGGTGATCACCAGGCAGATCCAGCCGATGATCTGGAACGCCCTGTAGGACAGCGGGCCCCGGTATTTGATGTCGTCGTGGGTCCCCCGCTCGTACAGCCTGACCCGGCGTCGTTTGGCCTTGCCAGTCGTAGCCTGTTGTGTGTTCTCCATGGTGTTGCCTCCTTCGGGTGTGTCTGAAACTTATGCCTCTTTCGGCGCTTCGTCTGCCGGCTCGTCGGGAACCGAGATGCCATAGCGGTCGAACAACTGCTTCAGGCGGTTGTTCATCTCACGGTTGGCGGACAGTTGCTTGCTGTTCTTCACGTCATAGCTGAACCTCATCAGCGCGCTGCCGTCCGCGCCGCGGTCCATGCCCTCGTAAATCGGGGCGCTGACCACGCCGGGGACGTCGATCGCCAATTCGGGCAGCTCCGCCTTCAGCATTTCTTCGATATCCTCCTGGCTGGCGGCCAGGCGCGCGGGCAGCTCCAGCGTCACGTGGGCCGCCTCCTCGTTGCTGTTGATGATATCCTTCACGGAGGAGTTGTTGAGAATCTTGGTCTCCTGGAAGCGGTTCACCCGGGTGGTGCGCAGGCCGATCTCCTGCACGACGCCGGACCAGCTGCCCACGGTGATGAAGTCGCCGACCTTGAAATTGCCTTCCAGCAGTATGAAGAAGCCGGCGATGATGTCGTTGACCATGTCCTTTGCGCCCATGGAGACCGCCAGGGTGATGATGCCGGCGGAGGCCAGCAGTGCCTGGGTAGGTATGCCGAACTGGGACAGGCCGTAGTAGATGAACACGATGACGCTCACGTACTTCAGCGAGCTGCGCAGCAGCAGGCAGATCGTCTCCATCCGCATGTCGGAGATCCTGGCGATGTTGTAGAGCAGGCGGCTGGCTACCAACACGAATACGTAGAGCACGAACAGCAGGAACAGGCAGGAGGAGACCGCGAATATGTTCACACCCTTTTCCCAGTTGCCGTACAGCACGTAGGACAGCCCGCTGAGCCTGGTGTTGCTGTTGAGGCTGCCATAGAGCAGCGGCAGCAGGTTCAGCACGCAGAAGACGAGCAGCATCTTGTAGGCGATGGCCTTCACCCGCTCGCCGGGCGTCAGATCAGCCTTGGCGGTATTCATGTGCCAGCGCTTGTCGAAGCCTATCTTCTCCCGCGTCCTGACGATGCTGGAAAGGCCGGTGAGCTGCATGGCGGACTGACCGAGGGAGGGCAGCTTCTGCACCGGTTCCTCGGGCACCTCCTCCGGCGGCGGGGCGGCGTCCACCACGCTTTGCTGGTAGTGGTACAGCGCCATGATCAGGATCACGGCCAGCCCGACCAGCACCACCAGCGCGATGCGCAGGGATATCATGAAGGCGGCGGTGTTGGTGGTGTGCTCGGCGATGGGGACCAGGTAGCAATCCTCCGCTTCGCCGAATCCGGCGTAATAGGTCTTCTCGCCGTACTTCAGGAAGCCGCTGCGGTTGGCCCTGAGCTTGTCAGGGCTGTAGCCGAAGTCCTCCATGGATTCGCCGACGTAGCCGAAGCCGGTGGTGGTGATGACGGTGTGCTCCTTTTTGTCCACAGCAAACGCGGCTGTCGGCAGGCCGACGGTCATGTCGGTCAGCACGCTGTCCAGGCCCAGCGGCTGGGTCAGGTAATCCCGGAGGTCGGGGTTGACGCTGATCTGGACAAAGCCGTCCGACAGGTCGTCCGCATCGCGCATGCTTACGCCGATCAGCTGGCAGCGCGCGCCGGAGACCTCGTCCGGCATGGGCTGCTGGATGACGTGGTCCGCGCCTTGCAGCAGGGGCAGGAAGGCACTGGAGGGCGCCTCCGGGTCGTCACTGAGCTTGAAATGGTCGTAGAGGGAGTTGGTGACGAGCACCCTTCCCTCCCGGTCATACACGTAGATGTGTTGGACTCCGAGCTTTCCGCTCAGCTGAGCCAGTTCCACGCGCGTGATGTTTTCCTTGCCCTTGGACTTGACGTAGTCGCGGGCGATGCGGCATTGGATCAGGTATTGCTCGTCGAACCAGCTGTTGACCCGCTTCTGGGTATCCTGCAAGGTTTTTAAAGTGGACACGCCGGAATCGGCGTAGCTCTGCATGGCGTTAAGGTCGTTGGTGACGCTGTTGAGCACCTGAACGTACCAGCTCATGCAGAATATGCCGACCGTCAGCACCAGGCTGTAGGCGATGAGCTGCCGGCGCAGGTCCTTGCCGTTCTGTTCGTGTTTTTCCAGCATCAGGGCGATGTAGTGGACGAACAGCCACAGCACGGCGCAGGCGATCACGCTGATGAACACCGCCCGGGACATGTACAGCAGGAATTCCCACATGTCGATGCCGCAGATGATGTAGTAATCGCCGTAGGGCACGATGGAGCCGAACAGCATGGCGCTCAGGGCGGAGGCCAGCTCGACCTTTTCGCCGTCGCCGGAGAAGAGGATCAGTCGCCGGAGCTTGACGCTTCGGGCAGTGCTTTCATTGGCAAAGCGGCTCAGGTCGAGCTCCGGGATGCCCTTGTAATTCACAACGCTGGTGGCGAGGGTGCGGCCCTCGGTGTTGATGATATCGCCGCCGATGATCGGGCAGACCATCAGCGTTTTCCCGATCTCGCTTTCATTGGGATGGGCGACGATCTCACCGGTATCCTTCATGACGACGGCGACGAGGCCGTCGTGGCCCACGGCCAGGCGCGTGATGCGCTGCGCGACATAGTTGCCCTCAAGGGTATCCGGGCCGGACCGGCTGCTGGCGAGGGTATCCGGGGACAGGGTGATGTCCATCTTCTTTGCCTCTTCGCGGCTCTGGGAGAGCAGCGCGTAGGTTCCGTACAGCGAAGCCTCGTTGGTCTCCAGCGTCGGCAGCAGCTTCGCGATCTGTACGTAGGCACCCTTGATCTGGGGATCGTTGATCTCCAGAAAGCG
This sequence comes from uncultured Eubacteriales bacterium, assembly GCA_902765305.1. Classification (GTDB taxonomy): domain Bacteria; phylum Bacillota; class Clostridia; order Christensenellales; family Aristaeellaceae; genus UBA2862. The sequence goes on from CACWZI010000004.1 coordinate 19,517, forward strand.
CTTGTTGAAGGCGGACAGCGACACGATCAGGCAGGCGATAAACGTCAATGCCCACACCGCGTACATCCGCGCCTTCCGCCAGAACAGCTTCTTTTCGTAGGGAGTCCGCTCCCTGTGGTTTGTCTGATTCATGGCGCTCAACTCCGTTGCTTAAGTATTCTGTTTGAGCGTGGACAGTACGTTTGCCGTCGCATCCAGAAGTCCGCCGATGCCGTTGAATGCAATGTCCAGGATAAAGCCCACCAGGTAACCGTTGCTGACGTTGATCAGCGAAGTGATCGGAACCACGGTCTTTGCCGCGTCGGTGAAGCCCAGCGTGGGGCTGCCGTAGGGCTGCAGGGTGAGTTCTTCCCGGAAGAGGGGATTCCTGTCGTCGGTGTAGTACAGGCTGGCGGTGAAGCGCAGGCCGTCGCCGGAGGCGTCGAAAGGCGCGACCTCGAAGTCTGAACCGAGGTAATTTCCGCCGGCGTTGATCTCCAGCCGGCCCTCTGGGCCGTCATGCTGTTGTGTCAGCACAAAGCGCGCATCGGACTGCAAAGCGGGCAGCTCGATGGTTCCGTGCATTTCAGCGTCGTCCGAGTTGAACGTCGCGTGGAGCAGGGGTTCCTTCCCGCGGGCGTCCAGCGCCGCCTGGAAGCCGTCCGCATGGTGCATCTCGAAGTCGATGCCCAGCGTCAGGGGCGGGACGTGCAGATTCGCAATGACGTCGTCCTCCGAGATCCGGATCCGTGCGTCCCCGTACACCTTCGCACCGTCCTCGCTGGCGGCGGTCGCCGTGATCAGGCGGTCGGCGGTGGCGCTGCTGGAATAGAACGTGGCGTTGAGCCGGGGAAGGGCTTCCGCCGGGAGCGCCGCCTTGATCTGATCCACGCTGATTTCCAGCTCGGCCTCCCTTGCGATCTCCAGCAGGGAGGCGATGCCCTTGTTATTGAATACCCAGTCCACCAGCGTGTTCCAGATGCCCACGAGACCGTCACAGTTCAGGCTGTAGGTGCGCTTGACATCGTAGCTGACGCCGTCCACCTGGTATTCCACCGGCTCGGGCTGTGCGATGTCGACGTACCGGGTCATCTCCTCGACCGGCAGGAAGTCGTCCGAATCGGAATCGGACGGCGGTGCTTCGGGGGGCGCGGTCTCGGTGCTGTCCGCCGCGGCTTGAGGTAAGTCGCCTTCCGCCGCAGGCGCGGCTTCAGCGGGGGCGTCCTTCTTTGGCCGCACGACCATCGGCGTGATCTCTGAGACGATCTGCATCACCTTTCCCGTGTATACGGAGACGGCATAGTTGGGGAACAGCGACGAGACGATGACGACGCCATCCTCCGTCCGCGCGCCGCCCAGGGACAGCGCGCTTTTGCCGTTGAGGCCGATATCCAGCTGCAGAGCGTCGTCGGTGACGGTCAGCGAGGGCTCGAGGGCATCCAGGAGCGCGCCGAGCTTTTCAGCGCTTTTCCGGGCAAGCAGGTCCGGGCAAAGGCGCTCCAGCAGCGCGTGGAAAAGGGCAGGATCGACGGTCATGTCGTTGGACAGACGCCATCCTTCCGATTCTCCGGCCTGGACTGTGGCACTCTGGCCTTCGGCGCCTGCGCACACGCAGCACAGCAGCAGCGCGCAGACGACCCAAATGGCGACAAATCTCTTCATGTTGCGTTCCTTTCTTCCCGGTCAGATGCGGATGGGCATCGACAGCGGCATTCGAACCGGGGGTGTGGCAATCGACGGGAATAGGATATCAAGCGCCCAGGAAAATGCATTGGGCATATCTGGGCGCCCATGCGAGCCGACGCAATGGACAACCAGGCGCGGGGTGGGGAAGCGCTACATCAGCGGCGCGACGAACTTCATGAGGCTGCCCATGATCTTGTAATAGGGCGTCTCGTTTTCGATGCTCTCGTGTGTGACCTGGCGGCACTTGGCCATCGTATTCTGGAAGTCCCGTTCGACGTCGGGGATGCAATCCGACTTGTACAGGTAGGTCGCGCACTCGAAATGGTGGTACAGGCTCCGGTAATCCAGGTTGATCGTGCCCACCACGGCCTTGCAGTCGTCGCTGACGAAGACCTTGGCGTGGACGAAGCCGGGCGCGTACTCGTAGATCTTCACGCCCGCGTCGACCAGCCGCTTGTAATGGGACTTGGCCAGCGCGAAGGCCGGCTTCTTGTCGGGAATGCCCGGCAGGATCAGGCGGACGTCCACGCCGCGCTGGGCCGCGTAGATGATGGCGGTCTGCAGCTCGTCGTCCAGGATCAGGTAGGGCGTCATGATGTGCACGTAATTCGTGGCCCGGTTGAGGATATCCATGTAGACGGCCCGTCCGACCTTGTCCTCATCCAGGGGGCAGTCCCCAAAGGGGATCACGAATCCGGAGGGGTTCTGCGGAACATAGCCGGTCTCGGCGATCCAGGGCTCGAACACCGCTTGCGTCTCGGTGATGTTCCACATCTGCAGGAACATCAGCGTGAAGCTGCGGGCCGCTTCGCCCTTCATCATGACGGCGGTGTCCTTCCAGTGGCCGAACATCTCTATCCGGTTGATGTACTCGTCGCTCAGGTTGACGCCGCCGTTGAAGGCCACCTTGCCGTCGATCACCAGGATCTTGCGGTGATCCCGGTAATTGTAGTGGGAGGAGACGATGGGGCGGATCGGCGCGAAGGTCTTCGCCTTGATGCCGCGCTGCTCGAGCAGCTCGCAGTAATTCGAGGGCAGCAGGGTGATTTCGCACATGCCGTCGTACATCACGCGTACGTCCACCCCGGCTTTCGCCTTTTCCTCAAGGATGCGAAGGATCTCGCCCCACATGTAGCCCTCGTTGAGTATGAAATACTCCATGAAGATGAATTTCTCGGCCTTGCGAAGCTCCTCCAGCATTGCGGCGAACTTGTCCTCGCCCTGGGGGAAGTAGGTGACTTCTGTGTTCTCGCAGACGGGGAAGCAGCCGCTTCGGTTCATGTAGGCGACCAGGTCGTCCGTGGCGCAGGGATCGCCCTCCAGCTTCTTAAGCGTCTCCGCGGACTGGGGAACGGCCTTCTTCGTGCCCTGGATCAGCTCCGCGACCCGTTTCTGGATCGTGCGGTGCCCCAGGTTCGTCTGGGTGAAGGCCAGCAGGGCCGCGCCGGTGATCGGCGCGAGGGAGAAGACGAGCATCCATGTCAGCTTGGCGGAGGAATCCATGTCGCAGTTGAACAGGTAGATCACCCCGCCGATGGTGAACAGGGTTGTGATCACCGAGAAGAAGGGCAGCAGGTTCTTCAGCCAGGTGTAGAAGCTGATGATCAGGAATATCTGTACCAGCAGCAGCAGCACGATCAAAAAAAATCGGCTGAACAGCAGGCCGAACAGGCCCTTTTTCCTCGGTTTTGCCAATCTGTAGACGTCGCTCATGGTAAGCCTCCGTTCATGAAAGTATTTCCCTAAGTAATTCGTCGATCGTGGGCGGGTTTCCTGCACAACACCCGCAATATTGAGATTTATTCGTCAGCATATACCAATTATAACGGACTGAGGGGCACGTTGCAAGCCCCTTTTTAAGAATTGTGTCGTCACAGCTTACTTGCCACAATAGCCCTTTCTGTAATATAATGGCAATACTAATAGCAATAAACCGGTGCGATCAAGACAAAGGAGGACCATCCCATGACCAGGCCCCTGTCCCCGCGAAAAACCCGGCCCGTATGCCGAAACCGGAAGGAGGCGGCAGTATGAGAACGGCGTCCATCTTCATCAATGCCGTGATATTCGCGGCCACGTTCGCCATCGTCATATCCCGTTTCCGAAAGGACGGCGTCTGGCAGCTCAGATATGGCCTGAAGCAGTTTCGCTACTTTACGGTCCTCTCCAATACCTTTTGCGCCATCGCGGCGCTGTTGATGGCCATCAGTCAGATCGGCGGCAGCGTATCCCGGGCCGTGTTCCTGCTGAAGTACCTCGGAACCGTGTCGGTCACGCTGACCTTTCTGACGGTGCTCCTGTTCCTCGCTCCCTTCCAGGGCGGGTTTGCGAAGTGGTTCGCCGGCAAATTCTTCTATACCCATATGGCCGGGCCGCTGCTGGCGATATTGTCGTTCTGCCTGATGGAGCGACGGCCGATGGACCTCGGAACCGCCATGCTGGGGCTTGTGCCGATGCTGATCTATGGCGCGGTTTACGTCTACAAGGTCATGCTGGCCCCGGAAGATCAGCGGTGGGAGGATTTCTACGGCTTCAACCGGAACGGCATGTGGCTGGTTTCCGGCGTGGCCATGCTCGTCGGCACATCGCTCATCTGCCTGGCGTTCTGGCGGGTAAGCGGGATGTGATGGATTTACCGCCCAAATTCCCTCAGCGCCTCGATGGACCTGAGTACAGCGTCCGTCGAGGCGCATTCTATGGCGTAGGTCAGGTCGCTCCGCTGCCCGAGGATCGCCATCAACGGCTTCAGGGGCAGTGTGCCCTCCCCGAGGGCCAGATGCTCGTCGGCGACGGCATCCAGCGGGCGCGGCCCGTGGTTGTCGTGCAGGTGGACGTGGGTGAGCGCAGGAAGGAGCCCCTCGGCCCACGCCGTCGCCGCCTGGAGGCTGTAGCAGTGGGCGTGGCCCACGTCCAGGCACAGGCCGAAGTCGGGATGCCGTACCCGCCGCCACACCTCAAAAATCGGCTCCCAGAAGGGGTCCAGCACGTTCTCCAGCGCGACGGGCAGATCGCCGTGGTTGGCCATGAATTCGCCGAAGAAGTCCGCGGCCCGGGGCGCCCAGCCCTCGATGACGTTGGCCCGGGGCATGAAGCCGGTGTGCAGCACCAGCTTTTCGGCGCCCAGGGCGCGGGCGGCGCACCAGGCCTGGTGGAAGCGCAGCGTCGTCACCCGGCGCGCCGCGCTGTCCCAGGTGGCGGGGTTCAGATCCAGAAACGGTCCGTGAACCGTGAGCGGGCAGTCATAGTCCACCTCTTGGATTGCGGGGCCCAGCCGGTCCAGCGTGTCCGCGACGGAAAAGCGGATCAGCTCGAGGCCGTAGCTTTTGCTGAATTCGCGCAGCTCGTCCGGGGCAAGCAATTCGCTGATGAATATTCTTTGCATATCGGTATCCGTCGTCCTTTGAACGGCGCTCAAGGGATATCCTTCCACAGCGCCAGTGACTGGCGCATGAAGCCGGACAGGTCCATGCCGTAGAGGCTGTGAAGGAAAGGGGCGTCTGCGATCTCCGTGAAGTTCCCTGAGCGGACGATCCGCCCTTGACTCATGAACAGCACGTTGCGACTCAGGCGCAGCGCCAGGTTGACGTCGTGCAGCACCCCCACGACGGCGTGGCGTCCGTCGGCGCACCAGTCGCGCAGGTAGTCCACCAGCTCCACCTGGTGCTTCACGTCCAGGTGGTTGGTGGGTTCGTCCAGCAGGATCGTCTGGGGGTCCTGGGCCAGCGCCTGGGCCAGGAACACACGCTGGCGCTGACCGCCGGACAGCTCGTCCAGCCCCCTGCGGCGAAGGTCGGACAGCCCCGTGAAGGCCAGGCAGCGCTCCACCGCGGCGCGATCCTCCGGGGAGGGGCCGCCGAACAGCGAGGCGCGGATGTGCTGGTAGCGCCCCAGCATCACCGTGTCGTAGACGGTATAGGGGAAGTAGACGGCGTTGACCTGGCTCATCACGGCGATTTTGCCGGCCAGCTCCCGGCGCTTCATGTCGCCGATCTCCCGGCCCTCCAGCAGCACCTGGCCCCGGTGGGGGATCAGGCCGGCCATGGCCCGCAGCAGCGTGGTCTTGCCGCAGCCGTTGGGCCCCAGCACGCACCAGCAGCTGCCCGGGAGAAAGGCGCAGCTGACGTCGTGCAGCACCTCGACGCCGCCGTAGCCTGCGCAGACGCCTCTTAGCTCAAGCACCGCGCTCCCTCCTCCGCCGGCCAAAGTAGACATAGGCAAAAAACGGCGCGCCGACCAGCGCCGTCACCGCGCCGACGGCCAGCTCCCGGGGCGATACCACGGTCCGGGCCAGCAGGTCCGCCAGCACCATGAAGGTCCCGCCGAACAGCGCGCTCATGGGGATCAGCAGCCGGTGGTTGCTGCCGAAGATGCGGCGCGCCACGTGGGGCGAAATCAGGTCCACAAAGCCGATCACGCCCACGAAGGCCACCGCCGAGCCGGTCAGCAGCGCCGACACGGCGATCAGCAGCAGCTTCACCCGCTTCAGCTCCACACCCGCGGACAGGGCCTGCTCCTCGCCGAAGGTCATCAGGTCCATCTCCCGCCCGTAGCGCACAAGCACCAGCAGGCAGGGGAGCAGCAGCGCCAGCAGCACCCCGCAGTTTTGCCAGCTCTGGCCGGAAAAGCTGCCCATCTGCCAGAACACCAGCTGCTGCAGGTGCTCGTGGGAGAAGGCGGTGAGTACCGTCAGTATGGCGTTGACGAACAGGGACAGCACCATGCCGGTGAGGATCACGGTGGTGTTTTCCAGGTTCCTGTCGAACCGGGTGGCCAGGGCGATGGCCAGGAACACCGTGCCCAGCCCGCCCAGGAAGCCGCACAGCGCCAGCGTGTAGCGGCCCAGCAGGGGCAGAGTGAAGCCGGTTAGGATCGCGGCCGCCGCGGTCAGCGACGCGCCGGAGGACACGCCAAGCGTATAGCCGGAGGCCAGCGGATTGCGCAGCACGCTCTGCATCACCGCGCCGCCGGCGGCCAGCGCCGCCCCGGTCAAAAAGGCCATGATGGCCCTGGGCATGCGCAGGTTCCACAGGATCGACGCCGTGATGGCGGGGATGTCCTGCGGCAGCGCCGCGCCGGACAGCCGGCAGCGGACGATGGCGGCCATGTCCGCCACGGGGATGGATACGCTGCCCACGCCCATACCAAGCAGCAGGCATATGATGCCTGCTGCCGTAAGTATAGCGATTTTCAGTCCGCGCCTCATGCGGCGGCGTCCAACGCCCCGTAGACCTCGGGATAGACGGCCTCGGCCATCTGGCGCAGGGCGATGACGATGCGGTGGTTGGGCTGGTTGCTGCTCTCGTCGTCCAGCCGGTAGACCTGGCCGTTCTTGACGGCGGCGACCTCGCCCCAGCCCTCGCGGCCCAGGATCTCACCCACGGGATCGTCCAGGTAGCTGATGCAGGTCAGGATCACGTCGGGATTGGCCGCCACGGCGGCCTCCTCGGTGACGGAGGCCCAGGGCTCGCCGTCCCCGTAGGCGTTCTCGGCGCCGATCAGGCGAAGCATCTCGTCCAGATAGGTGTTTCCGCCGGCATAGCACAGGTAGGGCAGCGCGGCGACCTCGACGGCCACCCGCTTCTTTTCGGTGACGGTGGCGCCGACCGCGGCGATTTCGTCGATAGCGGCCTGCATGTCGTCCACCAGGGCCTGGGCCTTTTCCTGCGCGCCCACGCAGTCGCCGATGAACAGCACGTCCTGCTGGATGTCGGCGATGCTGCTGCTGGAGGGGATCTGTACCACGGCGATGCCCAGGTCGATCAGCGCCTGATAAGGGTTGTCTCCGCCGGCGAGGCTCATGCCCGTGATGAAGATCACGTCGGGCTGCAGCGCGGCCAGCTGCTCGCTGTCGGGCGTCATCATGTCAAACTGGGGCAGCGCCGCCAGCTCCGGCTGGTACCCGGCGGAATAGGTGTCCACGGCCAGCAGCCTGTCCGCGAGACCCAGGTCGGTGAGCACCCGGGTGGTGGAGGGGGCCATGGAGACGATCTTTTCGACGGCCTCGGGCAGCTTGATGGGTTCGCCCGCCCGGTCTTCGGTCGGGGTGGCCAGCGCGCCGGCGCTCAGGCACAGCGCGAGGGTCAGCAGCAGCGCAACAAGTTTTTTCATCGGGAGTTCCTCCTGCTAAAGTGTGTGGAATTGCCCGCCATTGCGGACAGTGCTATTTTAGCATATGGATTTGTGGAATGCAACCGTCAAAGGGGGCAACTTGCAGAGCAAGACATTTATGTGACAAGCGCTCAAATGAATTGCCGTTTCGTCGGGAATATGGTACAATGGCGGGGAAAGACGTCGATAAAAGGAGGTTCATATCCATGAAGACAATCAAATGCGTCCTCGCGCTGGTACTGTGCCTGGCCCTGCTGCTGGGAAACTGCGGCGCGCTGGCGGAGAGCTTCAGCGCGCGGCAAGTCGCCTGGTGCGACGAGTACGTCAACCTGAGAGAGGAGCCCGACAGCAAATCCCGTTCGCTGGATCGGGTGTACATCGGGGAAGTGGTCATGGCCAAGCGCTACAACAGCAGCTTCAGCTATTGCTGCTACAACGGCCAGTACGGCTATATCCGCAGCGAATATCTCAACTCCAGAATCGAGCCCTGGTCTGAAGGCACCTTCTACGTGGCCAACTGCAACGAATACATCTCCCTGCGCAAGATGCCCGAGAGGGGCGCAGAGGTGCGGGCGAGGATTCCCCTGGGCGCAAAGCTGGACGCGATATACTATCACGATGGCGGAGATACGTACGGCAATTACGTCTACGTGAAATACAACGGCAAGCACGGCTTCGTGCTGTGGGATTACCTGTCCGCCGACAGGAGCAGGCCGTCAAAGGCCATGGCGGCCCGGCAGGTCGCCCGGTGCGACGAGTACGTCAACCTGAGGCAGGCGCCCAGCAGCAAAGCCCGTTCGCTGGATCGGGTGTATATCGGGGAAGTGGTCATGGCCACGCCCTATGACAACACCTTCAGCTACTGCTGCTACAACGGGCAGTACGGGTATATAATGAGCGAATACCTCACCTCCAAAATCGAGCCCTGGTCCGAAGGCACCTTCTACGTGACCAACTGCAACGAATACATCTCCCTGCGCAGGATGCCCGTGAAGGGCAGCGAAGTGCTGGCCAAGATTCCCCTGGGCGAGACGCTGGACGCCATTTATTACCACGATGGCGGCGATACGTCCGGCAAATACGTCTATGTGAAATACAACGGGAAGCACGGCTTTGTGCTCTGGGATTACCTGGCGTCCAGGTGGTATCCGGACGGGCAGTGATACGAAGGACATACAAATACTGATTTGTCGCTGCGCGACAAATCAGTATTTGAGGGGTTAGGGGTTAGGTTTTAGGGGTTAGGGGTGGAGGAAATCCTTCGGATTTCTTTTAATTAAATAGATCGAGAATCGATATAACCCCTGCCGTTCCCATTTAATCAAACAAATCCGTCAGGATTTGCTCCTTCCCTAACCCCTATCCCCTAAAACCTAACCCCTAAATACTGATTCATCGAGCACAGCTCGATGAATCAGTATTTGTGTGGCGCCGGCGCTCGTCAAAGCCCCATCTTCGCCATGATGCCGTCAGCGTCCACGCCGGGGTGGGTGACGTACAACCGCGCGATCTGCTCGACCAGCGCCACGTCCCAGCCGCGCCGTGAGGCGATATCCACGGCGGGACGGCCTTTTGCGGTCTCCCGTATCACCGTTTCGATCTGGGATTTCAAATCGCCGGTGATCCTGCGGCGGGGGCCCTGGTGTTCGATGTCAATCCGGGTGATGGCGATCTGGGGCCTTCCGGCAGGGGATGGGGTGAATTCGGCCAGCGCCATGGTAATGGCCTGGTTGAAGCGCCTGGGGCCACAGGAGCCGGGGTTGAGTAGCAGGGTGCCGCCTACGCGCTGCAGCTCATAGCGGTGGGTGTGGCCGACGACGGCCAGGTCATACCTGTCCAGTCCGTCCGGCAGGTCTTTTTTCTTGTGGGTCATGAACAGCCGCGCGCCGCCCAGCTCCAGGTCCAGCGTGTCGGGAAGGGAAGCGGCCCACTCCTTGTCGTTGTTCCCGCGCACGGCGTACACGGGCGCCACCGAGGCCAGTGTGTCCAGGATCCCCTGGTTGTTGATATCGCCGCCGTGAAGGATGGCGTCGCAGCCGGCGAGCCGGTCCAGCACCTCCTGACGGAGCAGGCCGTGCGTATCCGAAAGAATGCCGAGTTTCATCGTTCATTTTCCTCCCATGCGCTGACCGGGTCGGGGAAGTGCCGCAGGCATCAACGGTCCTTCAGGACATACCGGTATTTTTCAAAGCGGTATCTGTTTTTCTTTTGGGTGATCTGTCCGTACTCGATGGCGCCGACGGGGCAGTTCTGGATGCAGGACATGCAGTGCGCGCAGCTCTTCCCATGCCAGACGGGCCTGCCGTCGACGATTTCGATCCTGTTCAGCGGGCACAGGCGCGCGCATTTTCCGCAGCCGACGCACTTGTCCGTCGCCTGGAAGCTACTGACGCCCTGCTTGAGGCGGCACCACACGGGGTTGAAGGGCAGGGTGACGGCTACCTCAAACAGCCAGACGTGGCGCGATTTGAGGCGCTCTGCCCTGCCGATGGCGCCGGCTATGCCTTCGAGCGCTTCAGCACAGGCGCGTATCCGCCGCTCGATCTCCGGCTTTTCCAGCTCCGGGTAATGGTCGGTGACGATGTAATTCCTGGGCATGGTGAGCTCGGCGCAGCCCATGTAGCGAAGGCCCTTTTTGCCCGCGATGGACCGGGCCAATGTGCCGCTGATTCCGCAATAGCCGCCACTGGTGAAGATGAAGTAGGCGGCCGCGCTGCCCGTCAGCGGGGTTTTGCGCAGATAGTCGGCGAAGAAGCGGGGCATTTCACATACGTATGTCGGCGCGCAGATCACGAAGGGCCTGTCCGAGTGGATGGGGGAATGGTCGTCCCGCTTGATTCTATCCAGCAGATCGAGCGCTTCGTCGCCCAGGCGCTCGGCCAATTGCAGGGCGACGAACCGCGTGTTGCCCGTGGCACTGAAATAAAGGATCAATTGAAATCCCTCCCTTTTCCAGTGTTCGATTTCGATTATGACGAACCCGCCTGCAATCCATTTTACCACAGGTTTGACGGGCGGGCAACGGTCGATCACCGCTTTTTCAGGTACAGCTCCCGAAAGGCGCAGAGCTTGTCCGCCACGCAGATGAGCCATGCCTCCCTGGAGCGGGGCAGCGGCGTGCCGGGGATCGGCCACATGTGGCTCAATATGATGTTGCGTTCCCTGGCATCGAGGTCAAAGTGCTTTTCGGCGTTTTCCACGGCCAGCTTGGGGTGCACCAGGGAATGCCTGTAATCCGACCAGGGCATGGTCCTGGTGTCATACAGGTAATAGTCGTGAAGCATGGCCCCGTTGACGAGGGCCCGAATGTCGATTTTCCAGCCCAACCGCCTGGCCAGCCGGTAGGCCGTGCCAGCGACGCTGACGCAGTGGGCGTAGGTGGTCCCGCCCTTGTGCTGGGGGATCTCCTTGAGCTGTTCGATGGCCGGATGGGCCAATAGCTCCGACAGGCATTGCCTGAAATACAGATCGTCCTCTGGCGTATATTGATACTTCACGGCGCGCCTCCGAAGGTTGAAATCAGCGATATTCATCTTCATTATGATGTGCGATCGGCGCGCCGTCAATACCGAAGCGAAGAATTAATAGTCCGGGCGCAACAGTCGTTCTGAAGCGGTAGGGTAAAGCGAAGGCGTTTTTGCAGTGGACAATACGCCATGCTTCTGATATAATAAGAATACTGACATAAACAGGAGGCGCGACCCATGAAGAAAATACTTGTCCTGTTGCTGCTCTGCCTGCTGCTGCTTCCCGCGGCCCTGGCGGAGGATTCCCGAATCGGCATCATCTCCGCCATGCCCAACGAGGTGGACCTGCTTCTGAAAAAGGCGGAGATCGATCATGTGGATAAGATCGGGAACGTGGAATTCAACGTCGGCACGCTCTGCGGCCAGCCGGTCGTCATCGCCCAGGCCGGCGTCGGCAAGATCCTGTCGGCGGCCGGGACGGCGGCGATGCTCAACAACTACGACATCTCCGAGGTCCTCTTCACCGGAATCGCCGGCGGGGTGGGGGACGAAACCCACGTGCTCGACGTGGTGATCGCCACGCAGCTGGTTCAGCACGACTACGGCCAGATCACGAACGGGGGCTTTGAGTGGTCTGAGGGCTACTCGGGGGAAGGGGGATACTATGCCTGCGACGAGGGCCTCGTCGAGGACGCCTTCAGGGCGGCCGTGGATGTCGTGGGTCCCGACCACGTCTTCAAGGGCGTCGTTGCCTCCGGCGACCAGTTCGTGGCTTCGGAGGAATATGTGAAGAAGCTGCAGGACGACTTCAACGCCATCGCCTGCGAAATGGAGGGCGCGTCCATCGCGCTGGTCTGCAAGCAGTACGGCGTGCCCTTCGTCGTGATTCGCGTCATGTCGGACAAGGCGGACGGCGCCGCCCACGAGACCTATGAGAACATGGCGGATATCGCCGCCGACCATTCCAGCAGGATCGTCATGGAAATGCTGGACGAGCCCGCGCTGCTCTCGGATTACTGGACGGAGGGTTCGCAGGTGGCTTCGAAGCTGAACGATTACCTGCTGGCGGTGACAGATGAAGCCTCGCCCGATTACATTCCCGTGCAGGACCGCGTGGCCGTGTTCGACCTGGACGGCACGCTGATGTGCGAAACGTATCCCTTTTGCTTCGAGTACATGGTGTTCGCGGACTACGCGCTGAAGCACGCGGACGCGCTGCCCGAGGATGTGGTGGCCGTCGCCCGGGAGATCGAGGATGCCGCCGGCGCGGCCAAGCCGGACGGCATGAGCACGCGCCAGGCCGCGGCGGCGGCCATCGCCTACAAGGGCATGACGCCGGGGGAGCTGGCCCGGGTGGTTGCCGATTTCAAGGGCAGCGACGCCTGGGGCTTCAAGGGCCTGAAGCGCAGCGAAGCCTGGTACAAGCCGATGGTGGAGCTGTTTGAGAAGCTGCAGGCGAACGACTTCACGGTCTACGTCGTCACGGCCACCGAGCGCAACATCGTGCGCGAGGTCGTCAGAGGGACCCTGGACATCCCGCCGTCCCACGTCATCGGCACGGAGTACGGCTATACCGCGACCAATCAGGCAGACGCGGCGGACGCGGACTACACCTTCCAGCCGGAGGATGCCGTGGTGTTCGACGGCAATTACTACGGCGAGAACGCCAAGACCAGCAAGGTGGACGCCATCGTGCGAGAGATCGGCCAGCAGCCGGTGCTGGCGTTCGGCAATTCCTCCGGCGACGTGGCGATGCAGATCTATACCATCAGCAACAACCCCTATCGCAGCGCCGCTTTCATGGTCATGGCGGACGACGAGGCGAGGGAGTACGGCAACGCCGAAAGCGCCGCGCAGAAGCGGGCCGGGTATGAAGCGCAGGGCATCGACATCATCTCCATGCGGGACGACTTTGTAACCATCTACGGTGAAGCAGTTGCCAAGGCGGATTGATGGAATTCCAAATTCAGAGCCTTATGGTAATATTTATAACAGACATATTGACAAGATATTGAAATTGTGGTAACATATTTATGCAAAATGGCGCTGGGGCTGTATCCCTGTCGCCGTTGTATTGCCCTGCCGGGGACGTATGTGCAGACCACGGATTTGCCCACGGATCGCGGCGCGGGAGGGTCTACCGACAATCTCAAAGAATTCGTTACAGGAGGGAATAATCGATGAAGAAATTTGTCTCTGTACTGCTGGTGCTGGCGATGGTGCTGGCTGTAACGGCCACTGCGGTCGCGGCTTGCAACATCAAGGCGGGCATGTGGGTCGAGTTCAAGAAGGATTCCCCGGCCTATACCGCCGCGAAGTCCAGCAAGAAGACCAACAACGTCGTGGCGAAGGGCTCCTATGCCGAGTGCGACAAGGTCTGTGGCAAGTATGCCCGGCTGATCGTAAACAGCGCCAGCGGCATCAAGCGCTGGTTCAAGACCGAAGACCTGAAGCAGGCGCCCGAGGAGGGCATTGAAAAGGTCGTTTGGGCCAAGGGCGGCAAGGGCATGTCCTCCAAGGGCTATGTTTATTCCAGCGATAAGCATCTCAAGGGCAAGTACGTGAAGGTCAGCGGCCATACCAACCTGCGCAAGACTCCCAGCCTGCATTGCAAGAGCCAGGCCGTCGTAGAGAAGTGCACGATGCTCAAGCTGACCGGCCGCACCGGCTTTGACAATCGCAGTTGCGAGTGGTTTGAGGTTTGCTATAAGGGCAAGAAGCTCTGGCTGTCCATGTGGTACATCAAGGTCAAGGCAGATGGCGTGGCCATTCAGCTTTACGACAAGGATGGCAATAAAGTCGATTACTACGATTGATTTCTTTGATGTCGTGGTCAGGCGCGAAAGCGTCTGGCTGTGATGGCCCTGAAGCTGCAACGCTACAATTCGCGGGCGTTGCGCCTGTCTGCCCCTGGTGGGCAGCCGTGACGCTCTGTGAAGGACCATGAGAGACGGGTCGCGGTTCCGTGGACCGGCGATTCCTCCGGGTGTATGCAAAGCCCCGGGCGTTTTTGCCCGGGGCTTTGCAAATGCCGCCTTATTTTGTCGAATTTCCATTCTTGCGCATAAGGGTTGAATATAGTATAATTGTCCAATACCGTCGATGACATGATGGCATGGGTGGATGATCAGCTGGACTTTGTCGTCGCGCAATGCGCCTGCGAGTTGACCATCAACGATCCGACCGCCCGGGACGACGCCGGCAAGCCCGTGCGGATCATCCGCCGCGCGGAGACCAATCTGGGCGATCTGATCGCCGACGCTTTCCGCGCCCGGTCCGGCGCGGAGGTGGGCGTCGCCTGCGCCGGCGGCATTCGAATGGGGCTGCCAAAAGGACAAAAACGGCCTGTTCACGGGCGTGGAGGGCGCGTACCGGGTCAGAAACGTCATGATCTGGGGCGAACCGCTGGAGATGGACAGGATTTACACCTTGGCGTCCCAGGATTTTACACTGATAAACCACGGAGACGGCCAGACCGCCTTCGATGGTGCGAGGACGATCTGGCAGGCCGACGTGCCGGACTACGGCGTGGTGGCCGAATATCTCCACGAAGACCTGGACGGCATTGTGGGAGAGGACTATGCCAACCCCTATGGGCAGGGGCGCATCGTGGCCGTCGGGTAAGCGGCGCGATCGACGGAGGGAAAACCAACCATGGAATCGTTTGGATTTGTTTATAGGCGGTTCACAGCTGGTTCACAATTTGATGGTAGTATACAGACATCAGCAAGATGCTGTTTAAATAATAAATATCCCCCCTCCTGAATCCCCCCGGCTGGCACGCGAGACCAGCCGGGGCTTTTCTTTTGCACGGGTGCCCTGGCGCTTGACAAGACGGTGAAGGGATGGCTATAATGCTGTTATGGCGCTTGTGTATAAACGCGGCGAATGACGTCATGCGAAACAGATGATGGTGGTGAACGGGCGATGAAGCATCCGGTGATCAAGCTGGTCGGGGCGTTGGTACTGCTGTGCGCGCTGCTCTTTGCATACTATCAAGCGATCAATTCGCGCATCGAGTCGGGGACGTTGCGGTCCTTTGAAAAATCAAACGCGGAAAAGCTGGACTCGATCATCGAGGCGATGGAAAGCCTTGCCACGGAAAAGGAAAACAAAATGAGCACCCTCTCCGCCCGGATGTGCGCTTCCGCGAAGCTGGAGGCCGCCCTGCTGGCGCGGTCGGCGGAATACCGGAATCATGCGCCGCGGGAAAACGAGATGACGGTCCGCGTGCGCAACGACCGCGTGGTCTATCCCGTCGGCAGCACCGTCCGCTTGGAAGAATATGGCGACCTGTTCGCAGATGACGCACAGGTTACCACCGGCACGCTCAGCGGCGTCGATGGCGCAGAAGCGCTGAAGGCCGTCCTCTGTGCCTGCCCCCTGGAGGACGGCGCGTATTATGTGCTGTGGGTGGATGAAGAAGACGATCCGAGCCTGTTCACGGCCTACAGCGACGAACAGGCGCAGCTGCTGTCCTCCGTTGAAGTCGCCCACGGCGGACTTTTCCTGGACATCGTCGATCGGGGCCAGGGCCTGGAATTTGGCTATAAATCGTATTTCTTTGATAACTATGAGACGCCGGAGACCATGGGCATCACCCGCCAGGTCCTCGAGGAACGGCCCCATATCCTTCAGATCGGCGGCGAGCAATACTATTGCGCGTTCCGCACCATCCGGGAGGGCGAGGAAATCGGGGTTTACCTGGCGCAGTTTACCGCCACTGCCTACCAGATGCAAAACCAGGCGGTCATCATCACCGCGCTGGCCGGGATCATACTGCTTGCGGTCACTGCATGGCATCTGGCGACACAGCGCCTGGTGGTCGACAAGATACTGACCAAGCCGATGCAGCGCCGCTACAAGCCGTCCAAGATGCGGTGGATGGCACTGGTGCTGGGCGGCATCGGCATCGCGGTCGTCTTTGTGGCGGGGTGCGTGGTCCATACCATCAGCGATTTTTACGGGCGTTACCTTGAAAGCTACGTTTCATCTGTGATGCTTGAGCAGCGCCTGGAGCAGAGCAACGGCACCCGGGCTTCGGAGGCGCGGATGCGCGCCGAGTGGCAGCTCGACTGCGCCCGCCGCCTTGGCGAGGCCATCGAGCTGGACCCCGCTCTGGCTGCCGGAGAGCCCCTTTCGGAATGCAACGACGCGATCGGCGCCATGTACCTGATGCTGTTCGACGGGGACGGCAACGAGAGCACATGCAGCGCCCGGTATGCCGGCTTCACGCTGGGCACGGACCCGGAGGATTCGACTACCGATTTCAGGCGGCTGCTGCTCGGGGTGCCCCAGCTGGTCCACGCCCCGGCGGTGGACGAGCGCACCGGCGTGAATACCCGCATGGTCGGCGTCAGCTGCCGAATGCCGGATAGCCGATACGGCGCGCTGATACTCGCCTTCGAGCCGGACGCAATCGATGAAGCCGCGGAAATCAACGGCATCGTCTATTCGATGACGAAGCCGGGCTGGGTCACCCTCGTGTTTGACAAGGAGAGCAAGACCGTACTCTATTCAAGCGCTCCGGACGTCATCGGCGCCGGGGCCGAAGAACTCGGCATCCCGGCGGACAGCATCCGGGACAGCTATATGGACGCCTTCTATCTGATGGGTGAGCGTTCCTACGGCTTTTCCAGTGAAATGGATGACAGGGTATACTACTACATCTGCAACACCAGGGGATTGCTGCGGCGAACGCTGCGCTACGGCTGCCTGGTCGGCATCGGGTTTGCGGCCATCTACCTGATACTGTCCTTCTATCTGCTGCTGGGCTATACCAACAAGTGGTATGCCTACTTTTCGGTCATCGGCTCTGAATTTGATACCCGCGGCTCGCAGACGGTGATGGCCGACGGAAAGGTCAAGCACAGCATCGATCCCTCCCGCCGTTGGGCGTTTAGCTTCACGAACTGGCGCAACCTGCTGCCGGAGCA
This sequence comes from uncultured Eubacteriales bacterium, assembly GCA_902765305.1. Taxonomy (GTDB): domain Bacteria; phylum Bacillota; class Clostridia; order Christensenellales; family Aristaeellaceae; genus UBA2862. Next base: position 36,693 of record CACWZI010000004.1, read on the forward strand.
GACCGCAAAGAGCGTGTTCAGCCTCGGCCTCGGCCTGTGCATGGCCTGGGGCCTCCTCGATGCGCTGATCAACAAATCCGTCTCCAACGGCATCCTGCTGTTCATCATCAGCGGGGTTTGGAACCGCGGCTTCAACCTGTTCGCCGTCGTGGCGATCCTGCTGCTGGCCCTGGCCGTCGTGTTTGGGCTGATGATCGTGAAGCTGGCGCTGAAGCTGACCTCGATGGCGATGGACACCAAGGGCGAGACGATCTGCCGCCTTTGCTACAACCTTCTGCAATACGTGACGGCGATACTGCTGCTGTTCTACGCCTTTGAGTTCTTCGGCATCGACGTGCGCGCGCTGCTGGCGCCGCTGGCCCTGGTCTCGCTGGCGCTGTCCATGGGCTCGAGGGAGCTGGTGCAGGACATCCTCGCGGGCATCACCATCGTGTTCGAGGGCGAATACCAGGTGGGCGACGTGGTCGACGTGGGCGGCTATCGCGGCAAGGTGGTGGAGATCGGCGTGCGCACCACAAAGCTGCTGGGCCGTGGCGACAACATCAAGATCATCAGCAACCGGGATGTGCGCAACGTGCTGAACATGAGCCGCATGAATTCCTGGATCGACATGGAATTCACGCTGTCCAATACGGTTCCCATGCAAAAGCTCGAGGAGATCATGGAACGGGAGCTGCCCGAAATCGGCCGCTCGATCCCCGACATCATCAGCGGCCCGATCTACAAGGGCATCGTTTCGATGAACGGCAACAGGGTGACGGTTGCCGTCACCTGCGAATGCAACGAGGAGGTCAGTTTCCGCGTGCAGCGCGAGCTCTACGCGAAGTTCCACGAGATGTTTGAACGCGAAAGCCTTCCGCTGGCGTAAAGGCATGGAAAACCGTAGCGGCGCCTATCAGGCGCCACATGGCGGCAGGTTGCCGCCGCTACAATCGTAGAAATCAGCGCAGCCGGAACCAGTCCAGCGCCAGCCTGCCCGTCAGGATCAGGGTGATTTCGCGCTCCCCAGCTTCATTTAGCAGGGATAGGGTCTTTTCGGCGAAATCCGGCTGATCCGCTTCCAGCGTCAGCCTGCCGGCTTCCCTTCCGTCCACGAGGACCGTTACCGTCGCGCCCGCCTCGCCGCGCAGGCAGAGGGTCATGCACATATCCTGCCGCATGCCGTAGACATGGGGATAGCGCGCGGCATGGGTGCCGGATTCCTGGGCGATGGCGAAGCCGAGGTGCCGGCCGTCCCGCTTCAGCTCGATCTTCCTCAGGGCGGGGGCATCGATTGCCATGTACCATTCCGCCTGGATCTTCTCCCAGTCCGCGCAGTACTGCCCGACGCCGTATTCGCGGATTTCCTCGTCGAACATCAGCGTGCCGTCGTCGCACACGTGCAGGTACATCAGCCAGGATTGCCGGTAGGACCAGCTCTCCAGGCCGCAGCTCACGGCGTAATACCACTGGCCCTTCCACTCCAGGAACGAGCCGTGGTCGATGAAGGCCCTGCCGTCGGGATAGTGGGGGATGTCCGCGCCGATGTTGCCCCGGTAGATGTAGGGCCCCAGCCGGTTTTCGGAGGTGGCATACCGCCCCGCCCAGTACAGGTACCAGCGTTCACCGTAGCGAAAGACCTCCGCCTGGTCCGAGCGCAGCACGCCCAGCAGCTCCTCGTGGGTGTTTTCGTCGGGATAGACGGGCACCTTTCGTGCGCTGCCGGGCACGACCTCGATCATGTTTTCCTTCAGCCGCATGGCCCAGTAATGGTCCGTCCAGTCGCTGCCGAACACGATCCAGGCCCTGGGGTCCCCGTCGTCGGGCAGTATCACGTCGGGGTCGTAGGAGTTGGTGGACGTGATGCCCTTGGGCAGCAGCGGCGTCCTGTCCCGGGCGTCGACGAAGGGGCCGTCCGGCCTGTCGCTGACCGCCACGCCGGTGGATTCCCCGCCGTGGGAGTAGTACAGGTAGTATTTCCCGTCCCAGGGACTGCGCACGACGTCACAGGCCCAGCAGTCCACGGAATCCGGCGGAAGGTAGGTGTCCGCCCGCGCCAGCGTTTTTTTGCACTGCCAGTGGACCAGGTCCTCGCTGAACAGCACGTACCAGTCCCGCATGATGAACCTGTCCCTGCCCTCGTCATGGCCCACGTAGACGTACATGTTTTCCCGCCCTGTATCCGGGTTGACGAAGATCTTGATGTGGGGGTCGGGAAACATGTTGTCGGGGGTGCCCGCCGGCTTCAGCGGGTTGCCCCGACGGCAGGTGATTGACTGACGATGCTCCATGGTGCTGCACCTCCGTAAATGAATGCGGCCCTGCCGGCCAAGGCCGGATTGCCGATTATTGACATTATACCACAACTATAAAAATATATAAACAGGTTTTGCAATAGAGCCCGACAGCGTGTACAACAGGACCGGAAAGGAGCGTCCGCGGGGCGCTCGACCGCAACAACGGCGCGGACAGCGCATGAATACGAGTAACAGCCGGGCAGGCTGTGCCGATGACAGGGGGAATGTGCGTGGAAGGGAACAGGATCGACATGGAACGCGGCTCCACAGTCTATCGGACCTATGTGGAGATCCTGCAAAGGGAGCTGGTCAGCGCCATGGGCTGTACGGAGCCCATCGCCCTGGCTTATTGCGCCGCCGTGGCCCGCGAGACGCTGGGCAGCCTGCCGGAGCGAATCGTGGTCGAGGCCAGCGGCAATATCATCAAGAACGTCAAGAGCGTCGTCGTGCCCAACACCGGGCGGCGGCGGGGCATTGAGACGGCGGCGGCGATCGGCGCGCTGGCCGGGGACGCGCAGGCCGGGCTGGAGGTCATCGCCCATGTGGGCGAGGACGCCGTGGCCCGCCTGGGGGATTATCTCCGGCAGACGCCCATCGACGTGAAGCCTCTGGAATCCGACCACCTGCTGGACATGATCGTCACGGTGTACAGCGGGAAGGCATCGGCGAAGGTCCGCATCGCAGGCGAGCACACCAACATTGTGCTGGTGGAAAAGGACGGAGCGGTCCTGCGTCAGAAGGCCGCGGCGTCGGACGACGATCGTGCGGACGGACCCGACTACGGTCTGTTGAACGTGGAGGACATCTGGGCTTTTGCCTGTACATGCGACCTGGAGGACGTGCGCGCGCTGCTGGACCGACAGATCGAGTACAACACCGCCATCGCCCGGGAGGGCCTGAGCCACGACTACGGCGCGAATATCGGCAAGGTGCTGCTTACCACCGGCGACAATCTGCGCACGCGGGCGAAGGCCTGGGCCGCCGCGGGGTCGGATGCCCGGATGAACGGGTCCGAGCTGCCGGTGGTGATCTGCTCCGGCAGCGGCAACCAGGGCCTCACCGCTTCGCTGCCGGTGATCGTCTATGCCGAGGGGCTGGGTGCAAGCCGGGATGCGCTGTATCGGGCGCTGCTGATCTCCAACCTCATTACCCTCCGCGCAAAGGCAGGCATCGGCAGGCTTTCCGCCTACTGCGGCGCGGTCAGCGCCGGGGCGGGGGCGGGGGCCGGCATCGCGTACCTGCACGGCGGCGGATTGCCGGAGATCTCCCACACCATTGTCAACACCCTGGCCATCACCTCGGGCATCGTGTGCGACGGGGCGAAGTCCTCCTGCGCGGCCAAGATCGCCACCTCCGTCGAGACGGGCATCTTCGGCTATGAGATGTTCCGCAACGGCCAGCAGTTCTGCGCGGGCGACGGCCTGGTGGTCAAGGGGGTGGAGCGGTCCCTCGAGAACTTCGGACGGCTTGCCCGGAACGGCATGCGCGAGACGGATCACGAAATCATACGCATGATGACGGAACAGAGCTGACCATACGAGAGCGGCCGGTTGACCATCCGAAACGAGGCGTTCTCCTTCAGCGAGATGCTGGAGCAGATCAACACGATGATCAATTCCCAGTGCCGGGACAAGGGGCCGCGCTACGAATGCCGGGTCATCGGCCAGGTGGACGACGACTATATCGGCGACGCCATGAAGCTCAAGCAGGTGATCATCAACATACTGGGCAACGCGGTGAAGTTCACCCCCGAGGGCGGTTCGGTGACCTTTACCGTGGAATGCATCTCCCGGTTCGGGGGCCAGAGCGCCCTGCGCTTCACCATGCGGGATACCGGCTACCGGCGTGGGCATGGACGCGGCATGCCTGCCCAGGATATTCGATCCGTTCTCCCAGGAGGACGCCGGTCGTTCCAACCGCTACGGCTCCACGGGCCTGGGCATGGCCATCACCAAGAGCATCGTGGAGCAGATGAACGGCACCATCGCCGTGGAATCCGAGAAGGGTGTGGGCACCACCTTCACCGTGGAGGTGACGCTTAGGGACTGCGAACGCCGGGAGCGCCAGCAGGACGCGGTGCGCGCCCAGGACCTGCGGGTGCTGATTGCGGAGGACATGGACATCAACGCGGAGATACTGGCCGACCTGCTGGAGCTGCTGGACGTGGAATCCGAGCGCGCCGAAAACGGCCAGGTCGCCGTGGAGATGTTCGATCGGAGCGCGCCGGGTCATTACGACGCCATACTGATGGACGTGCGCATGCCGGTCATGGACGGGCTGGAGGCGACGCGGTCGCTGAGAAAGCTGCCCCGCGCCGACGCCCGGTCGATCCCCGTCATTGCGATGACGGCCAACGCCTTCGACGAGGATGTGCAGCGCTCGCTGCAGGCCGGCATGAACGCCCCCCTGTCCAAGCCCGTCGATATCGACCGGCTGAAGGAGACACTTCAGGAATTGATACAGGACTGATTATAGATGACGATATGGGAGGACACCGACATCGCGCTCAATATAGATCCCCTGCAGAAGCAGATGCTGGACGACGTCTTTGACGCCTTTACCATGCTCTCAAACGGCGGGTTTGTGTCCCTGATGCACGTGGACGGGGGCTTTACCCGCTATTCGGCGGGGGGCGGCATGATCTCCAGCGTCGGCACCGAGGTGAGCGCGTCCACCGTGTACACCTGCATGAACTATGCCTATGAGGAATCCCGCAGGCACAAGCACGGCGACCTGGTGGATTTCAACGGCAGCGTCAACTACGACGGCACGGAGGCGCTGGAGCTGATCAACACCATACGCGAAAGCGCCGCCGAGGGCTGCCGGGGCTTTGAGCTGGAATACCTGCCGGTGATCGATGCCCAAACCGATCGCATCAAAGGCGCCGAGGCCATCATCTACTGGCAGGACGCCCGGCACGGCCGGGTGGCGTCGGAGGCGTTCATGCCCATACTGGAGCGGGATTTCATATTCGAGGAGCTGGGGGATTTCATGCTCGAAAGGGGCCTGTCCGACGGCGTGAGGATGCTCGAATGTGATCCGGATTTCCTGCTGTGCCTGGACGTGAACCGCATCCAGCTGGAATCCGGCTACTTCATCGACACGCTGCAGCACTATCTGCGCGCCACGGGCTTTCCGCCGCCGCAGCTGAGCCTCAAGTTCGACAACGGCTGCCGTTTTATCGGCATGGAGCGCCTGAAGAGCATCATCCAGGCCCTGCATGCCCGGGGGATACCCGATTCCCTGTCCCTCGACGCGCTGATCGGAAAATATGATCAGGGCGGGGCGGAGTCGTAAACCCGCCCTATTGGATCACATAGCCCTCCTTCTCAAGCACCCCGGTGGCCCGGTCGAATTGGGCTTCCTTCACGAGGATGTAATCCGTGTTGAAGGTCGACACGGCAAAGATGTCGATGTGATGGTCGAACAGGAGGGCTGACAGCAGCGAAAGGCTGCTGACCGGGGCGAAGCCCAGCTCACCCTCGATGCGGAAGCCGCGCCAGCCGTCGTTGCGATTGGTCGTGTGAACGGGGACATCAGACGTGATGCACACGAGGGAGAGCTCCTCGTCCGTCTTCCCGATGAAGAAGAAATCAGCATACAGGTTGATCTCCGCCGGGGACAGTACCTTGCACACGGTCAACGCATAGGGCAGTTTTCTGAGTAACATGGGGGAGATCTCCTTATGGGTTGTGTCTATGGTGGGAGAGGCGATTTCTTCGCCTTTTTTTATTGACATTGTACCACAGATTTGTCGGTCGATCAAGCAATAAAAAAATAACATATTTCTTCGCAATTAACGCATCAGCGAGAAGGGCCTGTCCTATGACCTGAACGACGGCAGCGGACCGAAGGACAGGAAGCCGGATTCGGAGGGCATCTACAACCTGTTCATCGACAACACGGTGGACACGGGTTCCATCAAGATCGAAAAGCTGTGGCATTCCGGCTCGGACTATGGCCTGACCAACGCTTATGCGCATGATTATGGCGCCAATGATTTTGACCTGGATGAGGAAAACCACCTGTACTCTAATTCCGATAACGGGGCCACGGCAGTGCTGCTGTCCCTGGGCTGCGTGGTCAACGGCGCTGTCGACGCCGATGCCGTTAGCGATGTGTACGACGATCCCACAAGCCATGGTCTGACAGCGTCCCAGATCGTCACGATCAACGGCACCAAATACATCAAGCTGGCAAAGGACGACCAGAGTGGATGGCCTACGCTGACCGTCAGCAACCTGCCCCTGAAGCGCTACGCAGACGTATCCTATACCGACAGGGGCGAGACCAAGACCCATAAAGCGCCGGTGGATGGCTGGTATTTCATCGAGGAGTACGGCTATGTCGACGCCAGTGGCGACGTGGTTACGGTTGAGAACAAGACGGATGAATGGACGGTCTCTTACGGCTATGTCGACGGCGCGACCAACGGCTCCGGCAAGACGGAGAACGTCGCCGGAACGAGCCGCAACCTCATTCGGGCGAAGAAGACCGACCACGACACCCTGACCGTGACCAACGGCTTCTTCGGCCACCTGCCCTTCAACAAGCAGGATGGCTCCGGCCAGCCGGTTAAAGGAGCGACGTTCAAGCTCGTGCCGAATGCCGCCGGCACCAATAACTTTGTCAAGAACGGCAATGCGGATCTCGTGCTGACCTCCGATGCGTCGGGTGTGGTTGAAATTCCGACCCTGCCGATGGGCACGTATTGGCTCCAGGAGCAGAGCGCGCCTGAGGGCTACAGGCTGGTGCAGAACTGGTACAGGGTGGAGATCGGGTATCCCTCGTCCGCGATGTATCTGGACAATGAGGAAGTTTCGGTCATCGACAACCCGCCCGTCGGGGCGCTGAAGCTGACCAAGACCGTGCTGGCGAATGGAAAAGCGCCCACTGCCGGCGACACCCATACCGACGGCACCTACGAATTCAGCATTGACGGCCTGGGCGGCAGCGCATCGAAAACCGCCGATATTCACAGGATCGTGGAGATTACCTTCGAGGGCGGCGTGGCGAAGCATTGCCGCATCCTGGCGGTAACCTATGACGCGCAAAGCACGCCGAATAAAACGGTGATTGAAGATGCGGATATTACGCAGACGACGGATAACAGCTGGACGGTTCTCGTGACCGATCTGGAGCCGGGTACCTATACCGTCAGCGAAACCGCGCCGATAAACGGTACGGTCTTGAAGGAGGCGACCGGTGGCGCGACGGTGGATGAGACAGTGGCTGCGAACACGGTGTTCGTCACCGTCGTTGCGAAGGATATCACGGCCGCGGAAACCAGCGCCCAGGCGACCTTCATCAACAGCTACAACCGGGTCGACGTGAAGATCGTGAAGATCGACGAGAACACGCGCGGAGGGACCACGCAGAAGCCTCTTTCCAAGGCGCAGTTTTACGCTGGCCGAGGGTAAGGCTGACACGAATGGCACAATACAATACAGCAACTACCGGTATGATGCAGAGCATGAAGCCATCGGAACCACGGATGACAACGGCGAGCTGACCTTCGAAAACCTACCCGACGGTTGCTATCGTCTCCAGGAGACTCGTGTGCCGGACGGCTATGTGCTGACCAGCGACCCGTACATCTATTTCACCATCGAAGATGGCGCTTTAGACTGGACGGACAGCGACGGCACCCTGATCACCGACGGGAAGGAACACAACAAGGTGACCTGTGATAAGGCCAACGCGACCTTCACCGTCGGCAATGAACCCGGCGCCCGCCTCCCCTCGACCGGCGGCCACGGCACGTGGCCCTACACCCTCAGGGGCACCCTGCTGATCCTCTGCGCCATCGCCATGGCAATGGTGAAGCGGCGCAGGCAGGAAAATCCCTGAGCCGGGCATTCCTGTCAATCAAAATACACGGGCGATCGGTAGATCGCCCGTGCAAACTTATGATGTGCGTGGGTGCCTGTTCGGGACAGGCAAATACCGATTTATCGAGCAGGGCTCGATAAATCAGTATTCAGGTTTTAGGTTTTAGGGGTTAGGTTTTAGGGGTGGTGCAAATCCCTTAACGCTTCGCTAGGCCTCCACAGGATTTGTTTGATTCAAAGGAAACGGCAGTAGTTACTACGTTTCTCGGTCCTTTTAATAAAAGAAATCCGTCAGGATTTCTACCTTCCCTAACACCTAAAACCTATAACCTAAAACCTAACTACTGATTTGTCGCAGCGCGACGCATCAGTAGTTGCCTCTGCCTGTACAGCTATCTGCTCATATCCTCAATCCATCTGTCCGGGGGCACGCCCTCCGAAGAATCGCTCTGTTGCATCCGCTTGCGATAGGGCCTGTTTGTCCTCGCCGATCAACACCAGCGTATCCAGTGCGGTTGCCGTGTCTGGCGGCGCGGGGACTGTGAAAAAATCGCCGAAGGCGTAATCGAGCTTCACGATGCTTCCGTCTGACATCGTCGCAAAGCCCTTGGCGCGCCAGATGCCGCCCTGGTCCAGCCGCTGCCGGAGGCGTTCGAGGTCCTGCTGCGTGAGCGGGGCGGGAATCCTGAGGGTCAGAGTATACAGCGTCTTTCCGGTATCAAAGGCACGGATGCCGGGAGCGCTGTGTTTTCCGGGGGCTGGGCTACCGAAGTCCCGGAGGAAGCGGTCAGCCGGGAGGACGTCCGGCAGCGGCGCCTGTTCCAGCACCTTCAGGGTCGGGAGGCTGCCTTCGGCAGCGTCGGCCCGCTGGCCTTTGAGGGCGCGGACGGGGACGGGCTTAAAGCCGGGCGTCGTCGGCACGTCGCCCTCCGGAAGGGTATCCGCCTCCAGACGGTCGATGGGGGTGTCGATCAGCCGGGCGTTGGGGTTGATATCCCACAGCAGCTGCCGGACCGCGTCGAGCTCCGCCTGGGGAAGGCCCTCGGTGAAATTCAGGTAGATATCGGTGGCGTCCCGGAGCTGTATGCGGTAGAATTCGCCGACCACCGTCATCAGCTTTCTCAGCTTCCGTGCGTTGACGACCATGACGCAGCGGTTCAGCGCGACCGCGTCGATCTCTTCGCAGATCCGGCGGATCGCCTCCAGGTCCGCAGCGCCGGAGGCCTCCATGACGATGTAGTCCGGCGCGACGCTTTGCACCAGCTCGCGGACCGCCGTGACCAGGTCGCCCTTCAGCGTGCAGCAGACGCAGCCGGCGGTGAGTGGGCGGACGGTGACGTCGGAGAACGCGCCGGCATCCAGGTTCACCCGCCCGATCTCGTTTTCGATCACCGCGACCCGCTTACCCCGGTAGGCGCATTGGAGCATGGCCCTGATCAAAGTGGTTTTTCCGGCGCCCAGCAGGCCGCCGTAGATATCCAGCTTTGTCATGGTCATGCTCCTTTGCGGCGGTGGGTTTGTGAAAGCGCTTTATTTTCCCTGCTTCAGAAGCTCGAAGCCATATTCGACGGCGATCTGCACGATCTCGCCCATCGCCGCGCCGAGCACGGCGGGGTCCAGGGAATTGACGTACCTAAAGCCGAAGAAGCAGTAGCCCTTGTGATACTTGCCGTAGGTATCCAGGCAGCGCTTGACTTCCTTCTCGATGATGTCGTGGGTCGCGTTGACGGACGCGGCGGGCCCGTTGGTGTCGTAGCCGCCGACGAAGCCGATGCGGTCGCCGTACTTCTCGATCAGGGACTCGATGTCGTTGCTGATCTGCACCGAGGTCCAGGCCACCCAGCCGCAGTCGATCATGTCCTCGACGATGTCCTGGGCATAGCCGCAGCAGTGGTAGATGGGCAGGACGCCGCGCTTCAGGCACTCCTGGGCGAAGCGCTTGTGATGGGGCTTGATCAGCGACCGGTAGGTCGCCGGGGAGATGAACAGGTTCCGCTGGGTAGCGACGTCGTCAAAATAGGTGATGGTGTCCGGGTGCCAGATGTCGATGATATAGTCCAGCGCCTTGATTTTGTAATCGGTGATCGCCGTGAACAGGGCGTCCACCTCCTCCGGTTCGCTGGCGATGGCCACCAGGGCGTCCTCGAAGCCCATCAGGGCGGCGAGGCGCTCAAACACGCCGTTGCCGAAGCCGAAGTCGATGATCTGGTGCTCCCGGTCCGGTTCGCCGAGCATTTTGCACTCCATCTCATAGTCGGCCTTCCAGTCGTAGGCCGCCGGGTCCGGGATATGGACCTTCTCGCGCCATTCCGTCACGTCGTCCATGACGGTGTAGTTGACGTCCGGCACCGCCGCGCCGCCGCCGGTGGAGGGATATTCCCACTTGATGCCGAAGCCGTCCATGCCGTCGCCGAACTGGTTGCCCTTCTCGATGGCGGGGCCGTTGATGGCGCCGAAGCCGTAGATCTTGTTCCCGGTAAAGGAGTTGGGGATGAAGGTGGTCGGCCTGTGGTTCAGGAAGTTCACGTAGTTGGCCTTGAAATCAAACTGCGGTCCGTTCATGTTGTGCTCCTTTCGTCTCATAGAGATAAATGCCCTTGACGGTGGGGTTGGGTTCCTGTATACTTCTGTCTATAAGTATATCCGAAACAGCGCTCCGATGAAACGTATCGGATATACGATTTCATCTGGAAACCATGGCAGAGCAGTTGTCTGTTTTGGACAAAGGAGGCCCCATGAAGCTGAGCATGTCGATGCTGGCCCGGACGCTGGACAAATACGATACCGAGCGCCACATCCTGCGGGACGCCCCGACGATCCGCGGGGTGCGGTTCCTGTCCGACGACCGGAATAAGTATGCGTTGGAATATGTCTATATCGGGGAGGCCTCAGGGTACTTTCACGACCAGCGCTACAGGGACGCCATGATACTGGTCTGCGGGGAGAACCAGATCATCTGCCACAGCAACGACCTGGAGATGCTGCTCAACGATATCCTCTCCGCCTTTGACGCCTATACGGAGGTGGAGGAGCGGCTGGCCATGGCCGCCTCCCGGCAGGCCCCGGCGGCGGAGATCGTCGGCATCGCCTCGGCGGTGATCGACGGGCCCTGCCTGGTCTTCGACCTGAGGGGAAAGCTGATCTGCGGCAGCCACCTGGCGCTGCTGCCCCGGCGGATCAGGGCCAATCTGGAAAACAGCGGCACCCTGGGCGTGGAGATGATCTCCCAGGTGCTGGTCGACGAGAGCGGAGCGGTCCGGCACGACATCAGCGACGAGCCCCAGCTGTTGCATCCCCAGGGCAACGACGGGGAAAAGGCCGTATCCATGTACCTGACGGTGGACGATGTGCGCGTGGGCTACATGATGATCTTTACGGGCAGCGAGAATGACGCGCGCATCGCGCTGCACTGCGAAAAGTGGATCGGCGGCTTCCTGTGCCGGGCGGCGGAGTTTACCGACAGTGCCTCGGACTACCTGGCGCCGCCCCAGGTGCTCAGGCAGTTCCTCGAGGGCGCGCAGCCCTCTCAGCCGGCCATCGACCGGCTGACGGGCGAGACGGATACCCTGCCGTACATGGTGCTGATGGCGGTAAGGAGCATCGGGGCCAGCAACCCAACGGTCTATCACATGCTGATGGCGGACATGAAGGGGATGGCCGTGCGGTGCACGGCCTGCGCGTACCGGGGCGGCGTCGCGATACTGGCCGGCCAGAGGGCGGAGGAGGGCGTGCTTTCGTTCTTCCGGCGCAGGCGCTGGCTGGACACGCTGGCCGTCGGCGTGTCTATGCCGGTGCATCACCTGGGCGAGCTGGCGATCGCCTACGAGCAGGCGCTGTTTGCGGTGAACGCGGAGACCGGCGGCGGCATTCGCCACTGCTCGGATTACGCGCTGGCCTACCTGCTGCGCCTGCTCAGCGAGAACAAGATGTCCGGCATGCTGCGGCACCCGGCGATTTCGGTGTTGGAGAACTACGACCGGAAGAACCGCACAGACCTGCTGATGACGCTGGAGACGTACCTCCGGCAGAATTGCAGCCAGAACCGGACGGCCGAGGCGCTGCACGTACACCTGAACTCCCTGAAGTACCGGCTGCGCCGGATCGTGGACCTGACCGGGCTGGACCTGCGCGACAGCGAGGCGCTGCTGTACCTCCAGCTCTCCCTGCGGATCACACCGCAGGTCCCGATTGAGACGGGGGAGTGAGGGACTTATGGGGTGGGGCATTTATTCGGGCAGGTAAATACTGATTTATCGAGCTATGCTCGATAAATCAGTATTCAGGTTTTAGGTTTTAGGGGTTAGGTTTTAGGGGTGGTGCAAATCCCTTCGGGATTTACCTTCCCTAACACCTAAAACCTATAACCTAAAACCTAAATACTGATTCGTCGCAGCGCGACAAATCAGTATTTGTATACGCCACCCCCGTGACATGTATAACAATTACTCCCTGTTAAGGCGGGCCTGAATGTGCTATACTGTGCAGCGAAAACCAGTATTGAGGGGCGTTTTATGATGAACTGCAATGCAATGCGCTGCCGGTCCCTTCGGGAGAACCGTACCCCCGGCACAATCGTACTGAATATGCTGCTGGCTGCGGCCAGCCTGTTTGTGAACGGCTTCGGCGTGTACCTGACGATCCAGGCGAACATCGGCGCGGGGCCGTGGGACGTGCTGAACCTGGGATTGGCAAAGACGCTGGGCATACTGTACGGCACCGCGTCCATCGCGGTCTCCTGCACCATCCTCCTCATCGACATCGCCATGGGGGAGCCCATCGGCATCGCCATGTTCATCGACGCCGTCGTGGTCGGCAAGGCGGTGGACTTCTTCAACTGGTTGGGTCTCGTGCCGCCCCGCCAGTCTCTGGCGGCGGGGATACCGGTGATGATCCTGGGCCTGTTCATCATGGCCTATACCCAGTACACCTATATGATCGCGTCACTGGGCTGCGGACCCAGGGACACGCTGCTCGTCGGGCTGGCGAAGCGCTTGAAGCGGCTGCCGATCGGGGCGGTCAGCGTCGGGCTTTTGAGCCTGGCGACGCTGACCGGCTGGCTGTTGGGCGGACCGGTGGGCGTGGGCACGCTGATCTGCGCCTTCGCCACGGGGCCCATCATGCAGCTGTCCTTCCGCACGGTCCGCTTCGACGCCACCTCCGTGCGACACCAGCGGCTGACCGATTCCATTCGCGTATTTGCCGCCCGGAAATGAACGGGGCAGAACGGCAAACGCAGGCCGGACGACCGGAGAAGGAGGATTCGCCATGTACAAGAATGACAAGCTGTTCCTGACGGACCTGACCGTCGACCACCTCGCCGACCCCATTGGCATCGACGATGCCACGCCCTGCTTCGCCTGGAAGCTGAACAGCGACAGGAACGACACCGTCCAGAGCGCCTATCGCCTGGTCCTGCGGGATGACCGCGGAACCGTGGCGGATACCGGCGCGGTCGCCGCTGGCCAAAGCATCGAGGTGACCGTGCCCGGCTTCACCGCCGCGCCGATGACCCGCTACCATGTGGCCGTCAGCGTGACGGACAACTACGGCAGGACCGCGACCCTCGAGGGCCGCTTCGAGACCGGCCGCATGGGCGTGCCCTTCTCGAGCGCCTGGGCGGAGCCGGACCAGGAGCCCACGCCCTCCTCGATGGGCGCGGCGCGTGACGGCGACACCTACAATGCCATGGAGCTGGATGAAAACGGGAACCGCACCTTCGGCGAGTTCCGGCCCGCCCAGTACGTCCGCATTCCCTTCCGCGCGGGCAAGGGCGTTGTTCGCGTCCGAATCTACGCCACCGCCCACGGCCTGTACCGGCTGACGGTGAACGGGGCTTGCCCGGACGAACGGCTGTTCGCCCCGGAGAACACCGCCTATAACAAGCTGCTGCTCTATCAGACCTACGACGTCACCGACCTCATCCGCCCGGGTGAAAACGTCATCGGCGCGGTGCTGGCGGACGGCTGGTGGGTGGGCCGCGTGGGCACCACCGGCGACTGCTGCCAGTACGGCGACACCACGGCGCTGCTGCTGGACGCGGTCATCGAATACACCGACGGCACCCGCCAGACCGTTACCGGCGACAGCGGCGTCAGCCATACCGGGCCCATCGTGTTTTCCGACCTGTTCGTGGGGGAGAAATACGACGCCCGGCTGGAGATGCCCGGCTGGGACGCCCCCGGCTTCGACGGCGGGGACTGGACGCCGGTCCAGAGGAAGGACTACGACAGGGATCACCTGAAGGGCCAGGGCTATGCGCCGGTGCGGGCGCTTCGCACGTTCAAGCCCGCCGCGATCGTCACCGCGCCGAACGGGGATATCCTGCTGGACGCGGGGCAGAACCTCGCCGGCTTCACCCGGTTCACCGTCACCGCCCCCATGGGCACGCAGATCCGCCTGGAGCACTTCGAGCAGCTGGACCGGGACGGCAACGTCTTCAACAGCATCCTCAACAACAACAAGGAGCAGACCGAGATCTACATCTGCCGGGAGGGTACACAGACCTTCCAGCCGTCTTTCACCTATCACGGCTTCCGGTATGTGCGCGTCACCGGCTGGCCGGGCATGCCCGCCGTCGACGACTTCCGGGTGGTCGCCTGCGCCAGCGAAATGCGGGACATCGGCAGCTTTAGCACCTCCGATCCTCGGCTCAACCAGCTGCAGAGCAACATCTGGTGGAGCCAGGTCTCAAATACCGTGTCCATCCCCACCGACTGCCCCCAGCGGGAGAAGGCGGGCTGGACGGGGGACATCATGGCCTACGCGCCCACGCTGTGCTTCAACCGGGACGCCAACGCCTTCCTGAGCGCATGGATGGACAGCGTGCGCGCCGAGCAGCTGCCCGACGGCGCGGTTCCGATGATCGTGCCCTATCTGAAGGCCTACGCCACCTTCCTGCGGGACAACCTGGGCGCGGACACCAGCTGCGGCTGGGGCGACGCGGTCGTCGTCGTGCCCTGGCGGGTGTACCAGGCCTACGGCAACCGGCGCATACTGGAGGACAACTACGAAGCCATGACCCGCTGGATGGCCTACATCGACGAACGCGCGCGCAACCATCACCCGGAGGGGTACGAGGGCTGGGACGACGAACGCAAGGAGCGCAGCCGCTGGCTGTGGAACACCGATTTCCACTTCGGCGACTGGCTGATCCCGTCCATCGTGCTGGGCAACCCGGACGCCTTCGCCATGAACCAGACCGCCTACGCCACCATGGGCGTCGTCGCCCCGGCCTACTACGCCTTCAGCGCGAAGACCATGTCCGAAATCGCCGCCATACTGGGCAGGGACGATGACGCAAGGCGCTATGCCGAGCTGTATCAGAACATCCGCGAGGCGTTCATCGCGGAGTACGTCCACGCGGACGGCACCATGGACGCGAACTTCCAGGGCATCTACGTCATCGCCCTGCAGATGGGACTGGTGCCTGAGGATGTGCGGCCGAGGATGGTGGAGCACCTGTGCCAGATGATCCACGACAACGGCGACCGGCTGGACACCGGCTTTTTGAGCGTGCTGTTCCTGATGGACGTGCTCTGCGACAACGGACGGGCGAACGTGGCCTATAAGCTGCTGTTCCAGGAGGGCTGCCCGGGCTGGCTCTACGAGGTGAGGGCCGGGGCCACCACCCTGTGGGAGAGCTGGGGCGCGATCTCCGAGGACGGCACCGTCAGCACCTACAGCTACAATCACTATGCCTTCGGCTGCGTGGGCGAGTGGATGTACCGGCACATCGGGGGTCTGCAGCTCGTCGAGCCCGGCTATAGGCGCTTTCGCGTGAAGCCGTCCTTCGTGCCGGGCCTGACCAGCGCCGCCGTCAGCGAGGAGACCCCCTACGGCAGGGCTGCGGTTAAATGGCGCGCGGTGGGCGAGCGGGTGCTGGTCCATGTGGAAATACCGGCAAATACCCGGGCCGACGTCGAGCTGCCGGGCATGCCGCCCGTGTCCGTGGGCAGCGGCAGCTACGACTGGCTGGTTTCAAGGGCAATGTCATCTTAACTTTTAACTTTTTTCACAGAATCGGTTGCATGCGTTGGTTATTTCTGGTATAATATGAATAATAAAATGCAGTGGAGTGCTGTGGCATGGATATCAGGGCACTGTTCTCGCTCGTCTTCGTCGCGCTGTCCGTGGCGCTTGCGGTGTGCGGGCTGATCGCTTTCCGGTCCAGGAAGCCCATCGGCGTGCCGTTGGGGCGCATGCTGCTTGCGCTGATCCCGCCGGTGGCCGGCAATCTGCTGATCATCAGCGCCACCACGAAGCTGCCCGCCACCATAGGCTGCTACCTGTATTACATCGGCATCGACTTTACCGTCTTCAGCCTGCTGCGCTATATTCTGAGCTATTGCAACATCCCGTGGAAGGCCAACAAGGCCAGAGTGTTCGTGCTGAGCCTGCTGGGGCTGGATGTGTTTCAGCTGCTGGCCAACATCTTCTTCGGCCATGCCTTCAGCCTGGAGCGCATCGAGCTCTACGGGAAGCCCTATTACCGCATGGTGCCCTATCTGCCCCAGAACCTGCACCGGCTGTTGGTATACGGCGTGCTGGCTGCGGTGCTGGTGATCCTGCTGCTGAAGATGCTGCATTCCTCCCGCATCGCCTCCCGAAGGTATGCGGTGATATTCTTTACCCTTCTGGCCGTCATCATTTGGTGCTCGTTCTACGTCATCTCCCGCACGCCGCTGGATCGCTCGATGATCGGCTACGCGGCGTTCGGGCTGCTGGCGTTCTATTTTTCCCTCTATTACAAGCCCGTGCGGCTTCTGAACCGTATCATGATGGATATATCCGCCGAGCTTCCCGACTCGGTGTTCTTCTTTGACGATGTGGGCAGCTGCATCTGGCTGAACCGGGAGGCGCGCCGGCTGCTGGGCGTCGACGGGCAGGACATGGGCGAGGTGGCGGAGAAGCTGAAGCCCTTCAACGCGAGCGGGGAAGGAACGGACAGCTGGACCTCCAGTCTGGAGCTGGACGGGGATGAAGGCCGGCACTACTACGCGCTGGAGAAGCGCACCATACGGGACGCCCGGGGCTACGTGGACGGCTCCTTCCTCAGCATCCGCGACGACACCGAGGCCCAGCAGAACCTGATGCGGGAGGCCTATCGGGCGCGGCACGACGAGCTGACGGGGCTGTATACCCGGCCCTACCTGTATCACTGCATCAAGCAGCGGCTCTCCGGGGCTTCCGACGGGGCGTTCTGCCTCGTGTTCGTCAATATCAGCAATTTCAAGCTCATCAACGACGTCTTCGGGGTCAACTTCGGCGACGACGTATTGAAGCAGGTCGCGGACCTGCTTCGCGCGCTCGTGCCGCAGAGCGGCATCTACGGCCGACTCGCGGGGGATACCTTTGGCATCCTCGTGCCCGTGGCGGACTTCGACGCGGAGGCGATTGAAAGGCGTCTGTCCGGCTTTACCGTCGACACCGGCGAGATCGATTACCATGTGCTGATCCACATGGGCGTCTATGAGGTGAAGGATGCTTCGATGGAGGTCTCGGTGATGTTCGACCGGGCGCGGATCGCGGCGGCGGGGCTGCGCAACGACTACCACACCCACATCGCCTGGTACGACGACCGGATGCGCGACAACCTGCTCTGGGAGCAGCAGATCACCGGCGACCTGAAAAACGCGCTCACCGAGCGGCAGATCGTGCCCTATCTGCAGCCGCTGGTGGACGCGACGGGAAAGGTGGTCGGCGCGGAGGCGCTGGTCCGCTGGAACCATCCGGAATACGGCTTCCTGCCCCCGGCGCGGTTCATACCGATATTCGAGCAGAACGGCATGATCGCGGAGGTGGACCGCTACATGTGGCGCTGCGCCTGCGCGCAGCTGGACCGGTGGCGGGACAACGACCTGTTCATCTCCGTCAACATCTCCCCGAAGGACTTCTACTTCATGGATGTGACCTCGGAGTTCCGGGGATTGGTGAAGGAATACGGCGTCGACCCCGCCCGGCTGCGCCTGGAGATCACCGAGAACATCATGATCTCCGACGTGGAAAACAAGGTGCGCCTGCTGGCCGACCTGCGTCAGGCGGGCTTCATCGTGGAGATGGACGACTTCGGCAGCGGCTATTCCTCCCTCAACATGCTCAAGAACATGCCCATCGACGTGATCAAGATCGACATGGTGTTCCTGCGCAGCTCCGAACAGGACGAGAAGTCCAGGATGATCCTGCGAAACATCATTCACATGTCCACCGACCTGAACATCGTTCCGCTGACCGAGGGCGTCGAGACGGAAAAGCAGTACGACGAGCTGTCCCAGATGGGCTGCAAGCTGTTCCAGGGCTACTTCTTCGCCAGGCCCATGACCGTGAGCGACTTCGAGGCGCAGTATGTCACCGCGGCGTGAGTGGAGTCATTCCCCATGGCTGGCGCTGTCCCGGAATTCGCCGGGCGTCTGGCCGGTCAGCTTCTTGAAATTCCTGGAAAAATGACCGAGGTCGCTGTAGCCGCACTGCTCGGCCACCTCGTGGATGCGCAGCCCGGAGCCCGCCAGCAGCTGGCGGGCCTTTTCAATGCGCATATTGTTCAGTATGTCCAGAAAGCTCTGGTTCGTGTGCCTGTTGATCAGCTTGGACAGGTGCCACTGGCTGACGTACACCTGCTCGGCCACGTCGCCGAGGCTCAGCCGCTCGGCGCAGTGGGCGCGCATGTAGTCCAGCGCCTGGCGCACGATGTAGTTGCCTGCCAGGCCCGCCGGGCCCGCCGGCTCTGCCGGCTCCGGCGCTTCCGTTTTTGGAAGGGCATCCAGCCGGGCGATCATCGCGTGGATGGCCTCGTCCAGCTCGTCCATTTTGCTGGGCTTTAAGAGGTATCGGCACACGCCCAGGTTCAGCGCGGTCTGGGCGTATTCGAAGTCCCGGAAGGCCGTGAGCACGGTGATCTGCAGGTCGGGGAACTCGCTGCGCAGCGCCGCGACCATCGTGAGCCCGTCCATGTTGGGCATGCGAATGTCCGTCATCAGTATGTGGGGCTTCACCCGGCGCACCAGATCCAGGCCTTCCCGTCCGTTGGACGCCGTGCCGCTGACCGCGCAGCCCAGCTTTTCCCAGGGCACCACCCGGGAAAGCCCTTCGAGGATCATGCGCTCGTCGTCCACCAGTACCACGCGATACATGTTGATTACCTCCCAGCCTCGAAGGGATTCAGCGCCATCACCTGCGCCCAGCATTCCTCCGGGGTCATATCGCCCGCGGCCACTGCCGGAACGCATTCCAGCAGCCATCGTTCGCGGGCGTTCTTGTTCATGTCGTCCTGTATGGGGCGCACCATCTCCGATGCCCGCGCCGCCATGGCGTCGGCGGATCCGGCCAGTGCCCCCGTGATTTCAGAGGCGGCCAGGCGCTTCAGGTGGTCGGGCCGTGTCAGCCAGCTGAGCAGTGCCACCGCCGCGTCCCGCCTCGTGGGGTCGTCCCACACCCGGCGGGTCAGGTAGAAGCCCATGGACACGCCGCCGATGATCGCGCCGCCTTTGCCGTCGAGGGCGGGCATGGGCATCACCACGGTGGTGTCCATGCTTTCCCCGGACAGGGAATTGACGAACCAGCTGCCGTCGATCTGCATGGCGGCCTGCTTCTGCCGGAACAGCTCGCTGGTGACGGCCTCCGAGGTGCTCAGCGCGTTCTCCGGGAACGCGCCGAGGGTGTACAGGCGGCGGATCAGCGCCATGCCCCTGTACCAGCTCTCCGGGACCTTGTCAGGCGTCGTCGGCCTTGCCGTGAAATCAGCGGGGCTGGAAGCGGCCAGCACCGCGCACTCGGCCAGGTAGTGGGGGATGTCCGACAGAGAAACGGCAATCGGCACGACGCCGGCTTCGCTGAAGATGGCGATGGCTTCCTCCAGGTGCGCCCAGCTGTCCGGCAGCGGCGCGCCGTACTGCTCGAACAGGTCGGTGTCCACGAACAGCCCTTCGAAGTAGGGTCGCAGGGGGATGGCGTAGACGTTGCCGTCCGCCTCACGGAGGATGTCGCTCTCGGGCAGAGCCAAGTCGGGATAGGCGGCGTTGATCTCTGACAGGGGCACCATCTTGCGCAGGATTGGCGCGGAGTCGGCGCTGCACGCGAAGAAGAACAGCAGGTCCGGCTCGTCACCCGCCGCGAAGTCGCTCAATACGCTGGCCTTCCAGCTCTCGTCGCTGGTGCCGGAGCTGTCCTCCACCACGTTGCCGGTCTGCGCCTCGTATTCCCGCAGCAGCTCCACATAGGCCAGCGCAGAGGCGTCCGTGCCCCCGAAGGCGCTGACTGTGCGCAGGGATACGGCCCGGGCGGGGAGGGCGAGGCAGAGGGCGGCGAGTATCAGAGTGAGCGTTTTTTTCATCGTTTCATCCTCCTGAGGTAATCTGCGTGAAAACTCATCTATGAATCGCCATCGCGGTGCAGCGGCGACCTGTAGCGGCGACCTGTAGCGGCGACCTGTAGCGGCGACCTGTAGCGGCGACCTGTAGCGGCGACTATCAGTCGCCACACGGGCATTTTGAGTTACCGGTGGCAGACTGATAGTCGCCGCTACGGGCTGTCCTCCTGTGGCACGTCCAGCGTGACGTGGGTGTTGCCACCGGCGTCGGATTCCACGGCGATGTCGGCCTTGCCGCCGTAGATCAGGCGCAGACGGGTGCAGATGTTGGAAAGGCCGATGTGGGTCCCGCCCAGGCTGTCGCCCCGCAAGGCGGCGTCGATGCGCCTGCGGTCCTCCGGGGAGATGCCCTTGCCGCTGTTGACGACCTCCACCCGCAGACACGGGCCCAAGCGGCGACAGCACAGCCGGATCCCGCCGCCGCCCTCGGGGGCGATACCGTGCTCCACGGCGTTTTCGATCAGCGGCTGCAGGGTCAGCACCGGTACCGTGGCGCTCAGCGCGGCGTCGTCGATTTCCATCTGGGTGGTCAGCCGGTCGCCGTAGCTCAATCCCACGAAGTAGAAGTAGGCCTTAGCGACCTCCAGCTCCTCCCTTAAGGTCACGATGCGCCGGTCGTTTCTGGACATGCTGGCGTTCAGCAGCACGCTCAGCGATTCCACCATCGCCGAGATGGTCTCGGAGCCCTCGATCCGCGCCTCCCAGTTGATGGATTCCAGGGCGTTGTTGATGAAGTGGGGGTTGATGCGGCTCTGCATGGCCTGTATGCGGGCGTCCCGCAGGGCGATCTGCTCCTTGTAGGTCCTGTCGATCAGCTCCTCCAGCCGCAGGCTCATGCTGGTGAAGGCCTTGCCCAGGCGGCCCAGCTCGTCGTCCCCGTGCATGGGCACGGTGACGCCCAGCTCCCCGGCCTCGATGCGGCCCGACGCCTCCGACAGCAGCATGATGGGCCTGGAGATGCGCCGGTGGACGTACCACATGGTGATGCCCAGCACCGGCACAAGCAGGATCAGCAGCCCCGCCTGGAGTCGTCGGAAGCCGTCGATGCCGCCGTAGAGCCGCCGCCGGTCCAGCAGCAGGCCTGCGCGCATGGCGTAGTCCCGGCTGTCGCCAAACTGCGTGCAGGCGTACATCCCCACGGAGATGGGCGCGATCCGCCCCGGCTCGATGGCGCTCCAGTCCACCGCTTCGTCCATGCCAGAAACGCCCGACAGGTTGACCGCGTCCATGTCGTCCAGCCGCACGTCCAGCCGGGCGTCCCATCCTCGGGCGAGATCCAGCAGCGGGGCCAGCAGCTTCTCCCGGTCCAGCCCCAGCACCAGCATGCCGTAGGACTCCATGCGCAGGTTCGTCAGGTTGCGCGCCAGGTACAGATCGCCGCCGATCTCAACAAAGCGGCATTGGGTGTCCAATGTTTCGCCCAACCGAAGCACCTGGGCGTGAGCCGTTGACTGGTAGCGGTTGGCGGCGTCGGTGCCGGAGCGGTTCACCAGCAGCAGCTGGGGCGCGTCCAGCGTGAACACCGCCGCGAAGGCGACCGCCGGTTCCCGACTGTATTTCCGCTCCACATACCCCCGGGCGGCGCGAAGAAAATCGCCGTCCGTGATGGCCCCGGCGTTGCGCTGGGCAATGGCGTTGTCCAGCTCGCCGTCATAGGTGGCGGCGCGGGCCAGCGTGACCACGCGGCTCAGGTTCTGGTCCGTCAGCAGCCGGGAAAATTCCATGCCGCTCAATAGCGCCGTCTCCGTCTTGGCCTGCTCGTCCCGGATCATCGTGCCGCCCATATAGAAGCCCAGCACCGTCGCCGGCAGCAGGTAGCAGATCAGCACGATCAACGTCAGCTGAGCGCTGATGGATTTGAGGATGCGCATGGATGTTCATCCCTCTCACTTCAATCCCAAAAACCGCGCCGTCCTGCTCACCAGCGCCTCCGCCTGCGCCACCGTCTCGTCCTCGGCGAATATCCGCACCCGGGGTTCGGTGCCGCTGAAGCGGATGATGACCCATGCGCCGTCGAAGTACACCTTGCAGCCGTCCTCGTAGCTGACGCGCCGGATGGGCCGGTCGAAGTCGGGCAGCTCGTGATTCTCGAATACCCGCTTCTGTACCTCCGCCTTGTTTTGAGGGGTGAGGGGCCAGTCGTGTTCGGCCACGTGCAGCTCGCCGAATTCGTCGAAGATGTCCTGCACCAGCCGGGAAAGGGGTTTTCCGGCGACGGACAGCATTTCCACCAGCAGCGATGCGGCATAGAGGCCGTCCTTGCCGAAGATGTGGCCCCGCACCGTCAGGCCGCCGGAGGACTCGCCGCCGATCAGGGCGTCGTAGCGCTGCATCCCGGCGGAGATGTGCTTGAAGCCCACGGGCACCTCGACGCACCTTTCACCGAACTTCTCCGCCACCCGGTCCAGCAGGTGGGTGGTGGCCACGTTGCGCACCGCCGCGCCCTTCCAGCCCTTGTATTTGAGCAGGTAGTAGTACAGCAGCACGATGATCTCGTTGGCGCTGACGTATCGGCCGTTTTCGTCGATCACGCCCAGCCTGTCCGCGTCGCCGTCGGTGGCGATGCCGATGTCGGCGTGGTGCTCCTGCACCTGGCGCTGCAGGTCCGCCAGCGTGTCCACCGTGGGGGCGGGCAGGCGGCGGCCAAAGAAGGCGTCGTGAGTGTCGTGGATCACGTCGATGTCGCAGCGGCTGGAGTACAGTATCGTCAAAAGGCCCGTCAGGCTCACGCCGTACATCGGGTCCAGCACGATCCGCGGCCTGCGCCTGCGGATGGCGGCGGTGTCGATCTTCTCGAGAATGGAATCCAGGTAGGCGTCCCGGGGATCCACGAAGGCGATCTTGCCCTCCGCAAGGCCCTGCTCGAAGCGTATGTTTTGGATATCCGCCTCGGTCATCCCGTTGGCCTCGGCCTGGATATCGTCGGTGATTTCCTGCAGCGCGTCCCGGCCACCCCGGGTGAACAGCTTGATGCCGTTCCACACGGCGGGGTTGTGGCTGGCAGTGATGGCGGCGCCGTAGGGCAGGTTCCAGGACTTCACCGTGTACATGATCTGGGGCGTGGGCGCGGAGAGGTTGACAAAATCCACCTTGACCCCCTCTGCCGCGATGGCCTCGGAGAACCAGATGGCCGCCTCCCGCGACAGGAAGCGCCGGTCGTAGCCGATGCAGATTTCCTTTTCGGAATCGGGCTCCCTTTGTATCCTGCGTCCCAGCGCCGCGGCGACGCGCTGGATGTTCAGCTTTGTGAACCCGTCGCCGATGATCGCCCGCCAGCCGCCTGTGCCGAATTGAATCATAGTGTCTGCCTCCTGTGATATTGGTAAATACTGATTTGTCGCGGAGCGACAAATCAGTAGTTAGGTTTTAGGTTATAGGTTTTAGGTGTTAGGGAAGGTAGAAATCCTGACGGATTTCTTTTTTTCAAAGGACCGAGAAACGTAGTAACTACTGCCGTTAAACCTGAATACTGGTTTATCGAGCGTAGCTCGATAAATCAGTATTTGTTCATCCCATAATTATCCTCACTTCATGTTTGCCTTCTGTAAATATTGGAATGAATGCAGCCGATTCACTGTCTACCTCGATCCGCACAACGCCCTTCTCCACGTGTCCTGGGTTTTCCACGCGAATACGGTATTCCGCGCCGCGCCAGCGGCGGGTGAGCTCGAAGCCGTCCCATTCGGCGGGGATGCAGGGGTCGACGGTGAGCCGGTCGAACTCCGGGCGCACGCCCAGCATGTAGCGGGTGGCGGCGAAGTAGGCCCAGCCGGCGGAGCCGGTCATGAACGGGTGCCGCGCCCTGCCGTGGGCGGTGTGGTCCCGGCCTATGATGAACTGGCAGTAGGTGTAGGGCTCCGCCTGCCGAATCTCCATGATGTCGTTCTGGTTTTCCGGCAGCAGCGCGTCGTAGAACTTCATGGCGCGATTGCCCCGGCCCAGCCGGCACTCGGCCACCCAGGCCCAGGGGTTGGGGTGGCTGAACACCGCGCCGTTTTCCTTGATGCCGGGATAGACCCGTGTGACGAAGCCGACGCCGTCGTCCCGCACGGTGAAGGATGGCGCGTTCAGCATCAGCCCGTAGGGGGTGTACAGCCAGGCATCCACCGCGTCCATGGCCGAGCGCCCTTGCTCAGGGGTCGCCGCGCCGCTGGCCACGGCCCAGGTGTTGCTCTCCAGGTGGACCTTGCCCTGCCGGGAATCATGGCTGCCGATGGCGCGTCCGTCCGCGGTGAAGCCCCGCAGGAACCATTCGCCGTCCCAGAGTACCCTCTGGCCGATCTGCTTCATGGCCGCCAGCTTCGGGGCATACCGCTCAATATCCTCCGTCCTGCCCGTCGCCCGCGCCGCGTCCAGGAAATGCCCGGTGGCCCAGATCAGCAGGAAGTGGACCATGGCGCTCTCCCCGCCGCCCAGGTTCAGGCAGTCGTTCCAATCGGCCCGCAGCCCCTTGGTGACGCCGTGGGTTCCGACCTGGCCGTAGGAGAAGTCCAGTATGCGCCGCATGTGGTCCCAGACGGAAGCCTCGCCGCCGTCGGCCCAGGGGACGACGATGTCGAAGAAGCCCGTGTCGCCGGTCTCCCGCGCGTATTCCACGATGGCGGGGATCAGCCACAGCGCGTCGTCGGCGCAGGCGTCCTTCAGCCCGTGGACGTGCTTCGCGCCCTCGGCGGTGGGTACGACGGTGGGAGACCATTCCTCTTCCTCGTCCTTCCCCTCGAACCACGCCGGGTCGAACAGGTGCAGCCCGTAGCCGGCGGTGGTGACGCCGTTCAGCAGCTGGAGGATGCGCATTTTGCAGCCCTCCGGCTCGGCATGGGGGATGCACATGGCGTCTTGGGCGGTGTCCCGGAAGCCCAATCCCGTGCGCCCGCCCACCTCGATGAACGAGGCAAACCGGGAGAACAGCACGTTGATCTCGCTCTGGTACAGGTTCCAGATGTTGAGGCTGCGGTTCATGTTTGCGTGGGGCGTGTGGACGGTGAGGGTGTCCAGCTTCTCGTCCCAGAACCGGCGAAGATCCCCAAAGGCCCTGTCCGCGCCGGCGAAGTCATAGCGGCGGCGGGCTTCCACTGCGGCCTGTCCCCGGCCCGTGCCCAGGTAGAACAGCAGCCGGGCCTCCTCGCCGGGGGCCAGAACGAGGCGCTTCATCAGCGCCCCGACGGGGTTGCCGCCGTTTTCGTGGCTGCCCGTCAATGCGCCCCTTTCGACGCCGATGGGGTTGCGCTCGGTGCGGTAGGGGCCGATGAATGCCTCCCGGGTGCCCTCCCAGCCGTCCGGAATAAAGGACGCGGCGAAGAACTGGAAGCTGTCCGGCTCGTAGTGCAGTTCGCAGATCGCGGCGTCGTTCTCCATGAACGATCCCGCGCAGTACAGGCTCATCTGGAAGTTCTGGTTGTCGATGTCGATGCTGTGGAAGGAGAACTCCACATAGCCGGTGACGCTGATATGCCGCTGCCTGTCTGAGGTGTTTTTCACCCGCACGTCGAAGATCTCCACCGGATCGGCATTCTCAGATTCCCGTGGGATGAACAGCGTCTGGCTGGCGGCGATGCCCTGAGTTTCGCACTCATAGACGGAATAGCTCAGCCCGTGGCGGCAGATATATTTCGCCTCATTCAGCGGGATGCCTGTGGGTTGCCAGCTGACGGACCAGTAATTGCCGCTCTCGTTGTCCCGGAGGTAGACGTAGTGGCCGGGGAAGTCCATCGGCACCCCGTTGGGGCGGAAGCGGGTGATGCGGTGGTACTGGGGGGAATCCAGCCAGCAGTAGCCCCCGGCGTTGTGGGAAACCACCGCGCCCATGCGCTGGGTGCCCAGGTAGTTGGTCATCGAAAAGGGCGCGTCCACCCGGTCGATCACATATTCCCTGGCCACGTCGTCAAAATAGCCGTATCTCATTTGAAGCGTCCTCCACCTCTTCTATTTTACACTACATTCATTTTACCATCAAGGGCGAAATTAGAAAATGGATGGGATTGGCGTTTTTTGGATGGGGTTGGCGAGATGAAACAGGGGCGCCGATACGGCGCCCCTGGCGTTGGTCGAATGTCGCTTATCCCAGATACGCGGCCAGCTGCGCGTTGGCGGCGTCCAGGTAGGCCTGCATGCCCGCGGCGTCCAGCGCGGCCAGGAAGTCGGGCAGGGTGGTCTCGGGGTCCAGCGCGCCGGCGTCCAGGGCCAGGGCGTACTGGGCGGCGACGGTGCCCAGGGCGGCCATCTCATTGGCCACGTCGGCGTTGTCGAACACATAGCCCAGGGCGGGGATGGCCTTGGCCCCGGCGTAGTATTCCTTGAAGCTCTCGCGGAAGCCCGCGCCTTCGGCGGCGGTGTCGGGCAGTATGGTCACGTTGCCCATGCCGTTGGTCCAGGGGCTGTAGTTGGCGCGCTCGTCGGTGAACTCCACCAGGCCGTCGTCGTTCAGGTTGTAGTGGATGCCCTCCACGCCGTAGTTCAGCAGGGTCATCAGGGTCGGGTCGCTGTTCAGCAGGGCCAGGAACTTGAAGCTCTCGACCGGGTGCTCGCTGGCGGTGGAGATGGCGACCATCGCGCCCTGGGAGGCGGTGGTGTCCACATAGGGGTCGGTGCAGGGCACAAAGGCGACCTCGATGCCCCGGTCCAGCACGTCGGCGCTGTACTCATAGCCGAAGGCGTAGCTCTGGGTGCCGATCAGGTATTCGCCGGTCTTCTGGGTGTTGGTGCGGGTGTCGTTGCTGGTCTCGGCCACGGCCAGGGAGGGGTCCACATAGCCGGCCTCATAGTACTCGTGCATCTGGTCCACGAAGGCTCGGTATTCGTCGGTGGCGAACTTGTTCAGGATCACGTTGCCCTCGGGGCCTTCAGCGGACACGTCGTCCTGGTTCAGGTACAGGCTCAGCAGGTTGGTGCTGCCGGAGTCGCCGGCCACGATGATGGAGCCGGTGACCATGCGCTCCAGCACCATGGGCTCCACCAGGAAGGGATAGAAGGCATCGCCCTTCAGCTCCTTGGCCTTTTGGAACAGCTCGCCGAAGTCGTAAAAGCTCATGGCCTTGAAGTCGTCCAGCGTGTAGCCCAGCTCGTTGAGCAGGGTCACGTTCACGTCCCAGGTATTCTGGGTGGCGGTGTCCTTGAAGCCGTTCACGGCGTAGATGCCCATGCCCTCGGCCCCCTCGATGGTGGCGGCCTGCATCAGGCTCTCGGGGATGGCGGCGACCAGGTCCGCGCCGTACTCGGCGATCAGGTCGTCCAGCTTCACGAAGTAGCCGTTCTTGGCGTAGGTGTTGTACTCGTCGGCGCTCCAGGAGCAGGTGAACACCATATCGATGCCGGTGTCGCCGGACAGCAGGGCGTTGGTGGCCTTGTCGTCGAAGTCGCCCCAGGTGCCCCAGACGACCTCCAGCTTCGCGCCGACCTTGTCCGCAATGTAGTCGTTCACGGCTTCCAGCACCGCAGTGTCGTCGGTGACGTTGCTGCCGTGGAACATGATGGTGATGGTGGGCAGCTCCTCCGCCAGCGCGAAGCTCATGGCGGTGAGCAGCAGGGCGAGGGCAAGAACCAATGCAAGCAGTTTCTTCATGGGAATATCCTCCTTATATATGCAGGCGGCGTGCCGCCGTGCGATTTACAAATTATCCCTTCACCGACCCTACAGTGAGTCCCGCGACGACGTACCGCTGGAAGAAAGGATACGCGCAGGCGATGGGGACGACGATGAACACCACCAGGGCCATCTTCAGGGATTGGCTGGGCAGGTTGCGGGCGGCCTGGGCGGCGTCCGCGCCCAGCATGGCGCTGTTCTTGGCCAGGAAGTCGGCGTTGCGCTGCATCCGCATCAGCAGGTATTGCAGCGGGATCACGTCCATGTTCTTGGTGATGTACAAAAGCGACAGGAACCACTCGTTCCAGAAGGCCAGCGCGTTCAGAAGCGCGATGGTGGCGATGCCGGGCTTGACCACCGGCAGCACGATCTGCAACAGCGTGCGGTATTCGCCGGCGCCGTCGATGGTGGAGGCCTCGATCAGCTCCCGGGGTACCGTGGTCTGGAAGAAGGTGCGCATCACGATGACGTTGAACGGGGAAAACAGCAGCGGCACGATCAGCGCGGCGTAGTTGTCGCTCAGCCCCAGCAGCGTCTTGCACACCACGAAGGTGGGCACCAGGCCGCCGCCGAAGATCATCGTGAAGAAGCTCATGAAGTTGAAGAAGCCCCGGTATTTGAAATCCTTCCGGTACAGCGGGTAGCTGTAGAGCACGCAGATGGCCACCGACAAAACCGTGCCGATCACCGTGATCAGGAAGGAGTTGAAGTAGCTGCGCCACAGCGCGTCCCCCAGCCGGAACACGTAGCCGTAGGCCTGGGTGGACCAGCTCAGCGGCATGAAGGAATAGCCGATCTGCCGGATGCTGTCCTCGGAGGTGAAGGAGATGATGATGACGAACAGGAAGGGCACGATGCACATCAGCGCGAACAGACCCAGCACAGTGTGGAACAGCGCCTGCGCGCCGGGACCGAAGGTGTTCAGCGCAACCTGGTTCCTTTGCGGTTTATTCATGACCTTACCCCCTTTATTGTTTAAAACAAACTGCTTTCCGCGTCGATCTTCCTAACCACGCCGTTGGTGATGACGATGCAGATGCAGCCCACCACGCTCTGCAGCAGGCCCGCTGCGGCGCTCATGCCCAGGTTGTGGGTATTGGCGTAGGTGTTGTAGACGTAGGTGTCGATGACCTGGGTGACCGGGTAAAGGGGGCCGGAGTTCTGGGGCACGTTATAGAACAGGCCGAAGTCGGCGTTAAAGATCTTGCCGACGGACATGATCAGCAGGATCACGATCATGGGCCGTATGCCCGGCAGGGTCACGTGCCAGACCTGCTGCCACTTGGTGGCCCCATCCACGGCGGCGGCCTCGTAGAGCGTGGTGTCGATGCCGGTGATGGCCGCCAGGTACAGCACGCTGGAGTAGCCCACGTTCTTCCACAGGTTCGAGATCGTAAGGATCAGCGGCCACCAGGTGGTGGTCATGTAGAACTGGGTGGGCTTCAGCCCAAGGGATTTCTGGATGGAGGGGATCATTCCGCTGGTGGGGTCCAGGAAGGCCAGCACGAAGTAGCTCGCCACCACCCAGGAAAGGAAGTAGGGGAAGAACATCATCGTCTGGTAGGCCTTGGCGGCGAAGCGGTTTTTGAGCTCCGACATCATCACTGCCAGCGTCACCGCCAGTATCAGCACCAGCACGATCCAGACCCCGTTGTAGAGCAGGGTGTTGCGGATCATCGTGACGGTGGCCGGGCTCTTTAAAAACGCGAAGTTTTTGAAGCCCACCCACTTCGATTTGATCAGGTTGTTCCAGAAGGTGTTGGGCTTCTGGGCCTTGTAGTCCTTGAAGGCGATCACCACGCCCAGCATCGGCAGGTACCGTATCAGCAGCAGCCAGATCGCGCCGGGAAGGACCATCGTCAGCAGCCAGAAATCCTTCCAGCTCCACCTGTGCATCGGCCTGACCTTCATGCGTATCGCCTCACTTTCCCGGTTGCTAATGTGATTATAACAATAACACCGCGAAAAAGCAGTGGCTCCGCTTGGCTTATTTTGTCTTTGCTTGGCGTGTTTGAAAAACGGGAGGCAATGATCATTGACAATTTGGCGCGGGCGATTTATCATGCAGGGAGAGGTCACGCCTGTGACAAAGGCTGTAGCGGCGACTATCAGTCGCCACAGCGTCAGGGGCATGGCGACTGATAGTCGCCGCTACGGCGTGAGAAGCCTGTAATGGCATTCCTATTGAGGAGGTATCTCAAATGGTTGTGCGAAAAATACGCCCCGGGGAATACAAGCGCTGCCAGCAGCTCTGTGCCCTGGCATTTGAATATGAGATGAAGGACGCTCAGCTCACGCCGGAGGCGCTGCTTAAAAAGGTGCGGGAAGATCCTCGCTCCATGCAGGATATTCACTGGGACAGCCAATGGGCGGCCTTCGAGGACGACGATCAGACGATGATGGCCACCATGACCGTTATTCCCTGGCGTGCGACCTTCGACGGGCAGAGTGTCTGTATGGCGGGCATTGGCGGGGTGGCGTCGCTGCCGCAGTACCGACGCAGCGGCGCGATCCGGGCGTGTTTCGAGGCGATGCTGCGGGAAAACTGCGGTTTTTATCTTTCCTATCTCTATCCCTTCTCCACCGAATTTTACCGCAAGTTTGGCTATGAATTGGGCTGCGATTGGGTGAAATGGCGGCTGCGGCTCGCGGGTATGCCGAGACCTGACGTGGCGGGCAGCTGGAAGCTGGCGGAGCCGGGGTCGAAGGTGCTGGCGGATATCGTCGCCGTTGACAGGCTCCGGGAAGCGCGCTACAACTGCATGGTGCGGGCGGGGGCATCGGAGTACCTCTTTCTCCGGGACGATCCCTTTGTCACCAGGCGCTATTGCTATGTCTACTACAATGCCGAAGGCGTGCCCAAGGGATGGATGACCGTCGCGCCGGGGAACGGGGAGATGGACTGCCCACGGTTCGTGTTCAACGATCGGGAGGGCTTTCTGGGACTGCTGGCGCTGCTGATGCGCCTTTCCGCCGATCACAGCCACGCCACGATCTACCTGCCGGACGACGTGGAGCTGCGAGGCGTTATTCCGGAGTGGAGCTTTGGCAATGTGACGCGGGACGTGGAGCAGAAGGGCATGGTTCGGGCCATGAATGTGCAGGCGCTGCTGGGTATGGCCCGCATGCGGGGCGAGGGCAGCTTGCGCATAGCCGTGAACGATCCGCAAATTCCGGAAAATACAGGATGCTTCGAGGTGAGCTTTGGACGCGAAGAACAGGAGGCGCCGGCCTTTGTGAGCGGAGCGCTGGCCGGGCATCTCGACCTGCCTGAGCCTCGTTTTAACGGCGTGCGTCGGGTGGGGGACGCGCCGGACATCGAGTTGACCATACAGGATTTCAGCCGACTCATTGTGGGCTGCTGCGACCTTGACCCGGAATGGCTGCCGGACGTGAAGCTGCACTGTCCCGTCGAGCAGGCCGCGCAGGTGTTTTACAGGAAGCCGACGTTTATCAGCGCTTTCTTCTGACAGAGGGAAAAGGATATGAAATGCATTATCAACGGGAAGATCATAATGAAGGACGGCCTGCTCGAAGGCAAGACCGTGCTGTTTGACGGAAAAATCCGCGGCTTTTGTGACGCGCCGCCGGAGGGCGCGGAGGTCGTCGACGCTGGGGACGGGTATGTGTCGCCGGGGCTCATCGACGTGCACTGCCACGGCTTCATGGGCTGGGACGCCTCCCACGGGGATCTGGACGAGTTGCGCAGGATGTCCCGCCGGGCGGCCCGATTCGGCGTGACCGCCTGGCTGCCCACCGCGATGACGCTGGACTGGCCGGCGCTGGAGCAGTGCTTTGCCGCCATCCGTGAAGCACAGAAGGAAAGCCTGTCTGCTGAATGGAACGGCGCCCAGGTGCTGGGCTGCCACGCCGAGGGGCCATTCATCAATCCGAAAAAAAAGGGCGCCCAGGCGGAGACGTGTATCCAGCGCCCGGACGCCGGGAAGCTGCGCCCCTGGGCGGACGTGATTCGCCTGATAACCCTGGCCCCGGAGATGGACGGCGCGGGGGACTGCATTCGCCAGGCCGTGGACATGGGCATCACCGTGTCCATGGGCCACACCGACGCCAGCTATGAACAGGCGCTGGTGGGCATAGATGCGGGCGTCACCCACGCCACCCACACCTTCAACGCCATGCCGCCGCTGAACCACCGCCAGCCGGGGGTGGTCGGCGCGGCGCTGGGCGATAGCCGGGTATACTGCGAGCTGATCTGCGACACCTTCCACGTCCACCCGGCGCTGTTCAAGCTGATGGCGAAGGTCGCGGGGGATCGGCTGGTGCTGATCACCGATTCCATCCCCGTGGCGGGCCTGCCGGACGGCCCCCACGACCAGCTGGGGGCGACGGTGGTCGTGGACGGCATGAAGCTGCGCTTCCCCGACGGCACCATCGCCGGCAGCGCCCTGACCCTGGACGCCGCCGTGCGCAACTTCGCGAAGCATACCGGCCTGCCGATCTGGCGGGCGGTGAACATGGCATCGCTGAACCCGGCGAAAAGCATCGGCGTCGACGGCAGCAAGGGCGCGCTGGAGGTGGGCAGGGACGCGGACATCGTCATCGCGGACGGGGCTTTCAACGTGCGGGCCACCTATGTGCGGGGTGCGCGGGTCTACGACGGGGCAGGCGCATGAGCAGGGCGACGATCCAGTTGAGACCCAGTATGATCAGGAAGGCCGCGGCGGCGGATTGCGGGCCGTGCTTCGCGAAGCCGTACCAGTCGTTGTCCCTGACGCCGTTGACCAGCAGGTTCCCCACATAGAACAGGCTGTAGGCCAGCATCGGGATCAGCGTGAGCAGGCTGTCCCGGAGCGAGAACGTGCCCTCCCGGTCGACGATGAGGAAATTCACCATCGAGAGGATCGGCAGGATCAGGTGGAACCAGAAATTGGCCCCGACATACATCGTATCATAGCCGTAGGCCGGGCCGAGGAGCAGCAGCACGACGAAGAAGGTGAGGGCGACGGATACCGCCGCTATGTACTTCCAGTGCCTGACGCGCGCCCCGCACAGGCAGGCGAGGCAGACGCCCCCCTGCAGCAGGTTGGAGAGCACGGTAAAGTACCGCAGGCTCTGCAGGCCCTCCACGCTGAACGCGCCGTGCCGCCCCGCCCCGAAGGCCGACGACAGCCACACCCACAGCGCAAGGCCGCCGATGAGCAGGTCAAGGCATTTGGATACTGCTTTTCGCATGATGAACGCTTCCTTTGTCGACGCGCCTTGTGCCGCCCCGGGATGTTCCCGTTCATCCCGGGGCGGCCTTTGCGCGGTTGATGGGGGCTGGATTGTTGCGTGAGGCAACTACTGATTTGTCGCGGAGCGACAAATCAGTAGTTAGGTTTTAGGTTATAGGTTTTAGGTGTTAGGGAAGGTAGAAATCCTGACGGATTTCTTTTATGGCCTAGCGAAGCGTTAAGGGATTTGCACCACCCCTAAAACCTAACCCCTAAAACCTAAAACCTGAATACTGATTTATCGAGCGTCGCTCGATAAATCAGTATTTGCCGGCGATCTCCCGGTAGGTCCTCAGCGCGGACGGGAACGGCAGGGCGCTCAGCACCTCCCGGTCGACGGCGGTGTAACCCTCGGGGACGGCGTCGCACTCCGCCTGCCAGCCGCGCATGCGCCAGACGAGGTGGGTGAACACGTGCTTTGCCTCGGGCAGGGGGCGGATCAGGCGCACGCCCGCGAAGCCCCGGTCCTCCAGCGCGGCGATCAGGTCCGCCCCGTCGTCAAAGTGTCCTTCGACGGCGACGAATTCATACAGCCCGCCCAGCAGCCCCTTCGGGCGGCAGCGCACCAGCAGCTTCCCGTTTTCGTACATCAGCAGGATCGTCCGGTCCTGCTGCTTTTTCACGGTCGGGGGGCGCTTGTGGGGGTATTCCAGCGCGGCGTCTTCGGCGAAGGCACGGCAGTGGCCCGCCACGGGGCAGGCGTCGCACTTCGGCGACTTCGGGGTGCAGACGGCGGCCCCCAGGTCCATCAGCGCCTGGTTGTAATCGCCGGGCCGCACCCGGTCCATCAGCGCCGTCGCGGGGGAGAGGAGGTCGAAGGGGGTTCGGACGATTTCCTCCCAGGCCAGCACCCGGGACAGCACCCGGGCCTGGTTG
Organism: uncultured Eubacteriales bacterium; assembly: GCA_902765305.1. Taxonomy (GTDB): domain Bacteria; phylum Bacillota; class Clostridia; order Christensenellales; family Aristaeellaceae; genus UBA2862. The sequence goes on from CACWZI010000004.1 coordinate 70,850, forward strand.
CCATCCAGCGCGGGCACGGGTTCACTGAAGGCGATGGAGGCGATGGCATTGGCGGCATAGGGGCCGATGCCCGGCAGTTTCCGCAGGCCTTCCGCGCTGCCGGGGAACGCGCCGCCCAGCTCGCCGGCCACGATCCGCGCCGCCGCGTGCAGGTTTCGCGCCCGGGAATAGTAGCCCAGGCCCTCCCACAGCTTCAGGACCGCCTGCTCGTCGGCGGCGGCCAGCGCCGCCACATCGGGATAGGCGGTTAGGAAGCGGGCGTAATAGCCCTTTACCGTCTCCGCCTGGGTCTGCTGCAGCATGACCTCCGAAAGCCAGATGCGGTAGGGCGCGCGCTCTCCCCGCCAGGGCAGCGAACGGGCGCTGTGATCGTACCAGGCGAGCAGGTCGGTGGAGAAGGACATGGTTTGTTGGCTCCTTTCGGTATCTAAAAACACAGGAGCGCCGAAGGGCGCTCCTGCATGGGGTTGTGTCGAAGCTATTCCGCCGCGACGGTGGCGACGTCGGCGCCCATGACCGATTGCAGGTCGGCCCAGACCTGCCGCATCCTTGCGGCGTCGGCGTAGGCCATGCCCTCGGGGGCGTCCTCCAGCCACTGGCCGACGGCCAGCGCCTGGTAGTTGTACTTGCCGTCCTCGGTCTCGCTGCGCCAGACGTAGGTGGGCACGTAGACCGGGTTGGTGATGGCGAACTTGCCGTGCTCCGTCTCCTCGATGGTGAACTGGAACACGATGCCGTTGTCGTTCTTGCCGTACTGGTCGCTCAGCAGGTTGCCGGTGGCGCCCAGGCACAGCGTGCGGCGCACGTTGCCCTCGGCATCCTTCGTCTCCAGCCAGGTGGCGGGCTGCACCACGTGGGGGTTGTAGCCGATGATCACGTCCACGCCCCACTCGGCCAGCTTCTGGGCGATCTTCTTTTCGGTGTCGGTGGGGGCCGGGTTGAACATCTCACCCCAGCTGCAATAGCAGACGATCACGTCGGCGCCGGCCTCGCGGGCGCTGTCGATGTCCTTCTTGGCGTTGGACTTGGAGATCAGGTTCACGCCGTATTCCAGCGCGGCGGGGTCCGCGGCCTGTTCGTTGCCGTTCAGCGACTCAGTGTAGGCCAGGAAGGCCACGTTGATGCCGCCGATTTCGCGGATCAGCGGGGTGGCGCGCTCCTCGGCGGAGGCCGCCGCGCCGACGTAATCCATTTCCTCCTCCTGGCAGTTCTGGATCGTGGCCTGCAGGTCGTTGAAGCCGCCGTCCAGCGCGTGGTCGTTGGCCAGCATCAGCATGTCCACGCCGCATTCCTTCAGCGTGCCGATCAGTGCCGGGGGCGTGATCATCTTGTTGCTGCCGGAGTATTCGGTGGTGCCGCCCAGCGAGCCCTCCACGTCGGCTACGGTGTAATCCGCGTTGCCGATGACCTGGGAGATGTTCGTGAACATGTTGCTGAAATCAAAGGTGTTTCCGTTTACCGCGGCGCGCAGCAGGTTCTGCTGCATGGCGATCTCGCCCAGCGAACGGATCGTGGCCGAGCGCAGCTCGGGCTCGGGGGTCGGGGTGGGCTCGGGCTCGGGGGTCGGGGTGGGCGCCTCGGTGACCTCCGCCTCCGGCGCTTCTTCTTCCACCTCGGGCGGCAGTACGTTTGTGGCGGCGACGTCGTCGGTGTTTCCGAACGGGCGGACCACGACCAGCACCACTGCGGCGATGATCAGCATCACCAGCACCGCCAGCACGATCAGGCCCAATGGCGTGATTCGGTAATTGCCTACCCTGAGGCCCTTGACAGGCTTGTTGGACATATGGCTTACCTCCGTAAAAAAGCAGATATTACAGGTTGGTTCCAATTGTTACACACCCCATTATAGCATATCGGCGGGAATCAGGCAATGGGGTAAATTGAATTTATGGCATATTTTTTGCGATATTATTTCGATATATGAAATTATGAGGTTTAAGATAATGACAAAATTTCATTTTTTTATTTCGAGATGATTGACAGATTGGCATATATGATGTATGCTTGTAATGGCATTGAATAGATAAGGGGGCCTATGTGCCCTGGCAGCCGTTTCAAACGGCATGGATACCGGTATATTAAGGTGGTAAAAATATGGCTACGCATTCGATTGGAAAGCTGAACTTCAATCTGTCCGGCCAGGGGCTTGCCCTGAAATGGGGCGAGGGCGGAAAGGTCCATCGCCTCTTCCAGGGCAGGCGGTCGTCCGGCGCGGAGGACGACAATACATATGAAGATCAGCCTGAGGGCGATGCCCTTCAGGACCGTTATGATGCCGACGACGGGTATGCCGACGACGATCGCTATGACGACGACCAGTATGCGGATGACGACGATCGCTACGCCGATGACGGTTATGACGACGACGGCTACGACGACGACGGCTACGATGACGATCGCTACGATGATGGCGACCGTTACGACGACGATCGCTATGATGATGACGATCGCTATGATGATGACGACCGCTATGACGACGACGGTCGCGATTATGACGACGACGATCGCGATGACGACGACGACGATTACGACGACCGCTACCAGGACGAGGACGCCGACGAGCCGGAGGCGTACGACGACGCGCCCCGCAGCCGCCTTGGCCAGTACGTCGAGGAAAACGACTGGGTGACTTATGCGCTGCTGTTCCTGCTGCCGCCGGTGGGCATCTACCTGCTGTGGCGCAGGCGGCGCTTTGACGAGCCGGTCCGCTGGGCGATCACCATCGCGTCGGCGATCTGGTTCGTGGTGGCGCTGATCCTGCTGCTGCGCGGCCTGCTGGGTGGCGCGGGCGATAAGCAGACCCAGCCCCAGATGACCCTCGCGCCCGTCTCCGTTCAGGAGACCCTCGCCCCCGAGGCCACTGCCGGCGGCGTGGAGGTCATCGACCTGTCGGGCGGCGCGTCCGGCGGGGATACCGCTACAGACAGTTCGTCCGGCTCGGATACCTCCGCCGGCGATACCGCCTCGGACGGCGCCTCGGATACCGGCCTGGATGCTGCCGACGGCGCAGACGTGTCGCCCTCGCCGACGCCGCTGAGCGGCTCCGGCAACGGCGCCACCGGCGAAAACGCCGAATATGTGTGGAGCCCGGCCTCCGGACTGTACTATCACTCCAACGAGACCTGCCCCAGCATCGAACAGGGCGTGCAGGTGTGGCGCGTGACCCGCGAGATCGCGGAAAACAGCCGCCACCAGTCGCCCTGCCCGGACTGCATCGGCGGTGGCAGTACCACCACCTACTACGGCACGCTGGGCGGAAAGTACTACCACATCGATCAGAAGTGCAGCAACATGAAGAACCCGCTGGTCTACACCAAGCAGGCCGCGGAGAACGAGGGCAAGCAGGCCTGCCCGGTCTGCATACTGAAGACCAAGGATTCCCTGGACGAGGATGAAAACATCACCGCGGTGCTGATCAACCAGGAATCCGAGGACAAGAGCGGCCTGAGCGTGTATGCCACCAAGGAGGGCACCTACTACCACGTGCAGAAGGACTGCTCGAACATGAAGAACGCCACGAAGCTGTCGCTGCGCGACGCGCTGTTGGCAGGCAAGGCTGCGTGCCCCACCTGTTGCGCCTCCGCCGGCACGGTGGTCTACTGTACCGCCGGCGGAAAATCCTACCATACGGACAAGAACTGCCAGGGCATGACCGGCGCCAAGAAGGTCTCGCTGGCCGAGGCCATGGTGCTGGGCAAGACAAAGTGCGACGTCTGCGTCAAGGGCAGCCTGGGCGACGAGGCTGCCGCCGAGGCCGAGAGCGCGAGCAAGGAAAAGACCAAGACCGTTTCGCTGACCGGCAATACCACCGGCGACAGCGTGAAGGTGTACGCCACGCAGAACGGTACCTATTACCACACCAAGAGCAACTGCAGCGGCATGAAGGACGCTCAGCTGTATACGCTGAAGTCCATGCTGGTGGCGGGGAAGAAGGCCTGCCCGGTGTGCGCCTCCAGCGCCAATACCCAGGTCTACGCGGTGAAGGGCGGCAAGTATTATCACTCCTACGCCACCTGCTCCGGCATGAAGAACGCCACGGCGGGCACGCTGGCCGACGCGCTGGCGGCGGGCTTCAAGCGCTGCCCGGAATGCTGGGGCACCACGACCAGCGACGGCAGGACCACTACGACCACCACCAAGGATGGCACCACCACCACAACCACGACCAAGAACGGCACCACCACCACCACGACCACCACGAAGGACGGCGTGACCACGAAGTCCACGACGAAGAACGGCACCACGACCTCGACGACCTCGGGCGGCAGTACCCGGGCGTCCGCTGCGGCCTCGAAGGCCACCGCGGGCAACACCTACGTCTATGCCACCCGCCAGGGCAGCTACTATCACCTGAACAGCAGCTGCGGCGGCATGACCGGGGCCAGCCGTATCACGCTGAAGACCGCCATCAAGGCCGGCAAGAAGGCCTGCCCGACCTGCGCCGCGGCGGCCAAGCGCACGGTGTATTCCACCAAGAACGGCGATCACTACCACGCGGCCAGCGTCTGCGCGCCCTCGGGCATGAAGAACGGCACGAAGCGCACCCTGGCCCAGGCCCTGATGCTGGGCCAGACCGCCTGCCCCTACTGCCTGAGCAGCAGGAAGGCGGCGGAATCCGCCAGCGAGGCGGCCAAGACCTACAACGAACAGCTGAAGAAGGCAGCTGCTGCGGCGGAGGCCGCTGCGGCGAAGGCTGCCAAGACGCAGACCAACGCGGACAAAGTGGCGGCGGCGAAGGCGGCGGCAGCCAAGGCGGCGGCCCAGGCCGCGGCGAAGGCGGCGGCGTCCACGGCCACTCGGAAATCGACCTACAAGTCCGGCAGGTCCGGCGTGCGGGTGTACGCCACCGTCAACGGCAAGTACTACCACACCCGTTCCAGCTGCTCCAACATCTCCGGCGCGCCCAGCAGGGTCACCCTGGAAACGGCGCTGAACTATGGCAAGAAGGCCTGCCCGGTCTGCGCATCTACGGCTACCCGAAAGGTGTACGCCACTCGGGGCGGTAAGTACTACCACTACAGCAAGGCCGACGCCGGCTCCGGCGCGCGACAGGGCACCCTGGCGGCGGCGCTGGCCTACGGGCTGGACCCCTGCCCCAACTGCGTGACCAAATCGGCGCGCACCGCCGAGCGCACCGGCCCCTACACGTCCGGCACCTCCGGCATCAAGGTCTGGGCCACCGCGGGCAGCAAGTACTATCACGCCCGCGCCCACTGCTCCGGCCTGACGGGGGCGACCAAGATCTCGCTGGAGACGGCGCTGAACTACGGCAAGAAGGCCTGCCCGGTCTGCATGGGCATTGCGGGCCTGAAGGTCTACGCCGCGCCGGGGGACAAATACTATCACTTCCTGAAGTCCCACGCCGGCGCGGGCGCCACGGCGGGCACGCTGGGCAAGGCCAGGGCCATGGGCCTGAAGGCCTGCCCCGACTGCTCGAAGCTCTCCGCCGGATCGGACAGCCCCGAAAACGGCGGCACCGAGAGCGCGCCGGTGTCCATCCAGATGTATCCCGGCGACGCCGACAGTACGGTGTACGTCGACCCGGGCACCATCAACACCTACTACCACCGGGCGTCCACCTGCAGCGCCGTCAAGTTCAAGGGAGGCACCGGGGTATCGCTGCAGTTCGCCATCGACTGGGGCTACAAAGCCTGCCCCCACTGCCAGCCGCCCACCAGCGTCACGCCGGGAACGGAGGACAACGGGTGATTTGAGGATTTTAGCCTATGGCCTTCCCCACGCGGGGAAGGCTTTTTATTGGTGTTTTTGTAATAGGCCACGTAATAGCGAATCAGTCGCATGCAAATACTGATTTATCGAGCTGATGCTCGATAAATCAGTATTCAGGTTTTAGGTTTTAGGTTTTAGGTTTTAGGGGTGGTGCAAATCCCTTCAGGATTTGTTTGATTCAAAGGAAACGGCAGTAGTTACTACGTTTCTCGGTCCTTTGAATAAAAGAAATCTGTCAGGATTACTACCTTCCCTAACACCTAAAACCTATAACCTAAAACCTAAATACTGATTTGTCGCAGCGCGACAAATCAGTATTTACCTGACTGAATTGATACGCCATGCGAATATTCCCCCTTGCGAAAAACCGCGCAATGGTTTACAATATAATTGTGCCAATATGGCAAATATGCTTTTCACTGCGCATTCACATCTTCAGGGGGTATGGAATATGGACGTCAGGGCATGGTACGATCGGAACAGGGCGCGGCTGGACGCGCTCTATGCGGGACAGGACCAGTTTGGGCGCTACAGCGCTCTGGCAGAGGCGTTTCGCGGCCACTTCAACCGCGAGCCGGAGGCATTCGTCTCCGCGCCGGGCCGGGCCGAGGTGGTGGGCAACCACACCGACCACCAGAACGGCAAGGTGTTGGCGGCGGCGGTGAACCTGGATACCATCGCGGCGGTGGCGCCACGGGACGACGACCGCGTGGTGCTGTACTCGGAGGGCTTTCCCACCGCCTTCGAGGTGGACCTGGGCGACCTGAGCGTCCACGGGGACGAGGCGGAGACCACGTTCGCGCTGATCCGGGGCGTGGCGGCGCGCCTGGCGCAATTGAATTACCGCATCGGCGGCTTCGACGCCTGCGTGACCAGTACGGTGTTCAAGGGCAGCGGCCTGTCCTCGTCGGCAGCCTTCGAGGTGATGCTGGTGGGCGCGTTCGACGCGCTGTTCAACGGCTGGGTCATCGACCACCAGGAGAACGCCCGCATCTCCCAGTACGCCGAGAACGTCTACTTCGGCAAGCCCAGCGGCCTGATGGACCAGATGGCCAGCGCCGTGGGCGGGCTGTCCATACAGGACTTCGGCAAGAATCCCACAGACGTGGAGGCTATACGCTACGACTTCGGCGCGAAGGGCTTCGCGGTGTGCGTGGTCAGCGCCGGCGGCGAGCACGGCAACCTGACCGACGCATACGCCGCCATCCCCGCCGAGATGAAGGCCGTGGCCCGGGAGATGGGGCAGGAGCTGCTGCAGAACGTGACCCCGGAGGCGCTGTTCGAGGCGATCCCGAGGCTGAAGAACGTGGTGTCGGACCGCTCGATCCTGCGGGCACTGCACTTCGTGGACGATACCCGCCGGGCCCAGGATGCCGCAGACGCCCTGAAGCGAGACGATCTGCCGGCCTTCCTGGACATCATCATCCGCACCTGCAACAGCAGCTGGGAGCTGCTGCAGAACCTGAACGTCGCCACCAGCAGCAACCAGGAGATCCCGCTGGCCCTGGAAATGAGCCGCCGGATGCTGGAGGGCCGCGGGGCCTGGCGCAACCACGGCGGCGGCTTCGCCGGCACAATTCTGGCCTTCGTACCCTTCGACCTGCTGGACAAGTACCGCGCCACCATGGACAGCGTGTTTGGCAAGGGCGCGACGACGGTCCTCGCCATAAGACCCGAAGGCGTGGTTTGGGTAAAATGAGGAATGGAAACCAGATGACCAACCAAACGAGATACGAAACGCGCTCCGAGGAAGAGACGATGGCGTTCGCGTCCCGGCTTTCGCCGATGCTTGCGGCGGGGGACGCGGTGCTGTTGGAGGGCGACCTGGGGGCGGGCAAATCGGTGCTGGCCCGGGGTATCGCCCGGGGCATGGGGGTCGAGGGTCCCATGCCCAGCCCGACGTTTACGCTGATGATCCCCTATGAAGCCGGCGGGCGCCGGCTGTACCACTTCGACCTGTACCGCCTGGCGGATCCGGACGAATACTATGCCGCCGGGCTGGACGAGTTCGTGGGTGGCGACGGCGTGGCCGTGGTGGAGTGGCCGGGCATGGCGGAGCTGGACCCGGAGCCCGCCCTGCACGTTTATCTGGATCGGGGCGCGGGGGACGAGACGCGGGTCATAACCATCGAAAACCGGGGCGTGGTGGGATACGATCCCGACGCGCTGGCCAAGTGGAGGTGTGGGGATGTCAACTGACAATTCGCGGCCGACGGTGCTGGCCATCGACACCTCCGGCCCGGTGGCGGGCTGCGCGGTGCTGAAGGACGGCAGGATCGTCCACCAGATCGCCATGAACCACGGCCTGACCCATTCCGAAACCATCATGCCCGCGGTGGACGCCGCGCTGGAGGGGGCGGGCCTGCGCTGCGGGGACGTGGACGTGTTCGCCGCCGTGGCAGGGCCGGGCTCCTTCACCGGGGTGCGCATCGGCGTGTGCGCGGCCAAGGGACTGGCCCACGCGGTGGGCAAGCCCTGCGCTGCCGTCCACGCGCTGGAGGCGCTGGCCATGAACTTCTACGGCTTCGACGGCCTGTGTTGCCCGATCCTGGACGCGCGGCGCGGCCAGGTGTACTGCGCCGCCTTCGACATGGCGGCGGGCATGCCCAAGCGGGCGCTGGCGGACGCCGCCCTGCCGCTGGCGGACTTCCTGGCGACCCTGCCGACGGATCGGCGGCTGGTGTTCGTGGGCGACGGCGTTCCGGCCTACGGGATGGGCGTGCGCGAGGCCCTGGGCGACCGGGCCTTGATCGCCCCCGCCAACCTGCGGGACCTGCGCGCCGACGCGGCCTGCCTGCTGGCCGCCGCGAAGCCGGACACATGGGTCCCCGCCGCCCAACTCCAGCCCATCTACCTAAGAGCTCCCCAGGCGGTCAGAGAGCGGGAACGGCGGGAGAAAGAGGCAAGGTAACTACTGATTTGTCGAACTGCGACAAATCAGTAGTTAGGTTTTAGGTTATAGGTTTTAGGTGTTAGGGAAGGTAGAAATCCTGACGGATTTCTTTTATTCAAAGGACCGAGAAACTGGCCGAAGGCCTAGCGAAGCGTTAAGGGATTTGCACCACCCCTAAAACCTAACCCCTAAAACCTAAAACCTGAATACTGATTTATCGAGCCCAGCTCGATAAATCGGTATTTACCGCTACAAAGCAATATAAACAACAGGTGTACGAAATGACTGAAACAACCATCGGCCTGATGACCCTTGACGACGTAGAGGCGGTGCACGCCATTGAGGCGGCCTGCTTCAAGACCCCCTGGTCCAGGGAATCCTTCTACCGGGAGGTCACCGAGAACGAGTGCGCCCGCTACGTGGTGCTGCGGGAGGACGGCGTGGCCATGGCCTATGCGGGGGTGTGGTTCGTGCTGGACGAGGGCCACATCACCAACATCGCCGTGCACCCGGACCGCCGTGGCATCGGCTACGGTGAGCGGGTGACCCGGGCGATGATCCAGCTGGCCGCAGACAGCGGCATGAACTGGATGACGCTGGAGGTGCGCCGCTCCAACACCCCGGCCATCAACCTCTACCACAAGCTGGGCTTCATCGACGTGGGTTACCGCAAGCGCTACTACGAGAACACCGAGGACGCGTTGATCATGGCCCTGGAGCACCTGCCCGAGGGCAACCCGGAAAACGACCCGATGCTGGTCAGGGAGTGACCGGCGACTGCTATGTTATTCACTGTGATTGAGATCCTGGTCGTGACGCTGACCTGCTGCGCGGCGTCCGTCCACTATATACACGCCCTGCAAATGGAGCGCTACCAGCTGCCGGCCTATCGCCAGTGGCTGGGCAAGAACCGCGACCGCATACTCAAGGACAACGTGCTTTGGGGCTTCGTGGCGGCGCTGCTGCGGGCATACCTGCCGGTGCTGCTGTCGATGTTCATCAAGGAAGAACAGGCGCGCAGCACCCTCTCTGCGTGGCTGGTGCTGATACTGTTCACGGGGCTGATGGCCTGGGTCACCTGGCGGGACTACACGACCCCCAGCCGAAAGCCCTTCGTGGTCACCCAGCGGGTGCGGCGGCTGATGACGGTGCTGTTCTTGCTTTCGCTGCTGCTGACGACGCTGATGACGATGATGCGGCCCATATCGGTGTCGCCCTACGTCCTCTATGCGCTCATGCCCTTCCTGGTGCTGGCCGCGGCGGCCATCATCGAGCCCTACGAGGCCCGGCTGAACGCCACCTTCTTCAAGGGCGCGAAGCGCAAGCTCCGTGCCCAGAAGGACCTGATCGCCATCGGCATCACCGGCAGCTACGGCAAGACCAACGTGAAGTTCATACTGCGGGACATGCTGTCGAAGCGCTACAGGGTGCTGGCCACTCCGGCGTCCTTCAACACCGCCATGGGCATCTCCCGGGTGGTGAACGACCAGCTGAAGCCGGAGCACCAGGTATTCATCGCCGAGATGGGCGCGACCCACGTGGGCGACATCAAGGAGCTGGTGGACCTGGTGCGCCCGAAGTACGGCATACTCACCAGCATAGGCCCCCGGCACATGGATACCTTCGGCTCCATCGAGAACATCGCCAGCACCAAGTTCGAGCTGGTGCAGGGGCTGCCCAAGGACGGCCTGGCCGTGTTCGGCTGGGGCGACGACTACATCAACCGGCTGTACGCCCTGTGCAGGCACGACAAGTGTCGCATCGGCATGGACGGCGACGAGGGCGCCTTTATGCGCGCCGAGGCCCTCTCCTTCAGCGACAGGGGCTCGTCCTTCGACATGGTCTGCGCCGACGGGGCGCGGGTGCACTGCCGCACGCGGCTGCTGGGCGGCTACAACGTGAAGAACATACTGCTGGCGGCGGCGCTGGCCCGGAAGATGGGCCTGGAGATGAACGAGATCGCAGACGCGGTGAAGGGGCTTTCGCCCATCGAGCACCGCATGCAGCTGATCCCCGGCGACCTGACCGTGATCGACGACACCCTGAACGAAGACGCCGACAGCGCCTTCGAGGCCCTGCGGGTCGTTGCCCAGATGCCCGGCCGGCGCATCGTCGTCACTCCCGGCCTGGGCGAGCAGGGGGGCAAGGAGACCGACGTCAACTTTGCCCTGAGCACGGTGCTGGCCGACAGCGCCGACGCCGTGATCCTGGTGGGCCGCCGTCCCTTCACCCGCAGCATCATCCGCGGCATGATGCAGTCCGGCTTCTCCCGCTCCAACCTCCACACCGCCGACGACATGGACGATGCCGCCGAGATCCTCCAGGAGATCTCCGAGGCGGGGGACAGCGTGCTGTTCGAGAGCCGGATACCGGCGTATGAGGAAGAATAAATACTGATTTGTCGTGGGCGACATAGGGGTTAGGGGATAGGATTCAGGGGTCAGGGTCAGAGAGATCCCGGCGGCAAGGCTACGTTCCCGCAGCTGCCCTAAAGGAATCGCTTCACCTCCCGGCAATCGGCTGCCACGCACCCCTGCCAGCTTCCATTATCTTATGCGAAGCGACGTCACCCCCTTGACCGTGATTATATCCCGATATGGAGTGTGTGGACAATGGCGACGTTGCTTAAACGCCTTGAGTTCAAACAGCGATACCCGGCTATCCGCCAGGGCTTGTTCATTGTCCCGACAGAAAAGCGTCTGCCAAAGGGACAGGATGATATTATTATAGGAAGGCTTTTAAGCGCAGCCCTGGTCGAGATGTCGGAGGGTGAACGCGCCGATGCCGCCACATCCCTGATTGCCAGCGCAGTCAGCCACTGTGTCGCGGTGACCCTTACCCACATCGAGATCCTCTTCACCCCGGAACTGCATCTGGATGTAGTGGGAGCTTTGCTCGCGCTGTGCAGGAATCGGAAGATCTGCATCGTGTGGCCGGGCAGCGTGGAAGGCGGAAAGCTGTATTATGCGACGCCGGAAGACCCTGAATACTATGAGTGCGACCCCAGGCCGCTGCAGGATACCTACATCATAGGCGATTAGCGAACCGGCCCGCAGGGCGGTTGCGCGGGTCGGCGGCTTTCGCATGGAAGACGCCGACAATCGACAATGAAGGAGCGATCCATATGAAATACCGCGATCTTATACAGTTTGATCCCATTGAGTCAGTCATTGAGCTCCGCAGCGCAGACGACCACAGCAAGGCAGAGGAGCTGGTCAGGAGCTACGTCATGTCGGACAACATGGCGGAGCTGATCAGCGCGAAGATCCTGTCTCAGCTGCAGCTGACCCATGTCGTGGACAACAAGGGCATCCTGCTTGTCGGCAACTACGGCACCGGTAAATCGCATTTGATGAGCGTGGTATCCTCCGTAGCGTCTGACGCCAATATGCTGGCGCTGGTACAGAACGAGCGCTTCCGCAAGGATGCCGCAGAGATCGCGGGCAAGTTTGAAGTGCTGCGCATTGAGATCGGCTCCACCACCATGAGCCTGCGCAACATCATCGTCCTGAACATCGAGCAGGATCTGAAGCGCCGGGGCATTTCCTTCAAGTTCCCGGACGTCGCCACCATCACCAACAACAAGGATGCCCTCACCGACATGATGGCCGCGTTCGCCGAGAAGTACGGCGACGAGCGTGGCTACCTGATCGTGGTTGACGAGCTTCTGGATTACCTGCGCACCCGCAAGGACACGGAGCTCATGACCGACCTGGGCTTCATGCGTGAGCTGGGCGAGATCATCAAGACCACTCGGTTCCGTTTCATCTCCGGCGTTCAGGAAGCGCTGTTCGACAACGCCGCCTTCCGCCAGGTGTCCTCTTCCCTTTTGAAGATGAAGGATCGCTTCGAGCAGGTGTTGATCCGCTCCGAGGACATCGCCTATGTCGCCCAGAAGCGCGTGCTACATAAGTCTCCGGAGCAGCGGGCCATGGTGCGTGAGCATCTGCAGAAGTTCTGCCCGCTGTATCAGAACATGGCATCCCGCCTGGAGGATTACGTGGACATGTTCCCGATCCACCCGGCCTACATAGACACCTTCCAGCACATCGTCACCGTGGAGAAGCGCGAGGTGCTGAAGACGATCTCCGAGACTATCGGCGCGATCCTCGACCAGAACGTGACGGACATGGCCCCCGGCATCGTCAGCTTCGACACCTACTGGAAGCGCATCAAGGAGAACCCCTCCCTGCGCACCGACCCCGCTGTGCATGAGGTGCTGCCGAAGGTAGCCATGCTGGAATCCGCCATTCAAAACAACTTTCCGAAGCCTGCATACAAATCACTGGCGATGCAGATCATTTCCGCATTGAGCGTCCACCGCCTGACCACGGTCACGCTGGACGCCAAGCTGGGCCTGACGGAGCAGGCGCTGAAGGACGACCTGTGCCTGTATATCCCCCTGCCGGTCATGGAGGAGGATTTCCTGCTGGGCACCATCCACACGGTGATGCAGGACATTATCAACACCGTTTCAGGCCAGTTTATCACATACAATGGCGACAACGGCCAGTATTATATCGACTTGTCCAGGGTGATCGACTACGACAAGAAGATTCAGGAGAAGGCGGATTTCCTGGGCGACGACGCTTTGGACAGGCACTTCTTCGACATCATGGTGTCCACCCTCAGCTACTCCGACACCGACAGGTATGTGCCAGGCTTTAACATCTTCCAGTACAATCTGAACTGGCGTGACCGGAACATCTTCCGCCGCGGCTACCTGTTCCTGGGCCAGAGTGCAGACCGCCCCTCCGCCGAGCCGAAGGAGGACTTCTGGGTCTACATCGTGCCGCCCTTCTCCGGCCCTCAGAAGATCACCGGTGGACAGAAGGATGAGGTGTATTTCACGCTGCAGGCCGATACCAAGTTGCTCCAGCTGATTCGGCTCTATGGCGGCGCTCGGGAAATGGAAATCCTCTCTGCTGCCGGTGAGACCAAGACCACCTATGTCCAGCGCGGCAAGCAGTACCTGATGCAGATCCGCAAGTGGATGGACGAGCATCGCACCACGCTGTTCAAAGTCACCACCATGGGCGCGACCAGGACCATGCTGGAGGCGCTGAAGGGCACGCCCCGCATCGGCGATTTGACGCTGAAGGACATCGTGGAGATCGCCGCTTCCAACAGCCTGCATCCGTATTTCCATGAGAAGTACCCCGAGTACCCGAGGTTCGTCAGCCCTGTCACCGTACAGAACATGGCGACGAATCGCATGGAGGCGCTGAACGCGCTGGTGGGCAAGGCCACCCAACTGGGCAATTCCATGCTGGATTCCTTCGGCCTGCGGTTGGACGGCAAGATTCGCCCGGAGAACAGCCCTTATGCGCAGTACTACATCGGAAAGCTGAAGGCGCTGCCCGAGGGGAACGTCTTGAACTATTCCGACATCATGACCACGGAGAATGGCGATGATTACTATGACATCCGCTTCAGGCTGAATGAGGTCTGGATGAGCGTGATCCTGACTGCTCTGGTATGGGCTGGGGCCTGTGTGCTGGTGGACAAGAATGGCAAACGGTATGGGGCTGGCAATATGGAAGAGCTGAAGAGCGCGAGTCCCGAGGATATATACAAGTTCAAGCGCCTGGAAAAGCCCAAGAGCATGAACCGGCAGATGCTGATGCGCCTGTTCGACGCCTATGGCATCTCCAGCGGCCTGCTGGCCAGTGAATCCACCTATGCCGCCGGTCTGGAGGCGCTGCTGAAAGCGGCGAAGGATAAGCTCGATGCGGCGTGGGCGATGAAGAATTACCTGAACAAGCATTACGACCTCTGGGGCAGCACCATCATCCCGATGGCGAAGGCGGAGCAGCTGGTCGAGAAGATCACCGCCGTCCACACCATCGGCGACGACATCCGCAGCCGTTTCACCACAGTGGCCAAGCTGAAGAATTTTGACTATGACGATGCCAAGCTCAAGCAGCTGGAGGACGGCCTCGCTGCCATCCAGATGGGCGAGCGCGTGAAGCAGTTCCGGGAAGACCTTCTGGACATCTGCAAGTACATCGAGATGGCGGAAACCAAACTGCCCGAGGGCTGTGAGCTAAGGCCTGCATTCGCGGCGCAGAAGAAGGCCTATCAGGATGTGCAGGCGCGTCTGCTGGATGCCGACTGGGAGGGCGACGAGACCGACGACATCGTGATCGCGCTGACGGAGCTCAAGAAGAAGTACATCGAGTGGTACATGGCCCAGCACAAGGCGTATCGCCTGGATCATGCCGCATCCACCAGGAAGGGCACCATCCAGCAGAGCCCCACCTGGAAGGCGCTCACCGCGCTGAAGGGCATTTCCGGCATACTGCCCACCAGCCAGCTGACCGACCTGGCCAACCAGTTGACGGCGCTGAAGACCTGCTATGAGATGACCGAGCCGGAGCTGCAGAAGCAGGCCGACTGCCCGCACTGCCACTTCAATCCCGCGGACAACGACGGCAAACCCGTGCATGGACGCCTGGGACAGATCGAGGACAGAGCCGACGAGGTGCTGGCCGGGTGGACGGGCACGCTGAAGTCTGCACTGGAAGACCCGATGCTGGAGGAGCAGAAGGGGCTGCTGGGCAAGAACGCCCGCGCTGCCATCGACAAGTTCCTCGAAAGCGGTGTGCTGCCGATGCCGGTGGATCAGCAGTTCATCAGCAGCGTGAACGCCATGCTCAGCGGACTGGAGAGCCTGGAGGTACACATGGACAAGCTGCAGTCGGTCATGATGTCCTGGGGCCCGTGTACGCCGGATGACTTCAAGTTAAAGCTTTCGCAGTGGGTGGACAGCCAGACTGTTGGGAAGGATAAGAGCAAGGTCAGGATCGTGGTGAAATGAGGTGAGACATGTGGCCTACACACTGGATGAGATCAAGTCAAGGTCCATCCCCATCGCGCAGAAATATGGCGTGAAGCGATTGGGGCTGTTTGGCTCCTATGCCAGAGGCGAACAGACGGAACACAGCGATCTGGATTTTTTGATCGACGTGGGAAAGCTTCGCGGATTGATTCAATACATGGGCCTTGTGCTGGATTTGGAGGATGAATTCGGCTGTCACGTCGATGTGGTGACCGATGGCATCGAAGACAAGGATTTCCTGAATCACATCAAAAAAGATGAGGTGCTCCTGTATGAAGCAGAGTGACCAAAAAATCTGCCGAAAAATGATCGGATACTGCGACGACATCACGGACATGGTTCAGAACTATGGCAATACAATGGGGGACTATCTTCGCTCGAAGCCTTATCAATATGCGACAGGCATGTGTATATTGCAGATCGGCGAACTGGTCAACCGCCTCTCCCCGGAGGCGATGGCTGAAAACGTACAGATTCCCTGGCGATTGATTCGCGCCATGCGCAATATGTATGCCCACGATTATGAAAATGTTCAATATTCTCTGGTCTGGCAAACCATCACCGAGGACATTCCCGCCCTTCGGGAACAGCTGCAGGCCATCATCGACAAGGGGGCTGAACCGAATGAATGAAAACAGAAAACTGACCAAAGCGGATATCGACAAGGTACGCCACATCGAAGGCTTCCCCATTGCGAAGGACGAGGACATCATTGCCTTGTCCCCTTCTCAGCAAGGCGATTCTAACGATACTGCCGTATTGAGCAGTTTTGATCATTATACGACGTTTTCCTATGGCGGCAGGACGCTGACGTTTCGCACCTGTGATGGGCTTGAGCGTTACACCAAGGTGCTGACCTGGGACGATGGCTATCTCGAGGTGATGGCCAGGTACAGACAACGCAAGGAAGAAATTGAGGAGTATATCGATTTGGACCCGGTGCTGGCAGGGCTTTACATGGACAGGAGCTTTCTTAAACCGATAAAGAAAGTGAGGATCGAATATGCCTGAAAAAGAAATCGCTGCAATTGCGGAAAACGCCAAGATTATCGTCAGTGGCTACGCCTTCACGCGCCGGGACGATGGCCAGGTCAGTATACTGAGCCTGAGGGATTAATACAGGAGGTCATCATCATGGAACAGCGCAAATTGACCAAGGCGGATATTGACAAGGTTCGCCACATCGAAGGCTTCCCCATTGCGAAGGACGAGGACATCATTGCCCTGTCCCGTCCTCCGTATTATACGGCATGCCCGAATCCGTTCATCGCGGATTTCATTGCCGAGCACGGTACTCCCTATGATGAAGCGACGGACGACTATCATAGGGAGCCGTTTGCGGCGGATGTGAGTGAGGGGAAAAATGATCCCATATATAACGCGCATAGTTATCATACAAAGGTTCCGTAAAAAGCCATTATGCGGTACATCCTGCACTATACAAAGCCGGGGAATATCGTGTTTGATGGCTTTTGTGGAACGGGCATGACTGGCGTGGCAGCTCAGATGTGTGGTTGCCCAGATCCTGCGTTCAAGGCGCAGATTGAACAGGAGATGCCGGGAGTGGAGTGGGGCGCGAGGAATGCTATTATTGGTGATCTCAGCCCCGCAGCAACGTTTATTTCCTATATCTATAATAATCCTTTGGATGCGTCTGCCTTTAGAAAGGAAGCCAGTAGAATCCAGGATATCTGCGAAGATAAATGTGGATGGATGTACGAAACACAACATGTCGATGAAAAAGGCAATCCTATCATGGGAATTGAAGGAAAACCGATTATTGGAAGGATAATAAATGTAATCTGGTCGGATGTTTTTTCCTGTCCTTCTTGTTCTCAAACCTTCGATTTTTGGCATACAGGAATCGATCATCAGGAGGGAGAAACCCTTGATATTTTTCATTGCCCACATTGTGGAAGTAGCTTAACGAAGGACGACTGTTGCCATGTAATGGAATCTGTCTTTGATAGCAGGATCAATAGGACACTATCGATTGCAAAACAAATTCCTGTTGTCATAAACTACTATGTTGGTAGAAAGCGGTATTCCAAGATCCCTGATGCTTTCGATTTTGATCTACTTAAAAGGATAGACGAATGTGATGAGCAATATTGGTATCCAGTTTCTCGTATGTGTGAAGGCTCTGAAAGTAGACGTAATGACAAAATAGGTGTAGAGTACGTGCATCAGTTCTATACGAAAAGAAATCTTATAGCCCTTGCCTGTCTGAATGATGCAATTGAGCACTCGGCTTATTCTGGGGCTTTGCGTTTTATGCTGACTGGTATGCTTGTTCGTTCCACCAAAATGAGCAGGGTACACATTAAGAAGTATTTCTTTGGAGGCGGCGGATGGAATGGTGGAAACCTTGCGGGAACGCTGTATATTTCATCGACACCTGTCGAAACATCTATTCTCGATCAGATTGCCGAACGGTCGAATAGTCTCACTCGTGTTTTTGCAAGTTACCCTAATCTTGCCAACAATGTATTAGTGACAACACAATCGCTCACTGATGTTGCGAATATACCCCAGAATAGTGTGGACTATATTTTCACCGATCCGCCCTTTGGGTCTAATCTGAACTACTCAGAATTGAGCTTTATATGGGAGGCATGGCTTAAAGTCATTACAAACAATCAGAGGGAAGCAATAGTAAGTCCTGCACATGAAAAAGGGTTAGTCGAGTATCAAGCACTAATGGAAAAGTGTTTTACTGAGTACTGCCGTGTATTAAAGCCAGGGCGCTGGATTACTATTGAATTCCATAATAGTAAGAACGCCGTGTGGAATGCGATTCAAGAAAGCCTGCAGCGTGCTGGCTTTATTGTTGCAGACGTTCGGACTCTCGATAAAAAGCAGGGCAGTTTTAAACAGGTAAATAATAGCAATGCAACAAAACAAGATCTTGTCATTTCAGCCTACAAACCACGCGATTCTTTCGTCCGTGAATTCCATCAGCGCGCCGGTGATCCAGATATGGCATGGATGTTTGTTCGGCAGCATTTACAAAATGTACCTATTACAGCAGATGGAAACCGTGATGGGAAATTGGATGTGATCGCGGAACGTCAAGATTTCCTGCTCTTTGACCGCATGGTGGCCTGGCACATCATGAACGGCATCCCGGTGCCCATGGACGCTCACACCTTCTACGAGGGCCTGCGCCAGCGCTTCTTAGAGCGTGACGGCATGTTCTTCCTGCCGGATCAGGTGAATGAGTACGACGACAAACGTGCCCACATGGAACTTGACAACATACAGCTGGAGATGGTACCGAAGGACGAGAAAAGCTCTATCGCATGGTTGAATTTGAAGCTGGGCGAACGCCCCATGACCTATCAGGAGATACAACCACTCTATATCCAAGAACTTCACCAGTCCCGTCAGGAGAAGATGCCGGAGCTTCTGGACATGCTGAAGGAAAACTTTGTGCAAGACGAAAAGGGCGCGTGGTATGTACCCGATCTCACCAATGCCGCCGACCTTGCCAAGATTCGCCGCAAGGCGCTGCTGAAGGAGTTCTGGGACAGCTGTGTTCCTGGCAAGGGCAAGCTGAAGGTGTTCCGCATGGAAGCCATTCGCGCAGGCTTCGACGAGTGCTGGAAGCAGCGCGACTTTGCCACCATCGTCAAGGTCGGCGAGCGCCTGCCGGAAGCCGTCCTGCAGGAAGATCCGGCGCTGCTCATGTACTACGATAACGCTTGCAGTCGCGCATAAAGAGAAAGGATAATGTAATGGCAGATTGTACGGTTTACATCGATGAAGCCGGTGACCTCGGAATCAATCGGGGTACGAAATGGTTTGTTCTCACCGGCGTCATAGTCGATAAGAAGGATGAGCCAGAAATCCGCACTCGGATGGCGGCCATTAAAACCAGGCTTAATCTTCATGAAATCCACCTGCGAAAGACATCGGATTTCATGAAGCGTGCTGTCATCGTTCGTGATCTTGCTGAAATGCCGTTTACATATATGAACGTTATTGTGGACACGTCTAAATTTGACGTGTCCAAGATTCCTGATCCTTTGATCGCATATAACTACGTTTGCAAGTATATGCTACAACGCGCATCATGGTTTTTGAGAGATGACGGCAAAACTGCAGATATCATGCTGTCTGCTCGTGGGACATCACGCGACGGTGAACTCATCGAATATATCAAGACAAAGCTGCTTCCTTTCCCAGCAAATGGGATAGACGAGAATTTGTTTGAAAATATCTCGGCTAAAACTGCTGCTACCTGGGATATGCTGCAGCTTGCCGATGTTTGCGCTACATCGACCTTCCTGGCATATGAGGTGAATGGCTGGGGATTCTGTACGCCTTGCTATATGTCGGCGTTATCAAAGCATCTATACAGCAGAAATGGGCGAATTGATACCTATGGTATCAAGTATTTTGTAAATGATATGCGACCGAACATGGAAGAACTCCGGGCATTAAGGGTATGCACCAAAAAAGAAAGAATCCCCGGTGCGACTACCACATGACAAGCATGCTGGTTAAAAAACCCTCGCATTCTCCGGCGGAATTCCTTCGTCATTATTATATGACAATTCGCCGGAAAAATCAACCCTTTTGCAGAAATATTTATTTCGAGGGGGAAAGACCATGCTATCCATTGGGCAATACGTGACCGACGCGCACACCGGAAAGACCGTCAAGGTCATCGGTGCGCAGCAGGTTTTCGGCTTGACCACCTATCAGGTCTATGATCCTGATACCGGTGAGATTTACAATGCCGCCGAGAAGGGGCTTGTAGTAAACGCCTCCCTCGCGCAGCCGTCTGCGGCTTTCGTGCGCTTTGCCTCCGTCTATGCCCGTGTGCGCAACGTGTTGGCAAGCGGTATTGTGGTAGATGTCTCCGAGAGCGTCATACCGCTGCCGCACCAGCGGTATGCCCTGGAACGGGCGATGGAAACCAATGCCTGCCGGTATATGCTGGCAGACGAGGTCGGCCTCGGTAAAACCATCGAGGCCGGTCTCATCATCAAGGAGCTTCAGACCCGCGGTTTGATCGAGCGCGTGCTCGTCGTCTGCCCCAAGGGATTGATGACCCAGTGGGAAGCGGAGATGCAGGAGAAGTTCGGCGAGCGCTTCACCGTCATCCTCCCGGAGGAGTACCAGACGTTGAAGAAGGTCACCCCAGACGAGAACCCCTTCACCGGCTTCACCCACGTCATCAGCCCGATGGACGCCATCAAGCCCATCGAGGAGCGCCAGGGTTGGACGCAGGAAAAGGTGGATCAGTACAATCAGGATCGCATCGAATCCGTGGTGGCGGGCAGCTGGGATCTGATCATCATCGACGAGGCGCACCGCGTCGCCGGGCAGTCAAGCGACGTCGCCCGCCACAAGCTGGGTGCGATGCTGTCCAAGGCCAGCCCGCATCTGCTGTTGCTGACAGCAACGCCGCACTCCGGCAAGACGGAGTCCTTCATGCGCCTGATGCGCCTGCTGGACGAGGATGCCTTCCCGAATACGAAGGCTATCGTGCGGGAGCAGGTCGCGCCATTCCTGATCCGTACCGAAAAGCGGGAAGCTGTGGACAACGAGGGACAGCCGCTGTTCAAGAAGCGCCACACCCAGGTCATGGAGATCGAGTGGCTGGCAAGGCATGAAAAGCAGCGTGAGCTGTATGAAGCCGTCACCGAATATGTCCGCAACGGCTACAACAAGGCGATCCGGGAGCGCAAGAACTACATAGGCTTTCTGATGATCCTGTTCCAGCGCATGGTGTCTTCTTCAACCGTGGCCATCATCGACGCCACCCAGCGCAGGCTTCAGGTGTTGGAGAATGAATCCGACCAGCTGCATTCCGGCAACTACGCCGATCTGGTGGAGGGCGATACCGAGGAGTCTTTGAAGAATGCTCTGATGCTGCTGTCCACCGGCATCAAGGATGAGATCAAGCAGCTTTCCGCGCTGGTCTCGCTGGCGAAGCAGGCCAGTCTGGAATGCCGGGACGCCAAGCAGGAGGCCCTGCTGGATCTGCTGGATAAGATACAGCGCCGTGACCCCGGCGCGAAGATCATACTGTTCACGGAGTTCGTGGCGACCCAGGTGGCCATCCAGCAGCTGATGGCGTACAACGGCATCACCACCACGCTGATCAACGGCAGCATGTCGCTGGAGGAGCGCAACGCGTCACTGCAGCAGTTCAGGACGGAGAAGCAGATGCTGATCTCCACCGACGCTGGCGGCGAGGGCCTGAACCTGCAGTGCGCCCATATCGTCATCAACTATGACCTGCCGTGGAACCCCATGAAGATCGAGCAGCGCATCGGTCGTGCCGACCGTATTGGCCAGACGGACGATGTGCAGGTGTACAACTTCATACTGAAGGACACCATCGAAAACCGCGTCCGCAACGTGCTGGAGATGAAGCTGGCGGTTATTCTGCAGGAACTGGGCATCGACAAGCTGCAGGACGTGCTGGACGAGGGCACCGCCGACATGGACTTCACCAAGGTGTACATCGATACCATCGTGTCGCCGAAATTCCAAAACCTGCACATCAGCGAGGTGGAGAAGAACGCCCGCAAGCAGGTGGATCAGTTCCAGCATATCCAGAGCGTCATCCATGAGGACAAGACCCTTGTTGGTGATGACGACTATGCCCGGCAGCAGCATTCCTTCCACATGCTTCTGAAGGAGATGCTGGTTCAATATCGCAGCTGGAAGGGCTACGACCCGGATTGGAAGCTGGACTGGGAGATTTCGTTGTCCGACAAGCAGGTTCAGGACATACTGGCCCGGAAGCAGATCTGGCACCAGAGCCAGGGTATGCAGACGATCCACTTCCAAACCCTGAAGACAGAGAACGGCATCTTCTCGCTGTGGGAGCTGTCGCTGGGGCCGGAAGCTGCGGACAAGAACATCATCCCCATCTTCATCAGCGACCAAGGTGTGTATCGTCCGGCGGCGTCTCGCTTGATCTGGGAAGAGCTATTGAAGGGTGAATGTGTCCTGGAAGCAGGCGAGGTCGTCCCGGTGGAACCAGAGTTCTGGTCTGCCCTGGAGCAACGGGCGCAGGAGGTGGCGACCGATGCCTTCCTGCAGATGCGCGATGCTTACTACCAGCGGCATGAGCAGCAGTACAAGAAGCAACAGCGGGCACTGACGCTGCGGATAGAGGCGGCGCAGCGGATCGGCATTGAGAACATCCGCCTTTCCCGGATTGCCCGACTCGAAAGCGCATTGCAAGAAGCGACTGCGGAATATGAGCGCCATCAGGAGATTTGCCCGACGTTCTCTCCGGTCGTCGCCTTCAGAACGAGGTAGGCCCATGCAGAACAGGATATTTTCCCGGACTGGCATTCTGAGAGTCGACCAGTCCATCGTGCTCGACAGGGCTTGTATTTGGCGGAACTTCGGCTGTGAGGAACGGGCGAAGGCAGCTGGATATGAGGTGGTTTACTTTGACGACAGCATGGCCCTGCGGCGCTATTATGAGTGGGACCTACAGGATCGGCCAGACGTGAAGCGCGTGATGGTCGCGGATTGCCGGGATGATTTCCATGTGCCCTACGACATCGCCAGGCGCTGCATGGTCGTCGAGTTGAGCTTTTGGACGGTGTTCCCGATGCTTGACGGCACGCTGCTGTCCCAGTTTCCCGGGCTGAACTACGACCATCTGGCCTTTATTGCCGATGCACTGCCGCCTCGCAGGATGGACAAGGCTGAGACCTCGTGCTTCCTGCTCAGGGAAATGAATACGCCCCGATGGGCAAAAGGCTATGCCGAGGCGATGCTGGATCGCGCCGTGGCGCTGGCTGAGGCGGCCTCTTCCCACAGGGACTGGACGCCCGTTGCCATTGCGTTTGGCATGGCATCCATGTTCCAGCATTCCGGTGTGCCACTCGCCGATTATGCCGGGAAGCGGGCGAAGGTGGAAGCTGCCTTTGCTGCCTGGGTTGAAGCTAAATACGCGATGCTGTCCGGCTCTGTCGATACCCGCAGGCCGGTGCTGTTGAACAAGGTCAATGACTTCATCCGCAAGGGAAACACGAAGATCGCACTGATCGTGATGGACGGCATGTCGTTTGAAAATTTCTTTGCTCTGCGGCGCATGAGTATCAATGAGCGCTTTTCCTGGAATGTGCAGGCTTCCTTCTCGTTTTTTCCGACGGTGACCTCGGTGGCCCGCCAGAGCATCTTCAGCGGAAAGCTGCCCGAGGAGCACATCAAGCCCTTCTGCCTGGATAACGAGGATAAGCAGTGGTTTGAATGGTGGCAGGCCCACGGCTACAAGAAACACGAGATCGCCTTCTTCAAACACGAAGCGCCGAATATCGACCCGCAGGTAAAGGTGGTCGGCATCGTGGTGGACATCTGCGACCACCTGTTGCACAACGAGGTGCAGGGACTGGACGGTCTTCAGCAGGGCATTGAGAATTGGGCTGCCCACGGGGCGCTGGTCAAGCTGATCTCCGATCTGCAGTGGCGGGGCTTTGCGGTGTTCATGACTTCCGACCACGGGAACACCTCCGCCATCGCCGAGGGGCGCTTCACGAAACCCGGCGTCCTTGCGGATCCGGTAAGCCGCAGAGCTGTCATTTATCAGAGCTTTGCAGACGCATTAGAGCTTGATAAATTCTCGACATTGCGGTATAGTGGGTCCTACCTGCCCGAGGGCTATACCGCGTACCTCTTTGAAGATGGGAAATGCTATGGCAACAGTGGCACGGAATACATCACGCACGGCGGGATGACACTGGAAGAGACCGTTGTACCCTTCGTGCGGATTGGAGATTTTTATGGCTGAGTATGTTGGCTTCATCACGAACATAAAACCTGAATGGATGGATTTGGCATATCAATGTCGAATCAATGGAATGTCAAAGGAGGAGGCCAAACCTGTTATTGAGGAAAAGGTCGCTCTGACGTACAAGGCGAAGGAGAACATTCTAAAGACCAGAAGAGTGCTCGAAACCATCTTCTACGATACGCCTTCATGGATCGTTGAGGATAGCCTTGGTGTCTTCAGATCGCTGACGGACGAGGAAAAGCTGCCTCTGTATTGGGCGTTGCTCATCGGCACATTCCCGATTTTCTATGATACCTGCAGGAGCGTTGGAACCATCGCCGAGTACAGGGACGTGGTAACGATAACGCAGGCCAGACAGCCGGTGTACGAGAAGTGGGGTGCGAGGAACATCATCCATCAGGCGGTCAAAAAGGTATTCCAAACCATGAAGGATTTTGGTGTGGTTGTTGCGACAGGCAAGCCGGGAGCCGTTTCACTCACAAAGCACCAGGTTTCCCAAACGCGACTGGTCAACTATCTGGCAGTTGCTGTTCTTTCCGGTACCGGCAGCAGCTATCTTACATGGGAAAGCATTATTGGAAACCGGGCGCTCTTTCCGTTTGAAGTCAGTCATGTGACCCAGGCGGATATCGCATCATGTAATTCGATTTGTCTTGAACGAATGGGCGACGATGTGGTTATCCGACTGAGCCAATGACAGGTGGATTGACGAAGCAATTTATATGCTACCTACAGCGGAATGTTCCCGTGCCTTCTCCTGGCGACGATGCGGCGAATCACGGCCTTCGCGCCCAGCTTGTTCAGCTGCTCGATCAGCCTGTCACGGGTCTCCTCGGGGCGGATCTCGGCGGTGATGTAGCCGCGCTCCAGGCCCAGGCGGGTGTTCATGACCTCCCGGCGGTATTCCTCAGCCTTCTCGTCCAGGAACTGGCGGGCCTGCTGGCTGTCCATATCCCGGGTCTGGCGGGCGTAGAGGATCTCCACCGCGCCCTGCTCGCCCATCACGGCCACCTCGGCCCCGGGCCAGCTGAACACGCAGTCCGCGCCGATGTGCATGCTGTTCATGGCGATGTAGGCCCCGCCGTAGGCCTTGTGCAGTATGACGTTCACCTTCGGCACGGTGGCCTCGGAGAAGGCGTAGAGCAGCTTTGCGCCGTGGCGGATGATGCCGGCCTGCTCCTGGGCGATGCCCGGCAGGTAGCCCGGCACGTCGGTGAAGGTGACGATGGGGATGCGGAAGGCGTCGCAGAAGCGCACGAAGCGGGCGGCCTTGTCGCTGGAATTGCAGTCCAGCACCCCGGCCATGTACCGCGGCTGGTTGGCGATGATGCCCACCGTCTCGCCGCCCAGGCGGGCCAGGCCGACGACGATGGACTTGGCGAAGTCGGGCTGCAGCTCCATGAACGAGCGCACGTCGAATATGCTGGCGATGATTTCGGCGATGTCGTAGCCCTTGTGGCTGTCCTCGGGCATCTGGAAGCTGAAGCTGGGCGCGTCCCGGTCCACGTAGCAGTGCAGCCGCCGATCCCGGCAGTTGGAGGGGATCATGCCGATCAGCCGCCGGACCTCCACGAAGCACTCCAGCTCGGTGTCGGTGCAGACGTGGGCCACGCCGCTGTTTGCGCCGTGCATTACCGTGCCGCCCAGGGCCTCGCCGGTGATGGTCTCGCCGGTGACGGCGTGGATCACCTTCGGGCCGGTGATGAACATCTGGCTGATCTTCTCGGTCATGAAGATGAAGTCGGTGATGCCGGGGGAGTAGACCGCGCCGCCGGCGCAGGGGCCCAGGATCATCGAGATCTGGGGGATGCGGCCGGAGGCCCGGGTATTGCGATAGAAGATGTCGCCGTAGCCGGACAGCGCGTCGATGCCCTCCTGGATGCGCGCGCCGCCGGAATCGTTTATGGCGATAAAGGGGCATTTTTTGCGCATGGCCCGGTCCAGGCCCATGGCGATGTTTTTGCCGTGCTTCAGGCCCAGCGTGCCGCCCTTGAAGGTGAAGTCCTGGGCCGCGACCACCACCCGCTTGCCGGAGACCTGGCCCTCGCAGACGTAGACGCCGTCCCGGTTCTCGGGTGTGGTCAGTTCGGTGTATTGCTGATCGTCAAAGAGCAGCTGCAGCCGCTCCTCCACGAACAGCTTGCCCTTTTTGTGTTGTTTTTCGACGAGGCTCTTGTTCATTTTTGGCGTTTTCCTTCGGTCGGTCATGCTGTGGCGGCAGATTGCCGCCGCTACGGGTTGGCGGGGAGGGGTGGCGGCAGATTGCCGCCGCTACGGGTTGGCGGGGAGGGTGGCGGCAGGTTGCCGCCACTACGGTTTTATTTTCCCAAGGCCTCCAGGGTCTCACGCAGCGTCTGGGTGTCGCCCACCCGCAGGATCGTCACATCCGATAGCGTCTTTTTGACCAAGCCGGACAGCGCGTGGCCGGGGCCACATTCGATGAAGGTGTCGAAGCCGTCGGCCCGCATGTTCAAAAGCGTCTGCATCCAGCGCACCGGGCTCATGGCCTGGCGCACCAGCAGGCCGGAGATGGCAACGGCGTCGGTGCTCGCGGCGGCATCCACGTTCATGTATACGGGAATGGCGGGGGCGTCAAACGTCCGGGTTTCGAACAGCACTTCCAGGCTACGGGCAGCAGGTTCCATCAGCGCGCAGTGGAAGGGGGCGCTCACTGCCAGCTTCTTGCCCTTGATGCGCTGCTCCCGGGCCAGGGCGATGGCCTGGTCCACGGCGGCGCTCTCGCCGGAAATCACGGTCTGGGCGGGGCTGTTGTAGTTAGCGGCCACCACGTAGCCGTCCGTCACCGCGGCGCATACCGCCTCCACCGCCTCGGGGCTGCCGCCCATCATTGCGGCCATGGCACCCTTGCCGGGGGCCACGGCCTCCTGCATGGCATCGGCGCGGTGCTGTATGATTTCGAATACATCCCTCAGGCCAACGGCCCCGGCGTAGGCCAACGCCGCGTACTCGCCCAGGGAAAAGCCCGCCGCGCCCGCAGGTTCGACGCCATGGGCCCTCAGCGCCATGGCCGCCGCCAGGTCCGCCGCCAGCACGCAGGGCTGGGTGTTGTGGGTCAGGTTCAATGCTTCCTGGGTCCCCTCGAAGCACAGCGCGGTAATATCGCGGCCCAGGGCGCCGTCTGCGGTGTCGAAGACCTGCCGCGCCGCCGGTTCGGCTTCGCACAGGTCCTTCATCATGCCAGGAAACTGGGCCCCCTGGCCGGAAAACATAAACGCGATCTTCATACCGCTCACCCCGTTCATATAATTTACAAATCTATATAATATAGTATTGAATACAAGATCACCTGTATTTCTTTTTCATTTACAATATAGCATAAGCCGTATTAAAAGTCAACGGATATCGGGGGAAGGGTCTGTTTTGTGTGGGGGAGGGAGCCGAGCCTGATCGAACGGCAATGGAAATGGCCAAAGAAAGGAACGCATTCGCGTCGTTCCGCGAATGCGCTCCTTAACCAAGACGGTATCATACCCGCATCAGCTGCCCTTCTTCCGGCTGCGCAGGAAGTCGGTGTACACGGCCAGCAGTATGACCGCGCCCTTGATGATGTACTGCCAGTCGGAGTTGACGCCCATCAGGTTCAGGCCGTTGTTCAGTATGCCGATGATCAGCACGCCGATCAACGTGCCGCCCAGCTTGCCGGAGCCGCCGGACATCGAGGTGCCGCCGACCACGACCGCGGCGATGGCGTCCATCTCGGCGCCGTCGCCGGAGGTGCAGGTGCCGGAGTACAGGCGGGAAGCGATGGTGATGCCCGCCAGGCCGGCCATGAGGCCGCTGAAGCTGAACACAACGAACTTGACCTTCGCCGTGTTGATGCCCGAGAAGGTAGCGGCGGTGTTGTTGCCGCCCACGGCGTAGATGTGCCTGCCGATGCGGGTGCGGTTCAGAAACAGCACCGAGACGATGAATACGATGGTCATGGTGATGACGGGGGTGGGCACGCCGGCCACGTTGCCCGCGCCGAGGAACTTCCAGGCGTCGGTCATGCAGCGGATGGGCTTGCCCTCGGAGTACACGTAGGCGATGCCCTTGGCGATGTTCATCGAGGCCAGGGTGACGATGAACGGGGGAATCTGGGTCTTGGCGATCACCAGGCCGTTCAGCAGGCCGAAGATGACGCCGGAAAGTATGGCGATCAGTATGCCCACGATCTCAGGCATACCGTGCCACACCACCGCCGCCGCACCCAGCACGCCGGACATGGCGATGATGGAGCCCACGGACAGGTCGATGCCGCCCAGTATGATGACCATGGTCATGCCGCAGGCCAGCATCAGGTTGGTGGAGCTCTGGCGCAGCACGTTGAAGATGTTGGTCTTGGTCAGGAACGTGGTATGGGTCCTGGGGAACACGTACAGGAACAGGATCATGACGGCCAGTGCCGCGATGATGCCCAGATTGTCCTTGAAATAGCGCTTTACCTTGGTCATTGCTTTGCCCCTCCTGCCGTCTCCAGGGTCGCGAGCTGCATGATCGCTTCCTGGCTGACGTCTTCATAATCGATGCAGCCGGTGACCCGGCCGTCGCACATTACATATACCCGGTCCGCCATGTTGATGATCTCGGGAAGCTCCGAGGAGATCATGATGATGGACATGCCCTGCTTGGTCAGCTCGTTCATGATCTCGTAGATCTCGGCCTTCGCGCCGACGTCCACGCCGCGGGTGGGCTCGTCCAGGATCAGTATCTTCGGCTTGGTGGCCAGCCAGCGCCCGATCATGACCTTCTGCTGGTTGCCGCCGGACAGGTTGGTGACCGCCTGCTCGTGGGAGGGCGTCTTGGTGTGCATCTTGTCGATGAATTCCTGGGTGATCTCGCTCTCCCGCTTGCTGTTGACGCGCAGCGCGTTGATGAACTCGTGCAGCACCTCGATGGTGGAATTGAAGGCCACGGACTGTACGTGGTACAGGCCCTCCACCTTGCGGTTCTCGGGCACCAGGGAGATGCCGTGCTTCATGGCGTCCACGGCGTTGCGGATGTGCAGCGTCTTTCCGTCCAGGGTCACCGTGCCCTTGCTGCCCGGTGTGAGGCCGAATATGCACTGCATGGTTTCGCTGCGGCCCGCGCCGACGAGGCCGGCAAAGCCCACGATCTCGCCCTGGCGCACTTCGAAGGACACGTCGTTGACCCGCTTGTGGGTCTTCTTGTTGTCGTCGATGTGCTCGCACTTGAACACCACGGGGGTGTTTTTCACATGGTCGCGGGTGTAGTAGTTGGACAGCTCGCGGCCGACCATCATGGCGATCAGCTCGTCCCTGGGGGTCGAAACCACCTCGCGGGTGCCCACGTAGGTGCCGTCGCGCAGCACGGTCACCCGGTCGCACACCTCGTTCAGCTCGCTCATCTTGTGGCTGATGTAGATGATGCCCACGCCCTGCTTGACCAGGTTGCGCATGATGTCGAACAGCTGCTCCACCTCGCGGTCGGAGATGGAGGAGGTGGGCTCGTCCATGACCAGTATCTTGCAGTTGAAGGAGATGGCCTTGACGATCTCCACCATCTGCTGCTGGGCGATGGAGAGGTCGAACACCTCGGCGGCAGCGTCGATGCCCAGGTCAAAGCGGTCCAGCATCTTCTGGGCGTCGCGAACCATGGCCCGGGTATCCACGCCGAAGGCGCCCATCGGCTCGCGGCCCAGGAAGATATTCTCGGCCACGGTCATGTGGGGCACCTGCACCAGCTCCTGGTGGATGATGGAAATGCCGTTTTCCCGGGCGGCGTTGACGTTATTGATCGTCACCTGCTTGCCCTCGATGAAGATCTCGCCCTCCTCGGCGATGTAGATGCCGCCCAGCACCTTGATCAGCGTGGACTTGCCCGCGCCGTTCTCGCCCAGCAGCGCGTGGATCTCGCCGGGCAACAGCTGGAAGTTCACGCCCTGAAGCGCCTTGACGCCGGGAAATGACTTGCAGATGTTTTTCATTTCGAGCAGATAGTTGCTCACTGAGTTTCACCACCGTTTCTTGCTATGGGAATCCATTGAAAATGGGTAGGGGCGCCGATCCGACGCCCGCCGAATCTTGAAAACCGGGGGCGGGCGGCGCATCGCCGCCCCTACAAAAGCGCCTGCGGCCTGGGGTGATCGATAAAGCGTCTATCATCCATGAAGGGCTTTGCCCTCGGTGGAGAACAAAGCCCTCTGGGTCAGGCGGGCTCAACCGATCGGCTCAAAGCCTGAGCCAAAGGTTGCCGTGCCTGGGGAACGCAGATATCTGCTTATTGCCAGCCACCGTTGTTGTAGTCGGCAATGTTGTCGCTGTTGATCATGAAGGTCTCGATGGGATAGCGGGCCTCGACGGTCTCGCCGGCCTTCCACTTGTAGTACAGCTCGGCGATGGTCTTGCCGATGGAGATGGGGGACTGGGCACCGGTGCCGGTGACCTTGCCCTCGGCGATCAGAGCCTTGATGTCGGGGGAGCCGTCAACGCCGTAGATCAGGGCGCTGGACTGGGCAGCCTCAGCCGCGGCGGCGGCGCCCAGGGCGGTGGGATCGTTGCCGCCGAAGATGGCGACGGCGTCGGGATGGGCGGTCAGGGCGTCGGTGCCGTTCAGGTTGCCCTGCTCCTGGTTGCCCATGCAGTCGATCTGGGCGACCACTTCAAAGCCGTGGCCTTCGATGGCGTCCAGGAAGCCGTTGGTGCGGTCCACGACGGACTGCATCGTGGGAGAATCCAGCACGATGATGGGGCCGCCGTCGGGGCACTTCGCGACCAGGTCCTCGCCGCAGACCTTGCCGGCGTTGTAGTTATCGGAGCCCGCATAGGTCACCAGGTAGCTCATGTCGGCGACCTCGGTGTCAAAGCCGAACATGGGGATGCCGGCTTCCTTCAGCTTGTCCAGGCCGGGGATGATGCCGTCGCGGTCAACGGGGTTGACGAACATGGCCACGATGCCCTGGGAGATCATGTCCTCGATCAGGTTGAGCTGCTTCTCGTTGCTGTTCTGGGGATCCAGGGAGATCAGCTCGTCGCCGTTGGCCTCGACGACCTCGCGGATGGCGCCCTCCAGCGCGACGAAGAAGGGGTTGGTGCCGTCCATGCAGGTGTAGCCGATCTTCTCGGCAAACGCTGCGGTGCAGCCCAGCGCCATGGCCAGGGCCAGAACCAGTACAAGAACTTTCTTCATGGGGTAAACCTCCTTTTATATCCAGCAGATTTCTTCATCTGCCAGTAATCCCGTATGAATATTAGAGTCAAAACCATCAATAGCATTATACTTTTTTTATGCGGTTTTGTCAATACAAGAATAGCAAAATCAGCTTAAACCGCACTTTTCATATAAATAGCTATTGATGTTTAATCCGCTTTCTGTTATGCTTATATAAGAATATCTGTCACCAATAAAGGGGGATTTGCCCATGGGGGCAGTGTTGCAGAGACTTCGGCAGTTCAGCTTTTTATCGGCGCTGCTTCGGCTGCTGCTGGCGATGCTCAGTGGCGGCGTGGTGGGCTTCGGACGGTCGCAAAAGGCCCGGGCCGCAGGCTTTCGCACCTATATGCTCATCAGCATCGGCGCGGCGATGGCCGTTCTGCTGACCCAATACCAGTACGCAATGCTGACGGGCCCTTGGGCCGACGTGGTCGAAGCGGTGGGCATGAAGTTCGACGCCTCCCGCCTGGCCTCGTCGGTCATCACGGGCATCGGCTTTCTGGGCGCGGGCATCATCATGAAGGTGGCCCACCAGCAGGTGAACGGCCTGACCACCTCCACCGGCCTTTTTGCCACGATGGTGATGGGCCTGGCCGCCGGCGCGGGCTTCTACGAGGGCGTGATCATGGCGCTCATACTGATCGTGCTGCTGCTGAACGTGATGTCGCCGCTGGAATTCGCCTTCAAGCGGCGGCTTCGCAACATCACGCTGAACGTGGAGTTCAACGGTGTGGACGACATCGCCCGCATCACCCGGGCCATCGAGAAAGAGGGCGCGCGGGTGTACGACATCGACGTGGAACGCACCGAGCGCAAGGACGACCGGTATCCCTCGGCCATATTCATACTCCAGCTGGCGCGGAGGAACCATTCCCACTCGGGCATGCTGTCCTCGGTGGCCGAGCTGCCCTGCGTCCACTCGGTGCAGGAGCTGATTTCCTGATTCACGCTACAAAAGAACGGAGGGAATGCCTTGCTTCCCCTATTTGACGGCATACGGGCGCTGGGCCTGGGGGCCGTGGCGGTCAAGACGCTGATGGCCTGCCTGTGCGGCACGCTGATCGGCCTGGAGCGCTCGTCCAAGAACCGCCCCGCCGGCTTTCGCACCCACACGCTGGTTTGCCTGGCCGCGGCGCTGGCGGCGCTGACCAGCCTGTACATCTTTCTTGAAATGAAGCTGCCCTCGGACATCTCCCGCATCGGCGGGCAGGTGATTTCCGGCCTGGGCTTCATCGGTGCGGGCACCATCATCATCACCAAGCGCATGACCATCAAGGGCCTGACCACCGCCGCCGGCCTGTGGACCACCGGCGTGATCGGCCTGGCCATCGGCAGCGGCTATTACGAGCTGGGCCTGCTGGGCACGGCGCTGGTGCTGGTGGCGGAGACCTGGCTGGCCAGGCTGGGCAGCACGATCCAGCATACCCCGGAATACGGGGTGGAGGTGCTGTACAACGAAAAGACCTCGCTGGACCAAGTGCTGCGCTTCTGCAAGGACAACCGCATGTCCATCGTCAACCTGACCATCCACACCGCCGAGGACGTCCCCCAGGCCGAGTATATCGCCCGGGTCCGCCTGCGCGGCAACCTGCGCCAGGACGCCCTGGTCGCCCGCATCCAGCAGATGCCGGGGATCATGACGGCGATGGGGCTGTGAACGCTGTTTTCTCCAACATTTCTGTTTACAACCGCTTAATATCCTGATATAATAACTGTATGAAATGCATCGTCAGACAGGAGGGGAGCCCATGGGTTTTTTCAACAAGAAGGTATGTGATATCTGCGGGGGCGAGATCGGGCTGCTGGGGAACAGGAAGCTGGCGGACGGGAACCTGTGCAAGAACTGCGCCCGAAAGCTGTCGCCCTGGATGACCGACCGGCGGGAATCCACCGTGGAGGAGATCCGGCAGCACCTGATGTACCGGGCCCAGAACCAGCGGGTGCTGGCGGGGGTGCGCCCCAACGCGGTGGCCGGCGCGGACATGAAGGTCTACATCGACCAGAATGCCGGGAAATTCTTCGTCACCAACCAAACCAATTGGCGGGACGCGAACCCAGACGTGATCGACTTTTCCCAGGTGATCGACGTGCAGACCGAGGTCACCGAGCACCGCACAGAGGAAACCCATCGGGACCGGGAGGGCAATCAGGTATCCTTCAACCCGCCCCGTTACCGCTACAGCTACGAATTTGAGACGACGATCCTGGTGGATTCGCCCTGGTTCAACCGCATCCGCTTCGAGCTGACCGGCGCCCGCCCGGAGCGGATCGGCAGCGAGGAATACCGCTACTACGAGGAGCAGGCCAACGCCCTGCGGGCCGTGCTGATGGGTGCGCCGAAGCCCCAGAGCGCGCCCCAGGCGCCGAACCTGGCCGAGGCCCTCGCCAAAGCCATCAATCAGGTGACCGGGGTCGCCGTGGGAGCCGCCGCCGCGCCCGGGGCCGCCGCGCCCCGTGCCGCTACGCCGCCCAGGCCGACGGCCCAGGCCGACGGTGGCCGCTGGACCTGCGCCTGCGGGGCACTGAATGACGGCAACTTCTGCACCAACTGCGGCGCGAAGCGCCCGGAGAAGAAGCGTGTGTTCCGCTGCGACAAGTGCGGCTGGACCCCGGACGACCCGACCAAGCCGCCGAAGTTCTGCCCGAATTGCGGCGACCCGTTCAATGCGGGAGACGAGATCTGATCAGGAATGAGGAATGAAATGGCCTTTTCCGATGTTCCGGCCCACTCAACCGCCGGTTGAGCGCCTGTATTGGGCGGTTTCAACCGGCGGTGTGTTGTATTGGCGGATGATAACGGCTATGCTGGCTTACCGAAAGGAGGCATCCCGATGGATCAGGTCAAAACTGGTAAGTTCGTGGCCGAGTGCCGGAAGGGCAAGGGGCTGACCCAAGCCAGGCTGGCGGAGGCGCTGGGCATCACCGACCGGGCCGTCTCCAAGTGGGAGACGGGCAAGTCGATGCCGGACGCTTCGCTGATGCTGCCGCTTTGTGAGATCCTGGGCATATCGGTCAACGAGCTGCTGTCGGGAGAGCGCATTGAGATGGAGAATTACAGCAAGATCGCCGAGGAGAACCTGTTGGAGATGAAGCGCCAGCAGGAGGAACATGTGAAGCTGCTGCTGACGCTGGAATACGTGATCGGCTTCAGCTGCTCGATCAGCTTTATTGTGCTGATATTCGTGGCCGCGTACCTGGTGAAGCAGCCGCTGTGGCAGGGGCTGTTGATCGCCTTCGCCATCGCCGAATTCGCCGTGGGCATACATTTCGGCATGAAGCTGGAGCGGGAGGCCGGGTACTACGAATGCCCCCACTGCGGCCACAGGTACGTGCCCGAGAGCGTGCCCTTCTGGTTCGCCATGCACATGGGAAGGACGCGGTATCTGAAGTGCCCCGAGTGCGGAAAGCGGGGATGGCAGAGGAAGGTGCTGTCCATGGATTGACCCAACAAAAAAGACCGCGCAAGCGGCCTTTTTTGTTGACGTCATGCCTTTTTCACCTTCGGTCCCTTTGGGGTGTCCTCGATGACGTAGCCCTTGGCGAGCACCTCGTCGCGGATGCGGTCAGCCTCGGCGAAGTTCTTCGCCTTCTTGGCGTCGGCGCGGGCCTGCACCAGGGCCTTGATCTCCTCGGGGACGGTGTCCGCCTCCTTCATCAGCAGGCCGAGCACCTCGCTGGCCATCACGTTCAGCATGGAGAGGCCCTCTTCTATCGCGGCCTTGCAGGGCTGCTTGGCGTCGGCAAGGGACGTGTTCATGTCCCGAACGTACTCGAACAGCACGCCCATGGCCTCGGAGGTGTTCAAATCGTCGCACATGGCGTCGTCGAACTGGTCCATGAAGCCCTTGCCCCGCTGGATGAAGGCCGTTTCCTCGTCGTTCAGCTCGCGCTCGGGGGCGTGGTCCAGGGCGAACAGGGCGTTGTTGCGGGCGGTGTACAGCCGCTCCAGGCCGGCCTTCGCCTGCTCCATCAAATCCCGGGAGAAGTTGATGGGGCTGCGGTACTGGGCGGAGAGCATGAACATGCGCACGACCTCGGGGTCGAATTCCCTGGAGATGTCCCGCACGGTGAAGAAGTTGCCGGCGGACTTGGACATCTTCTTGTTGTCCACGTTGATATGGCCGTTGTGCATCCAGTACTTCGCGAAGGGCTTGCCCGTCGCGCCCTCGGACTGGGCGATCTCGTTCTCGTGGTGGGGGAAGATCAGGTCCACGCCGCCGCAGTGGATGTCGAAGGTCTCGCCCAGGTACTTCATGCTCATGGCGCTGCACTCGATGTGCCAGCCGGGACGGCCCTCGCCCCAGGGGCTTTTCCAGAAGGGCTCGCCGGGCTTCTTCGCCTTCCACAGCGCGAAGTCCATCGGGTGGCGCTTCACGTCGCCCACCTCGACCCGGGCGCCGGATTCCAGGTCGTCCAGGTCCTGGCCGATCAGCCTGCCGTAGTTGCTGCGCCAGGCCTGGGTGTCGAAGTACACGTCGCCGTTGTCGGCGCGGTAGGCCAGGCCCTTGGCTTCCAGCTTCCTGATCAGACCGATGATCTCGCCGATGTGCTTCGTGGCCCGGGGGTGCACGTCCGCCTTCTGCACGCCGATGGCCTCGGCGTCCTTGAAGTATTCGGCGATGTACTTCTCGGCGATGGCCTCGACGGTGGTGCCCTCTTCGTTGGCCCGCTTGATCATCTTGTCGTCGATGTCGGTGAAGTTCTGCACGAAGGTCACCTCGTAGCCCAGGTGCTTCATGAAACGGCGCAGGGTGTCGAAGATGATGAAGGGGCGGGCGTTGCCGATGTGGAAGTAGTTGTAGACGGTGGGGCCGCAGGCGTAGATGCCCACCTTGCCCTCGTGCACGGGCACGAAGGGCTCCTTCCTGCGGGACAGTGTGTTGTAGATCATCATCTGCTTCATGGGATCAGGCCTCCTCGGGAATGTCCACCTTGATCTTCAAAGTTTCCAGCTGGTCGGGGCGCACGTCGGCGGGGGTCTCCATCATCAGGCAGTTGGCGCTGTTGGCCTTAGGGAAGGCGATCACGTCCCGCAGGCTGTCGCTGTCCGTCAGCAGCATGACCAGCCGGTCGATGCCGAAGGCCAGGCCGCCGTGGGGCGGCGCGCCGTACTTGAAGGCGTCCAGCAGGAAGCCGAAGCGGTGATGGGCCTCCTCGTGGGAAAGGCCGATCATGTCGAACATCTGGGCCTGCATGTCGCTGCGGTGGATGCGGATGGAGCCGCTGGCCAGCTCGATGCCGTTCATCACCAGGTCGTAGGCGCGGGAGCGCACCTTCTCCTTGTCGGTGTCCAGGTACACGTTGTCCTCGGCGTACCAGCTGGTGAAGGGATGGTGGGCGGCGACCCAGCGCTCCTCCTCCTCGCTGTACTCGAACAGCGGGAACTCGGTGACCCAGAACAGGTTGTACTTGTCGTGGTCGATCATGTCGTTGCGGCGGGCGATCTCGCAGCGCAGGGCGCCCAGCGCCTGCCAGACCACGGCCTTCTTGTCCGCGCCGAAGAAAACGATGTCGCCAGGCTCGGCCTTCATGGCCCCGCGCACCTTTTCGACCAGTTCGGGCGTCATGAACTTGTTAAAGCTGCTCTTCACATTGCCGTCGGCGGTGAAGGTCATGTAGGGCAGGCCCTTGGCCCGGTAGGTCTTCACGAACTCGGCGTAGCCGTCGATCTGCTTGCGGGTCATGCCGGCCAGGCCCTTGGCGTTGATGGCCTCCACCCGGCCGCCGTTTTCGATGGCCTGGTCGAACACCACGAAGCCGGTTGTGCCCAGTATGTCGGTCAGGTTCACCAGCTCCATGCCGAAGCGGGTGTCGGGCTTGTCGCTGCCGAAGCGCTCCATGGCCTCCACCCAGGGCATGCGGGGCAGGGGCAGGCTCAGCTCGATGCCCTTGACCTCCTTGAAGATCCGGGCGAACACGCGCTCCACGTTGGCGTAGATGTCCTCCTCGTCGATGAAGCTCATCTCGATGTCGCACTGGGTGAACTCCGGCTGGCGGTCGGCGCGGTTGTCCTCGTCCCGGAAGCAGCGGGCGATCTGGTAGTACTTGTCAAAGCCCGCGAGCATCAGCAGCTGCTTGTAGATCTGGGGGCTCTGGGGCAGGGCGTAGAAGGTGCCGGGCTTCAGGCGGCTGGGCACCAGGAAGTCCCGGGCGCCCTCGGGGGTGGACTTGGAGAGGATGGGGGTCTCCACCTCGGTAAAGCCCGCCTCGTCCAGGGCGTAGCGGATGCGGTTGACCACCCGGCTGCGCAGGCGCAGCTTTTCCTGCATCGACGGGCGGCGCAGGTCCAGGTAGCGGTACTTCAGGCGCACCAGCTCGTTCTCATCGGCCTTGTCGTCGATGTAGATGGGGGGCGTCTCGGACTTGTTCAGCAGCGCGGCCTCCTTCACGAACACCTCGATGGCGCCGGTGGCCAGATCCTTGTTGACCGCGCCTTCGTCGCGCCTGCGGACCTCGCCCACGGCGGTGACCACGTATTCGGAGCGCAGGGAGCGGCCCAGGTCAAAGACCTCCTGGCCGCACACGTCGGCGTCAAACACCAGCTGCACCAGGCCCTCCCGGTCCCGCAGCCATACGAAGATCACGCCGCCCAGGTCACGGGTGCGCTGCACCCAGCCGGACAGGTGGACGACCTCGCCCACGTTCGCCTCGGTCAAAAGACCGCAATAATGATCTCTTTTATGGGAAAGCATATCTATATCCTCCTACGTTGTTAAATGAGGAATGAGGAATTAGGAATGAGGAATGGCGGTTAAATCCCTTCGGGATTTATAGGATTGAAAGGGTTATCCCACTATTAATTCCTCATTCCTCATTTCTAATTCCTAATTAATAGATTGACGATCTCGCCCCTCGCGACCTCCGCCTCGCTGCTGGCTTCCATGTCCCTCAGCTTCACGACGCCCTTTTCCAGTTCGTCGCCGGCGATGACGATCACCTTTTTGACGCCTAGCTTGTTCGCGTACTTGAACTGGGCCTTCATGCTGCGGGCGGCGTGGTCGAGGTCGGCTTTGATGCCCTTGGCGCGCAGCTCGCTCACCAGCTTCACGCCCTCCATGCGGGCGTCGTCGCCCAGCGTGACCACGAGGACGTCCAGCGGGGCGGGGGCGGCGGGGGCGCTGCCGCGCATGTCCTGCACCATGATCATACGCTCGATGCCCATACCCCAGCCGATGCCGGGGGTGGCGGGGCCACCCAGCTCCTCCACCAGGCCGTCGTAGCGCCCGCCGCCGCACACGGTCAGCTCGCCGCCGTCGGGGGCGTCGGTGATGATCTCGAACACGGTCTTGGTGTAGTAGTCCAGCCCGCGCACGATGCGGGGGTCAATGGCGTAGTCCAGGCCCATCGCGCCGAGGTAACCCTTCAGCTTCTCAAAGTGGCCCGCGCAGTCCTCGCACAGGTTGTCCAGCATGGCGGGGGCGTCCGTCAGCTTCGGGGCGTCCTCCTTGCAGTCCAGTATGCGCATGGGGTTGCGCTCGAAGCGCTCCTGGCAGGTCTTGCACAGCGTGGGCAGCTTGGGCTCAAGGTAGGCCTTCAGCTTCTCCAGGTACGCGGCCCGGCAGTTGGGGCAGCCGATGGAGTTGATGTTCAGGCGAAGGCCATCGATGCCGTTGGCGTGGAGGATGTCCATGGCCAGCTTGATGATCTCCGCGTCCACGCTGGCGTCCTTCGCGCCGAAGACTTCCACGCCGTTCTGGTGGAACTGGCGCAGCCGGCCGGACTGGGGCTTCTCGTAGCGGAAACAGGGGCAGGCGGAGTAGTACAGCTTCACCGGCAGCGTCTCGGCGTACATGTGGCTCTCGATGAACGCCCGCACCGCGCCGGCGGTGCCCTCGGGCTTCAGCGTGATGGAGCGGTTGCCCTTGTCCTCGAAGGTGTACATCTCCTTCTGCACCACGTCGGTGGTGTCGCCCACGCCGCGCTGGAACAACTCGGTGTGCTCGAAGATGGGCGTGCGGATCTCCTGGTAGCCCGCCAGCGCGCAGGCTTCGCGCATGGTCCGCGCGATTTCCTGCCAGCGGTAGGCGTCTTTGGGCAGCATGTCCTGGGTGCCCTTGGGGGCCTGGGTCAGCATGTTTTTATATCTCCCTTCGGTCGATATTGAATGAGGAATGAGGAATTAGGAATGAGGAATGAAAGTTTGCCTCATTCCAGGGTGAGCGAGAAATAAAAACGCCTCCGTCCCGTGTGTAGGGGCGAAGGATTCGCGGTGCCACCCTGCTTGAAGCCGAGGCTTCATCTCATTTTCCGTTAACGCCGGAATACGCCGCGCAGGCGGCTGCTCGGGGAGTGTCGTTCGCCGCGCATGGCATGGGGCGCTTCCAGCCGTGACGCCCCTCTCTGCAATGCTCCCGCCCGGTTACTGTTCCCGTCCTCGCAGATCGGATATCCAATGAAGCAAGTATAGGCGACGGGCGGGGAAAAGTCAAGATAAATGTTGGTTTAGAGGATAGAAAAAGGAAAGGACAAAATGGGGCCGGTGCTTGCAGCCCAGGCGCATTTATGGTATGCTATAGCTGCAAACTCCTCTGGGAGGTGGGACGATGGGAACTTATTTGAATCCGGGAAACGGCGCATTTGCACGCGCCGTCAAAACCAGATATATCGATAAGACCGGCCTGATCGGGGTGATCAACGGCACGATCGACACGGCCAGGAATTTGACCTGCGTCAGTCGTCCCCGGCGGTTTGGAAAATCCTACGCGGCCCAGATGCTGTGCGCCTACTACGACCGGACGGTGGATTCCCGTGAGCTGTTCGCGCCGTGGAAAATATCGACGCAGCAGGACTATGAAACGCATTTGAACCGCTACGATGTAATCTATCTCGACATGACGAACATCAAGGGAAAGACGAAACCGGAGAGCTTTGTTTCGTTCCTCGTGGACGCCGTCACTCGGGAACTGCTGGTCGCGTATCCCGACATTCGCGTCGGCAACGCCTTCGACGAAACGCTTGTGAGCGTCGTCGAAAGGACCGGCAGGCGTTTCATCGTGATCATCGACGAATGGGATGTGCCGATCCGAGAGTTCAGCGATGAGGTGGGGACTGAATATCTGCTGTTCCTGCGGATGCTGTTCAAGAGCAGCGCGACGACGGCCAAGCTGTTTTCGGCGGTCTACATGACGGGCATACTGCCGATCAAGAAGCTGAGGACCCAGTCGGCGCTCTCGGATTTCAGGGAATATTCTATGCTGCGCCCCGGGTCGTTCGCCGAATACGTGGGCTTTACGGAGGATGAGGTCCGCGGCCTGTGCAGGGAGTACGGCGTCGACTTTTCCGATATGAAGCGGTGGTACGACGGCTATGAACTGAAGGGGGTCGGTTCGGTTTACAATCCGAATTCGGTGATGAGCGCCATAGAAAGCGGGGAATTCGATTCCTACTGGTCCCGGTCCTCGGCGGCGGACAACCTGCTCGACTTCATCAGGTGGGACGTGGACGGCCTGCGCCAGGCGATCATCGCCCTCATGGGAGGCGTATCCCTCGAGATCGATACGCTGTATTACGACAACGACCTGACCTACGATACCCGGGACGCGGCGCTGACGATGTTCGTGCACCTGGGGTATCTGACCTATAACCAGGCGGAGCACACGGTCCGCATTCCCAACGAGGAGATACGGCTGGAATTCACGCGGGCGTTGAGGAAGACGAACAACGGCGAGACCCTGGCGCGGGTGCGCGAGAGCGACAAGCTGATCCTGGATACGATCCACGGAAACGCCGAAGCGGTGGCTACGCAGGTCGGTCGGGTCCACGAGGAGGTGTCGAACCCGCTGAACCGCAACAGCGAGGCTTCGCTGCGGGCGGCCATACAGGTGGCCTACTTCGCCTACAAGGATTATTACCTGAAGCTGGAGGAGCTGCCCACGGGGAAGGGCTATGCTGATATCGTCTATATCCCGAAGCCGGGAAAAGACGTGCCGGCGCTGCTGGTGGAGCTGAAGTGGAACGAAGGCGCGGACACCGCGATCCGGCAGATCAAGGAGAAGGGCTATGCCGACGGGCTGAAGGACTTCGGTACGGAGCTGCTTCTGGTGGGGATCGGCTACGACCGGGACGGCAAGGCGTACCGGTGCCGGATCGACAGATGGGAGAAGCCGGACTGATCGTTTGGAACACAGGACGTTAAATATCTGTACGCCATGCCCTGCCCCTTGACACGGACGGCCTGGCTCTGCTATAATGCCTCTTGGCTTTTGAAAAGCTCTGTGCCACAGACAGCGAGTGCGTATGCGTAAACCTTCGGGTGCTCGCCGAGGCGCAACGGATGGTTGAGTAATTACACCGCCCTTGCGTCTTGCGCAAGGGTTTTTTGATGGCCGTCACGGCACCGGCAACGCCGGAGCCGATCTGTGGACGGAATGTGAGGTGTTAGAAAATGTCCAAGAATATCGAGGCAAAGAAGGGCGTCGTGGCCGACATCAGGCAGAAGTTTGAGAAGGCCCAGAGCGCCGTTCTGGTTGACTATCGCGGCCTGAACGTCGCGGAGGATACCGAGCTTCGCAACCTGCTGCGCAAGGCAGGCGTTGAGTACGCGGTTCTGAAGAACACGATGATCAACCTGGCCGTGAAGGACATGGGGATCGACGAAATCAAGACCCACCTGGAAGGCCCCACCGCAGTGGCCTTCGGCATGGAGGACGCGGTCGCTCCCGCCAAGGTGCTCTCCGACTTCATGAAGAAGACCAAGAAGATGAGCGTCAAGTGCGGTGTGGTCGACGGCGCCTACATCGACGACAAGGGCGTGGAAGCGCTGGCGAATACCCCCAGCCGCGAGGTCCTCATCGCGCGGATCATGGGCAGCATGATGAGCTCTGTGTCCAAGTTCGTGTACTGCGTGGAGGCTATTCGCAAGAAGCAGGCCGGCGAGGAATAAGCGCCGCCTGAACCCCAACGAGAATTTACTATATTATGGAGGATATAATCATGGCTAACAATGCTGAGATCATCGCTGCGATTGAGAAGATGACAATCCTTGAGCTGGCTGACCTGGTCAAGGAAATGGAAGAGAAGTTCGGCGTGTCCGCTGCGGCTCCCGTGGTCGTGGGCGGCGCTGTGGCCGGCGGCGAGGCCGCTGCGGCTGAGGAAGAGAAGACCGAGTTCGACGTGGTCCTGAAGGACGCCGGCGCCAAGAAGCTGAACGTCATCAAGATCATCCGCGAGGTCAAGCCCGGCCTGGGCCTGAAGGAAGCCAAGGCTCTGGCGGACGAGGCGCCCTCCACTCTGGCGGAAGGCATCACCAAGGAAGCGGCCGAGGAAATGAAGAAGAAGTTCGAAGAAGCCGGCGCCGTGATCGAGATCAAGTAATTCAGGCGCACTTTATAGGACCATGTGCCGCCGGCGCATGGTCCTATTTGGGAAAGCGCGTTGCCCGGATATTGTAAAATTTGCACAATTCCGCCTTATTGCCTTGCATTTGGCGGCGGGCTATTTTATAATATATCAGTCTGCCCCGGTTGTGGGCTGCTGTTGTCGACGGCAAAAGCCGTTGCGGGCATCGGTGGCCGCAGGTTCTGCGGGCGCCGAATAAACACATGGGGAGGTGTCAAGCATGGCATCGGATAAGCGAATCAAGGTTACGCTGGCGTGCAGCGAGTGCAAGCAGCGCAATTACAATACCATGAAGAACAAGAAAAACGATCCCGATCGTTTGGAGATGCACAAGTATTGCCGCTTCTGCAAGAAGCATACCAGCCACAAGGAGACCAAGTAAGCCGACTTCTGTAAGCGGCGGGCTGCGGTGACGCGGCCGGCTGGGCCGGCGCCTGAAAAGGGGCGTCGGCAATCGCCGTATACTGCCATAGACAAGGATGTGAAAGCATGGCAAAGGAAGAGAACAAGAATACCAAGCCCGGGTTCTTCCAGAGGATCGTCGATTTCTTCAAGGGCATCGGCCGCAGCTTCAAGAACATGTTCCACGAGCTGAAGAAGGTCTCCTGGCCCTCCAGGAAGGACCTGATCAACTACTCCGTGGTGGTATTCGTATTCATGATCGTCATGGGCGTGATCATCGGCGTGTTTGACCTGGGCGCCGGCGCGCTGATCAAGCTGATCACCGGCTGATCTTCAAGGAGCCGACTATGTCTGAAAACGCGGATATCAAATGGTATGTCGTGCATACCTATTCCGGCTATGAGAACAAGGTGCGGGACAGCCTGTTGAAGGCCGTTGAGAACAACGGCATGCAGGACAAGATCGTGGACGTGCGCATACCGGTTGAGGAAGCCGTCGAGATCAAGAACAACAAGCGCAAGGTGGTGCAGCGCAAGCTGCTGCCCAGCTACGTGATCGTCAAGATGGAGATGACCAACGAGACCTGGTACGTGGTGCGCAATACCCGCGGCGTCACCGGCTTCGTGGGCTCCGGCAACAAGGCCACGCCCCTGTCGGAGACCGACTTCGCCTCCATATTCGATACGGCGCCCCAGACCCGCATCGACATCCAGGTGGGCGACGAGGTACGCATACTGACGGGCCTGTTCGAGAACTTCACCGGCAAGGTGACGGCCATCGACCCGGCTACCCAGCAGCTGAGCGTCACCGTGCCCATGCTCAAGCGCGAGACCAGCGTGGAGCTGGCCTACGACGAGGTCGTCCGCGTGGACTGATCCCGTCTCTGGTTGACTGAATGCCCGGCCCCGGCCGGATTTTCAGTGAGTGGGAGGGACAGTATCTGTTCCGCTTCACCACATACATGTTAAGGAGGAAACCCAAATGGCAAAGAAAGTTACTGCGCTTATCAAGCTGCAGGTGCCCGCCGGCAAGGCGACGCCCGCGCCGCCCATCGGCCCCGCGCTCGGCCAGCACGGCGTTAACATCCCCGGATTCTGCAAGGAATTCAACGATCGCACCGGCAAGCAGGCCGGCCTGATCATCCCGGTGGTCATCACCGTCTACCAGGACCGTTCCTTCACCTTCATCACCAAGACCCCTCCGGCCGCCGTGCTGATCAAGAAGGCCTGCGGCATCGAGCACGCCTCCGGCCGTCCCAACAAGGACAAGGTGGCCAACATCACAAAGGCCCAGGTCCGCGAGATCGCCGAGCTGAAGATGCCCGACCTGAACGCCGCCTCCGTCGAGGCCGCGATGAGCATGATCGCCGGTACCGCCCGCTCCATGGGCGTCGTGGTGGTCGATTAATTGAAGGGTTAGCGCCAGAATCGTGGGAGGATCATAGAATCCGCTTGACCA
The DNA here is from genome assembly GCA_902765305.1 of uncultured Eubacteriales bacterium. Taxonomy (GTDB): domain Bacteria; phylum Bacillota; class Clostridia; order Christensenellales; family Aristaeellaceae; genus UBA2862. The sequence goes on from CACWZI010000004.1 coordinate 115,460, forward strand.
CAAGGAGGATGTATTCATGAAAAAAGGTAAGAAATATTCCGACAGCCTGAAGCTGATCGATCGCGCCAAGCAGTATGATCCCGAGGAGGCCATCGCGCTGGTCAAGAAGACCGCCAAGGCCAAGTTCGACGAGACCGTTGAGATTTCCGTCCGCCTGGGCGTCGATCCCCGTCACGCCGACCAGCAGGTCCGCGGCGCGGTGGTGCTGCCCAACGGCACCGGCAAGACCGTGCGCGTGCTGGTGATCTGCAAGGCCGACAAGGCCGCCGAGGCCGAGGCCGCCGGCGCGGATTACGTGGGCGCAGAGGACATGGTCGCCAAAATCCAGGGCGGCTGGTTCGACTTCGACGTGGTCGTCGCCACTCCCGACATGATGGGTCAGGTTGGTCGCCTGGGCCGCATCCTGGGCCCCAAGGGCCTGATGCCCAGCCCCAAGGCCGGCACCGTCACCATGAACGTGACGCAGGCCATCCACGATATCAAAGCCGGTAAGGTCGAGTATCGCGTGGACAAGACCGCCATCATCCACTGCCCCGTGGGCAAGGCTTCCTTTGACGAGCAGAAGCTGGTCGAGAACCTCCGCGTGCTGATGGAGGCCATCATCAAGGCCAAGCCCGCCGCCGCCAAGGGCACCTATATCCGCTCCGCCGTGATCTCCAGCACCATGGGCCCCGGCATCAAGCTGAACAGCCTGAAGTTCTGATTTCATAGAGCGTGGTTTACCCCCTCCGAATGGAGGGGGTGTTTTTTTGCGTTGAATTTGGTCAGATAGGCAACTACTGATTTGGCGGGGAGAGGGGGAGCCCTATCCCCCGCTTCGCGGGTACTTCCCCACTGCGGTGGGGAAGCTTTTGGGGATAGCAAGTCACTATTTAGCTTCCCCACCGCAGTGGGGAAGTGGCCCGAAGGGCTGATAGGGCTCCCCTTTCGTCAGCGCGACAAATCAGTATTTGCATGTGACCGAACAATAACATTATATTATCCAATTACATGGAAATGCAAAAACCAGCGAAATGAAAAAGAAAAGAAAGGGTAAATATAGTTGACGAATATGCAGGGGGTATAATATTTTATAAACAGGTTATGAACCTGATAATATTTTATGGAGGGATGAAGACATGAAGCAATGGAGACGACTACTTGCCGCGCTGCTGGCGGCGCTGCTGACCTGTGGGCTGCCGCTGGCGGAGCCGGTCATCGAAGGGGATGATGGGCTCAACCTGGTTTTGTAAGGGGAAGGCCTGGAGATCGGGGATGGCCTGGAGGCGGATGTGGCCGGGCTTGAGATCGATCTGGCGGAGCCTGCGCCGGTGGCGGCGGACCTCGCGCCCCTGGCCAACGAGGGCGAAGAGGGCGAAGCGGCCGACGACGACTTTGACATCGAGGACGGCGTGGTGGTCGGCTATCACGGCGAAGGCGGGGATATCGTCATACCCGAGCGGGCGACGGCCATCGGCCCGTGGGCGTTCTATGAATCCCCCCTGGTGACCGGCGTAACGATTCCAGGCAATATCCAGGAAATCGGCGAGGGTTGCTTCGAGAACTGCCCCAACCTGACCCGTGTGACGATCAAGGAAGGCGTGGCCACGATCCACGACAGCGCCTTTTATGAATGCCCGAAGCTGGAGAAGGTCAGTGTTCCCGGTAGCGTGACGGAAATCGGAGAGAACGCGTTTAGCTATATAGGCGACGATGACGAGGATCATCCCCTGAAGGCAGTCTTCATCGTAGAGGACGGCTCCTACGCCCAGAAGTACGCGAAGAAAAACGGGCTCGCCGTGCGCATCGACCTGTCGAAGGCCAAGGTCACCGTCACGGACCAGGTGGTCACGGGCAAGGCGCTGAAGCCGGCGGTCACGGTGGTGCTGAACAAGAAGACCCTCAGGGCGGGCACGGATTACAAGGTCGCCTACAAGGCCAACAAGGCCGTCGGCGCCGCTACGGTGACCGTCACCGGCGTGGACGGCTACGCCGGCACTGCGACTGGCAGCTTCGCCATCAACCCGAAGCCGGTGAAAGGCCTGAAGCTCGAAGCCGGCGCGAAGCGGCTGACCGCCAGCTGGAAGAAGGGCGCAGGGATCACGGGCTACCAGCTCGAGTACAGTCTGAAGAAGAACTTCGCATCCGCAAAGAAGGTGAGCATTGCCAAGGCCGGCACGGTCAGCAGGGTCATCAAGGGCCTGCAATCCGGCAAGAAATGGTATGTGCGCATCCGGGCCAATAAGAAGGTGAACGGCAAGACCTACTGGTCCGCCTGGTCCGATGCCCAGAGCGTCAAGGTGAAATAGACGGCCCAGCCGTACATATTGCGACAGTGACAGAAAGCCCCGCCCGCGGACATTCCGGGGGGGGGCCTTTCGCGGATTTGCATGATTGGGAAAGAAGTGGTATAATGAGGAATGAGGAATGGATGAGGAACTCCTAACGGATTTCTTTGATTGAATAGGAAAACATACGTCGTTTCAGGCTTTCCGTCCTTTGAATCAAAACAAATCCCGTAGGGATTTGCACCATCATTCCTAATTCCTCATTCCTAATTCCTAATTGAATATTGCTTTGTCGCAGCGCGACAAAGCAGTATTTGCAAAGCGAGGTGCCGCCATGATCCCACGCAAGCTGATCGTTCTCCTCCTGGCGCTGCTGATCGCGGCAGCGCCGGCTTGCCGCGCCGCCGGGCGGGAGGATTACGACATGCCCTATTACATCCTCGTGGACCTGGAGAATCAGATCGTGACGGTCTACGACACGGCCACCGACGCCGTGGTGCGGCAGATGCTGTGCTCCTCGGGGCGGAACATCACCCCGGTGGGCACGTTCATCATGCCCCGGGGCCGGACGGACCGGGACCGCAAGCCCTGGTACTATATCGCCATCTACGACCGGTTTGTGAAGTACGCCACCCGCATCTACGACATGATCCTGTTCCATTCCATCCCCTACAGGCGGCAGTCCCTGCAATCCATTGATACCAGGGCTGCCAGGGAGCTGGGGGAGCCCACCTCCCACGGCTGCATCCGCCTGCGGTGGCAGGACGCGGCGTTCATCTCGGAAAACTGCCTGCCCGGCACGCTGGTGCGCATCGAGGAGGGCCACCAGCGGGACGAGGCGCTGCGGGAGCTGCTGCGCCAGCAGACCTACGACGCCGCCTCCGGGCTCTCCTACGAGAGCTTCCTGGGCATATCCAACGAGGCGGGCGCGCTGTCACGCTCCAGCGAGGGGCCGGAGGTGCTGGACCTGCAATACCGACTGCGGGACCTGGGACTGTACGACGGCGAGCTGAGCGGCGTCTACGACAGCGCTACCGTGAACGCCGTGCGCAAGGCCCAGTACATCAGCGGCGACGCGCTGGACGGCGTGGCGACCCTCGAATACCAGTCGGTGCTCTACGGCCCGGAGGCCCCCGTGGCCATGGAGGTGCGCCTGTCTGAGGGCATGAGCGGCCCCGCCGTGAAGGCGCTGCAGCAGAACCTGGCGGCCCTGGGCCTGTATAACGACGCGCCGGACAGCGCCTTCGACGCGGACGTGGTCAGGGCCGTGGCCCAGTTCCAGCGGGCCTACGGCTGGGAGGAGGACGGCGTGGCGACGCCCACGCTGCAAAAGGCCGTGGCCTACGAGGCCGGTCGGCTCGCCGAGGCCTTCGGCGGGCAGGATTACACCTGCGAGCGGGTAGGCGAGCCCCTGCCCATGGCCCGGGTGAACGTGAAGGAGGGGGCGCGGCTGAGGGAGGAGCCCCTTCTGCAGAGCCGCACGGTGAAGCGGCTGTCCGAGGGCCGGCAGATGATCGTGCTGAACCGGGGGGAGGACTGGTCCCGGGTACGGGTGAACGGGGAGGACGGCTACGTCCGCAACGACCTGGTGGCCTTCTTTGACCGGCTGGTGGTGCAGATGAAATACACCTGCCAGGCGGAGGACCTGGTCTATACCATCGGCAACGGCGTGGAGGATTACCGGGCGGGCGCCGAGCTGCCCTGCGAGGTCTTCGAGACCACCCTCGCCGCCAACGACCAGCAGGTGGACGTGGACAGCCTGGAAAACTACGTCACCGTGGATACCGGCGCGGGCGGCCCGCCGCTGAACCTGCGCCAGGCTCCGGACGGCGACAGCGCTGTGCTGGACACCGTGGAAAACGGCCGGCGCTTCAAGGCCCTGCGGCGCACCAGCGAATGGACCCAGGTGGAATACCGGGGCCGGACCGGCTACCTGCTGAACCGCTATCTCGCCTTCTGGATCGGCCCCGAGGACGCCCTGGACGAGGAGCTGGACGCCGACGCCGCCGACGTGCCGGTAATGGGCTACGCCACGGTGCGCAGCGTCACGGGCAGGAAGGCCCCTGTCTACGAGGAGAACGCGGACGGCGCGGCGGTGCTGGGCCACCTGCCCAACGACACTCGCCTGGAGGTGCTCTCCGCCGCCGACGGCTGGTGCTGGATCCGCTACGAGGGAAGGGATGGGTATATGACCGTGGAGGATCTGAAGCTCGAGACGGATGTGATGTGATCGGGGGACTATAATTCAGATTTGTCGCGGGGCGACAAATCTGAATTGAATGCGGAATGGGGAATGAGCTCGGCAAATCAGAAGGTTCCCCCATTACTCGCCTATTTATGACAAATTTGTGATATAAATTTCGACCAAATTCAACATTTTAATGAAATTAGTATGCTATAATATACCATAAATGGGGAAGTGTTGCCCCCGGGAGCACCATATGTTGTGGGTATCCTGGCTTATTACGCATGCGCAGGTGAAAACGATGGGCTGGAAGCGACGTGGACTTCTTTGCTGGGTATTGACGGCGGCGCTGGTTGCGCTGTCGCTGTTTGTGCCCCTGTCGGCGGCCGTGGCGGAGGAAAGCCCGCAATACTACATCGAAGTGGATGTCTATAACCAGATCGTCACCATCTACGACGCGGCCACGATGGAAATCGTGCGCCAGATGCTCTGCTCCTCCGGGGAGAAGCTGCACTGGACGCCGGTGGGCGATTATATCCTCCCGGAGAACGAGAAGCGCACCGATCGCGGGCCCTGGTACCAGATCGGCGGCTTCTTTGTGCGCTACGCCACCCGGCTGTCCGGGAAGGTGCTTTTCCACTCCATCCCCTACAACTGGAAGGACGAGGACTGCATCGACCGGGAATGCCTGCGGCGCTTCGGCACGCCGGCCTCCCACGGCTGCATCCGCCTGCGCTGGCAGGACGCGAAGTTCATCGCGGAAAACTGCCTGCCGGGCACTCATGTAAAGATACTGTGCAGCGATACCCGGGACGAGGAGCTCCGGGCGCTGCTGTACCAGGAGAGCTTTGACGCCTCCAAGGGCTTTTCCTACGAGAGCTTCCTGGGCCTTTCCGACGACCCGCAGGTGCTGGACCGGCACAGCCAGGGCCAGGCGGTGACCGACCTGCAATACCGCCTGCGGGACTTGGGCATCTTCGACGGGGAGGCGGGGGAGGTCTACGACACCGCCACTGTGAAAGCCGTGCGCTACGCCCAATACCTGATGGGCCTGGACCCCACCGGGCTCGCCGGCCCCGATTTCATCGAGGCGATATTTGCTGACGACGCCCCCACCGCCATGAAGGTACAGCTGGAATCGGGCATGAGCGGCCCCGCGGTGAAGCGGCTGCAGGCCAACCTGAAGACGCTTCGGCTGTACAGCGACGCCCTGGACAGCGTCTACGACGCGGGCGTGTTGGACGGCGTGCGCCAGTTCCAGCGGGTCTACGGCTACCCGGTGGACGGCGTGGCCAACCCCACCGTGCAGAAGGCCATCGCCTGTGAGGCGGGCCGGGTCGTCATGGCCTTCGGGGAATCGGACTACAGCTGCCAGTGGTCGGGCGAGCCGATGGTGCTGGCTACGGTGAAGGCTGCCGCCGGCGTCAAGCTGCGCAAGAGCGCTTCGATGAAGAGCCCCACGCTGCAGCGCCTGCCCGAGAACCGCCGGTTGATCGTGCTGAAGCAGGGCGACGGCTGGTCCAAGGTGGCCTCGGACGGGGAGACCGGCTATGTCTATAACCAATTGCTGAACTTTACCAGCCAGATGGTGGGCCAGCTGCGCTATACCTCCGCCTCGGGGGATGTGATCTGCCTGGTGGGCAACAGCGGCGCGGATTACCGGAATGGCGCGGACCTGCCCTGCAGCGTGTTCGAGGACTACCTCGCCGCCAATGACGACGCCTATGACACCGGCGCCCTGGGCGGCTATGTCACCGTGGATACCGGCGAGGGCGACGCCCCGCTGAACCTGCGGGCGGCCCCGGACGGCGAAAGCCCCGTGCTGGCCACGGTGGATAACGGCAGCAGCCTGAGGGCCGAGCAGCGCACCGCCGAGTGGACCCAGGTGACCTACGGCGGCCAGTCCGGCTACCTGATGAACCGCTATCTCATGTACTGGGCCGGGCCGAAGGACGCTTTCGAGACCAGGACCGACGCCGAAAAGGCCCGGAGCGCCTTCAACGGCTACGCGAAGGTGGTCAGCGCCAACGACGAGCAGGCCGCGGTCTATGAAGACGACATCGCGGACGCGAAGGTGCTGGGCCACCTGGCAGACGGCACGACGGTGGAGGTCCTGGAGACGGTGAACGGCTGGTGCCACATCCGCTACATGGGCCACGAGGGCTACATGGTGGGCGAGGACCTGGCCTTCGACGACTCCGTGATGAAGGCCCAGGAGGACGCCGACGGCGGACTGAGCTGACGGATTTTGCTACGAGGTTGACTGCTATGAGGATGAAACATCGCGTGCTTTCGCTGGTGCTGGCGCTGCTGCTGGCGGTGACCGCTGCCGGGGCCCTGGCCGCCGAGCGATACAACATGCCCTATTACATCGAGGTGGACGTGAACAACCAGATCGTCACCGTCTACAGCACCGTCTCCAAGTCGGTGGTGCGGCAGATGATCTGCTCCACGGGGCTGAACGACGCCACGCCCCTGGGTACCTACTACCTGCCGCCCAAGATGGAGGAGCTGGAACGGGAGTACTGGTACTATTTCGGCTATTACAGCTGCTACGCCCACTACGCCACCCGTATCTACAAGGGCGTGCTGTTCCATTCGCTGCCCTGCGCCCAGAAGTCGGATGCCACCATCAGCAAGAGCGCCGTGACCGAGCTGGGCAACCCCGCCTCCCATGGCTGCATCCGCCTGCGCTGGGAGGACGCCGAGTTCATCGCCAAGTGCTGCCTGGAGGGCACCCGGGTGCGCATCTTCCAGGGCCGCCACCGGGACAACGACCTGCGGGCGCTGCTGCTGGCGAACTCCTACACCAACGAAAAGGGCATGACCTACAACGAGTTCCTGGGCGTCGCCGACCGCGAGGGGGACCTGGGGCGCGACTGCGAGGGCAAGGAGGTGCTGAACCTCCAGACCCGCCTGCGGGACCTGGGTATCTACGCCGGCAAGCTGGACGGCAAGTATGGCGGCGGCACCGTGAACGCGGTGCGGGAGGCTCAGCGCATGATGGGCCTGATGGAGACCGGCGTCGCCAGCCCCGAGTTCCAGGCGTCCCTGATGGACGACGAGACCGCCCCCACGGCCCGGAACGTGGCCGTGAAGGAGGGCATGAGCGGCCCGGTGGTGCGCAGCATACAGCAGGATTTGAAGAAGCTGAAGCTGTACGACGAGAAGATCGACGGCGTGTTCGACGTGGACGTACTGGAGGCCGTGAAGGTGTTCCAGGGGGCCTACGGCTATCCTGCCGACGGCGTGATGGAATCCGAGATCCAGAAGGCGCTGTATTACGAATCCGGCAAGGTGGAGGAGCTGTTCGCCGGGAGCGGCGACTTCTCCTGCGAAACCACCGGCGGCCAGCTCACCATGGGCCAGGTGACCAGCGACGTGAGCATCCGCCTGAGGGAGAAGCCCTCGGGGGGCTCCGACGCGCTGACCCGGCTGTCCCCGGGCGACCTGGTGGTGGCCCTGGAGTACGACGCCAGCTGGAGCAAGGTCCAGCGGGGCCGCAATGTGGGCTATGTCAACAACGCCTTTTTGACCTACTATCCCCAGGACATCTACGAGCTGAGCTATACCTCCGCCGACGGCCAGCTGGCCTACGTCATCGGCCATACCGAGGACGGCTACCTGCGGGGGGCCTCCGTCCCGGCGGAGGACTTCGAGGAATACCTGGCCTCCGGCGGCTCGCTGGAGGACCACGGCCTGCAGGACGAGCTGGCCACGGTGAACACCGACGGCGCGGGCGCGGCGCTGAACCTGCGGCAAGCCCCCTCCACCGACAGCGCCGTGCTGGCCGAGATCCCCGACGGCACCGGCGTGGTGGTGCTGCTGCGCAGCGCCGAGTGGACGCTGGTGGAGTGGGAGGGCCGCACCGGCTACCTGCTGAACCGCTACCTGGCCTTCGAGGGCGAGGACGCCGGGGAGGCCCCGGAGGCGGAGGAGCCCCAGGCCGAGGGCGGCGAGAAGGTCAGCGTCATGCTGCCGGCGATGGTGCTGGCCATGGACGGGGGCTACGCGCCGGTATACGACGTGGACTCCGAGGACGCCACCGAGCTGGGCCGCATCAAGAACGGCAAGCGCCTGATGGTGGTGGAGACCAGCGGCGGCTGGAGCCTGATCAGCTACAAGAACCACACCGGCTACATGAAGGACGAGGACCTGCAGTTCATGCTGACGGACGAGGCCGCGGCGTGAAATACTGATTTGTCGAGCTGTGCTCGACGAATCAGTATTTAGTGATTAGTGGCTAGTGGCTAGTGACTAGTGACTAGTGATTAGTGGTGCAAATGCACAGCACGCGGGGGCTGCCGAAAGGCAGCCCCCGTGGCTTGCGCGTGGATGGTTTAGACAAATACTGATTTATCGAGCTACGCTCGATAAATCAGTATTCAGTGGTTAGTGATTAGTGACTAGTGGTTAGTGGTGGAGCAAATCCCTCCGGGATTTGTTTGATTGAATTGAAACTACGGGGCTTCCAGCTCTTCGTAATCCTTTAAATCAAAGAAATCCGCAAGGATTTCTTCCTTCACTAGCCACTAATCACTAGCCACTAGCCACTCAAATACTGATTTGTCGCAACGCGACAAATCAGTATTTGCCTCCCTGACGCAACAAGCGGACCCCTCATCGGGTCCGCTTGCTGCTTCTATTCTGTTGGCGTTGGATACCTCTGGATGTGGTCGAACGCGTCCCGCATGATCTTGCGGTCGCGCTCGTAGGTCAGCCGGGCGGCGGCTTCCTCGATGGGCAGCCAGAACGCCTCGGCGATCTCCTCGGGCTGGGGGTGGATCTCGGCCTGGTCCGTGGTGGCGGCGAAGATCACCACCAGCTTCTGGGTGTCGGGGCGGATGTTGTAGCGGTTCTCCGCCCGGAAGCGTCGGTCGACCCGCACCCGCAGGCCCGTCTCCTCGAAGATCTCCCGCTCGGCGGTCTGGCTCTCGGTCTCACCCGGCTCCACGTGCCCCTTGGGGAAGGAAATGTGCCGGCCCTTGGTGTGTCGGATCAGCAGTACGTTCCAATCCGCGTCCTTCCTGAATATCACAGCGCCGCAGGATTTTTCATATCGCATGAAAGCCTCCGTTGTATGGTTGTGACGGTTCAGAGAATCAGACTTTTTCCAGCGCGTCGGCCAGCGGCTCCAGCCAGGGCGACTCCAGCATCTCGACCCTGCCGCCATCGCAGGCCGCGGCGATGGCGGGATCGATGGGCAGCTTGGCGACGTTCGCGATGCCCCGGCGCTCGGCGATCTCGTCCACGTGGCTCTCGCCGAAGATGTGGTGCTCCTTGCCGCAGGCGTCGCACTTGAAGTAGCTCATGTTCTCCACGATGCCCAGCACCGGTATGTTCATCATGGCTGCCATGTTCGCGGCCTTCTCCACGATCATGCCCACCAGCTCCTGGGGCGAGGTGACCACCAGTATGCCGTCCAGGGGCAGCGACTGGAACACCGTCAGCGGCACGTCGCCGGTTCCCGGGGGCATGTCCACGAACATGAAGTCCACGTCCTCCCACATCACGTCGCTCCAGAACTGCTTGACGGTTCCGGCGATGATGGGGCCGCGCCAGACCACGGGGTCGGTCTCGTTGTCCAGCATCAGGTTCAGGGAGACCAGCTTGACGCCCGTCGCGCTGACGGCGGGGAATATGCCCCCCTCGGAGGCCATCAGCTGGGTGTGCACGCCAAACGCGGTGGGGATGGAGGGGCCGGTGATGTCGGCGTCCAGTATGGCCACGTTGTGCCCGCGCCGGCGCATCAGCGCCGCCATCAGGCTGGTGACCAGCGACTTGCCCACGCCGCCCTTGCCGCTGACCACGCCGATGACCTTCTTCACCCGGCTGTTGGCGTTGGCCGGCGCGGCGAAGTTCGGGGTACCGCCCTCGCGGCTGGGACAGTTGACCCCGCAGCTGTTGCAATCGTGATTGCAGTTCTCACTCATGGGTAAACATCTCCAATTTGCAGAATGTATTGTATTAATGATAGCGCATGAGCGGGGTTTCGTCAAGGGGGATATTGTTTAAGTAAATACTGATTTGTCGAGCTGTTGACGGAAATACAAAGGGTAGTATAAAGGGAACAGGGAACAGTCAACAGGGAACAGGAAAAGCCGCGCATGAATCATTACAACCAAGACAGAGGTTACGTTCCCGCGACAAAAACG